>JAADFO010000030.1 GCA_013152815.1 Nanobdellati archaeon
TGCTACCTGGACCAGGACGGCAAACCCACCTGCGCCAGCACAGGCATCTGCGATGTATGCAACGGACCGTTGGGAATGTTCTTCGATCCGAGTATCATCCCCTCAACAACAAATGCAAATACGTTCACCTGCGAGAACCTGCTCCAATGCTACAAAGACAACAGCCTCACCACGGTCGACCTGGCCAGGGGCTGCGACCAGGTGAGCAGCTGCCAGGACTACTACTCAAAGGATGCCTGCGAGACGAACAAGTGCCTCACTGAAACCGATGGAGACCGGTGCAAATGGAAACCGTTGTATGGTGAGCTCGGCTTCGGCCTCTGCGTAGATAAGGACCCGGAGAAGATCGACTGCAGCATGTGCGGAGGCAGGATATACAATAAAAGCATAGCTAAAAAGGATGTAAAACCATATGATTATTACAGCAAGGCATTGGACCTCTGCACAGCCGACTACTGCATGACGTTGAACCCGGAAGGCACCAATGTCTGCTACTACGGAGGAAGCGCGATTGTCTTGGCAAGGATGATATCGGCTGCATCGACTATGGCAACCAGGATGACTGCATAGGACAGACAGGAAATGTTGCGGTAGATGTCGGCTCAACCACCAAGTCAGGAACCAATGAGGTGACGACCAGGAGCGATGATTTCTTCGGCTACGGACTCTGCAAATGGGAAAACAAATGCTTCAAAGATGCTGATAGTGATGACCAGCAAGATGAGACAGGCAAAAGCGACAAGAAGAAAACAGACTTCTACCCGCCGCGGACAAACTTCCTCCCGCTTGAAAAGCATTACCTTGAAAATACTAACTACAAAACAGAACCAGTGATGAAGGACCAGAACGGCTTCTACGTGACCAACGGGCTTGACCTCGTCTTCTTCGCCAGCGACCAGGTCCCTGCAGGAGACGGGTTCGACGACTGCGAAAGCGACCCCAGAGGATTCCTGCTCAGGCCTCAAGGATACGCTGATAAGCCTCACAGCCTACGGACAACCATTGGACTATCCGAACATCGCCTTCTCTAAAACAGATTGCACAGCAGATGACAAATATGACCTCTGCGAGAAAACCTACGAGAACAACGGAGGCACTATCCCGGACGATGATGACCATAACTACACCCTTGCCTATTTCAGCCGAGACAACATCCACAATCTCGAGGTGGTCCAGAACTTCCCTCTGCGCATCGACAAGAAGATACCCAGCATCCTGAACTGGAACCAGCCAGAGAACGGAGATATCCGCTGTATGAGATAGACAGGGATTTCCTCAACGGCAAGAACTCGAGACTGACCATCCACATAGAGGCCGACGAGCTCGTGCAGTGCAACGATGAGCTTCAGAATCCTGCGGGCACATCCATAATCAGTAACCTGAACCAGATGGCCTTGGTCATCCATGACCCTCAACTCAAAGACGACTTCAACGTTACCCAAGACAATGAAATCTATTCACGGTTCTGGACCTCTTCCTTCGGCAGCAGAAGCGCAGACACTGCTGGCCTGGCAGACGGCCTGTATTGGTATAAGCTTTATTGCACAGACATGGCCGGCAACCTGTATACAGGCACCAAAAGCATCAGGGTGGATGGCGACACCAGCACCTACGATCCCTATCCGAAGAACGTCATCGACAATGAAGACGACAAGGTCAGGCTCAGCATACGGACAGAGAACCAGGCAAGATGCAAATACAAGCTCGGAGCAGTGGGCACAGGAGATGATGTCTCTGGTGAGACCTGGAAAAATATGGATGAGGATGGAACCTACAGTGCTACGGATACGGACATGCGCTTCATCAAGGACATCGACCTCACCACAGATTATCCTGACCTTTCAAGCTGGAACACCACCTATGTCTTCGACGTGAACTGCACAATCACCATCGGCGGCAGCACAAGGGATTCCCTTGACCAAATCAGCTTCACCTTTGACCAGGTCCCACCCACAGTCAACATCTACGACACCGAGAACAAGGAAGAGCCCACTGACATAGACAGCTGGAGAGGGGACCAGGACATCTTCCTGGAATGCCTGGACAGCCCACGCCATGGCTTCGGATGTGCAAGCGTAGACTACTGCACCGTAAGGGGAGAAGGCCAGACCTGCGACACCGCAGCCAACCAGGGAACAGTGGAGAACGATGACCTTGCGATCTTCGGGAGCAGCAAAGGCATCGACCTTCCGCCCTACCCGCATACCTTCTGCTACAGGGCGACCGAGAACACAACGACCAACGGAGACCCAGCCAATACCGCTACACCACCGACCACCAGCCTGCGCTACGGCAATGATCATGTCTTCGGCGGCCTGAGCGAAGAAAAATGCGTCTACATCAAGGTGGATGCAGACAGGCCAGAACTGTTCATCACCAACCTCACTCCAGACAGCCAGTCAGTCTATGCCACCGACAAGATACCCTACACTGTGGAAGGCAAGCTCATCGACTGGAGCTATTACATGAAGAGCGGGGAAGAGCTTCAGACCAACAACGAAAACCCTGACTACCTTGAAGAATGGACCTTTGCCGACTTCCTCATGAGAGGGACCATCACGAACAACGCCAACCGCAGGAACGCGCTGGACATACTCTTCAAGGATATTCCTTCAGGGAACAAGTATGTAGCACGCATAGACCAGCGGGACAACACCCTCAAGATATACAAGAACGACCTTACGCAGCCACAGAACATACTTGCTGAACTCGACGGGCGGGACATCAATAAAGACACCTATGACTTCGAGCTCAAGGCAGAGACAAAGGATGGCGTCACCGTCTTCATCTTCGATGTCTTCGACCTCGGAAAGATAACCGCGACCATCCCGGAAGACAACACCTTCGGCAGGGTAGGGGTCAGGGACGCGCTGGATAATGCAGAGCTCTCGAACCTGCTCGTCCTCGATCCTTCCATCCCTGTGCAGAACAACATCAAATGGGAGATTGCAGGGACAAATACCAAGGATGAGTTCGACTTCACCACCCAGGAGATCAAGAGTGCGGACGGCAGGACCATCGATGTCACAGGAACAGACGAAGGCATCTACACGGTCAACATCCGGGCCTATGACAAGGGCGGCAACATGCATTTCTCGCCATACAGCGATCCCGGAAGCCTCAGGGAAGGGGACTGGGAGCCCTATTACTTCTATCTTGATACAGAACCGCCGACAATCACAAGCCCCCTGCCCGGAGACGGCCCGAAACACATCGAATATGGCGCAGACATGACCATCACAGCTCATATCAAAGAAAGCGCTGCCAACGAACCGGCTGCCATCGTCAACGTCAGCCAGGCCATCCTGAGGACATCGAAGGAATCGGTGCAGATGGTCTTCGACGACAGCGGGAACCCCACAGACAGAGAGGAAGGAGACTGGACTGCTGAGCTTGACCCATCCATCTACGGACTGGGAACCTATGAATACAGCATCTGGACAGAGGACGAGTTCCATCATCAGACCTCGATGCTCTACTCGCCTGCAGACGATTCGGGTTTCGTCATCGAAGATAATACCGCTCCAGTCATCACCCTGGACGATCCTGCGGTGGAATCCTTCAACAAGTGGGTATCAGGGACCTCTGTCGTCACCATCAGCGGGACCTACACCGAACTGCTGCCGGTGGAGATGAACATCATCGTCATAGGAGAAGACCCCCAGACGCAATACGCAAAGATACCTGTAAGCCTGTCAGGTGGAGGAAGCGACATCCCCTTCTCTCAGAGCATCAACCTCTTTGAAGGAGAAAACACGATCTATGTCGAGATGCTCGACCAGGGAGAGCAGCTCAGAGGAGATGATCCGACCGAGTCATCAAGGCTGACCATCTACTATGATACGAAACCGCCTGAACTCAAGGGAGACAAGCCAGACATCCAGGGAGAGAACGCCGGAGGAGGCAGAGGAACAGACGACCATAAAAAATTCGAGTACGGCTACAACATCACCATCGACGCGACCTTTGACGATCCGCAATGGACAAACATCGTCACCGAGATAGGGTACAGCATCCGACAGGCTTCACCCCGGTCAGCGACACCATCACCGATTTCCTCGACCAGGACTACTCCCTGCATCACTTTCTGGAATCCAAAGAAGACCCGGCCATGCCCAACACCTATGACCAACCGGTCGGCAACTACACCCTTCGACTGACAGCCAAGGACTACTACGGCAACACCTATGACCAGGAATTCCCCTTTGAGGTCATCGACACAAGACCGCCCATGCTCACGGTCCAGATCAAGGACAATGATGTTGCCGTGTCCACCATCACCAACGGCAAGGGAAGCACAAAATACTACGACGTCATCATCACGTCGGACGAGCCGCTGGAAGACATAGACCGCTTCGGGTTCAGCTACGGGAACTGCAACGGCCCGTTCATCGACGCCTTCGACAAACCGGAAATGGTCGGCCAGGACCCCTATACCTGGTCATCACAGATCTTCCTGATCAACGGGCTCACCTGCCTCGAAGGCCAGGAAGGGGATGCAGACCTCATCATCGAAGGAGCAGACCACAACGGCCAACGCTTCGACACCACCGATGTCGAGAACCCGACCTTCTCCATAGACACGAAGGGGCCTGAGCCGCCTGCATTCTATGAGTATAGGACAGCCTATGCCCCGGGAGATGCCCAGACCTACTACTATGTCTCCGATGCCAATCTGCAGGTCTACGGATTCACCGCCGAGCAGCTGTCATCAGCCGGAAGCTACCGGGTCGGCATCAACTACGGAAAGGTGGAGACCGCAGACGAAGAAGCGTTCAGCACGGTATCTGCGCAGGACAACCCCTCGACCTTCAACGGAGAAGAGGTCACCGGCGAGGTCCGCACCGACAGCCCGGAAGGATCCACCCTGCTCAACATCAACGAGCAGAAGACCGCATTCTTCAACGCCGACACCTTTGTCGGCATCACCGCAGACCACAAGTCGGATTTCACCTATTATGACATCGAAAGCTCGGTCTTTGAACAGGAACCCTACTGGACATCGATCACGCTGGCAGAGCCTCTCCAGAAGGACGTGACGACCGGAGAGAGCGTCTATCCGTTCGCCTACCAATATCCCACCGGCTGGTTCGATTTCCCCTACAGCTATGCAGGGGAAGGGAGCCTGTACTTCTTCGGGTTCGCCTATGACCCGTTCGACAACCCCTCTGAGGACAGCAGCGTCTTCCGGGTCATCTATGACAACACGCCGCCGGCCATCTCTCTGGAACCGTCCGACGGGACGATAAGCGCAGACGAGACGTCCACCATGACGGCCCATCTGAGCGATACCAACGCCGGCCTTGACTGTTCCTCCCTGGAGATACGGATCAACAGGTCAGAGATCTTCGACACCTCGACGGTGGTGCAGTCCTGCGGCCCGGACAGCGGAGCATGCCAGGCGACTTCCTGCCAGGACGGCAACGATGAGCAGCAGATCATCATCGACGGCAGCATGTTCGACAATGATGGGGAACCGGGCATGGACGAAGGAAGCTATCTCCTGGAAGTGAAGATAAAGGACAACGCCGGCAACGAGCAGGTATCCCGTTCGGCCTTTGTGCTGGACAGCGGCGTCACCCATGAGCCGGAGATGCACATCGACGGCGGCCTCACCTACCCTGAGGATGACCGCATGTACGTGAGCAACCTCAGGCCGACCATCGGGATAGCCTACACCCATGATGTCCCTTTCCTCGTCGACCTTTTCGACGCATTCAAGCTGCCGACAGACCAGGGCCTTGAGCTGAGCATCGCGCGGGTGGATGACCAGACCTTCACCATCGACTTCAACAGGGACCTGGAGGAAGCCTATACGTTCCACCAGGACGACCCCACCCGGCAGACGCTTGAACTCCACTCGAAGAAACAGGTGGACGGAGAGTGGAGCAGGCCGGGAAGGCACTTCAAGGACTTTGTCATCGACGTGACCCCGCCGGTCATCACCCCGGATCCGTTGGACGCGGTCAACAGCGGGACCTTCACCCTGACCGGGAGCTTCACCGACTGGAACATCGACCATATCGAGGTCTATGGTGATGACCTCTACATGCCTGCTGAAGGCTACACGGTCGCCCTCGATGACCAGGTCGATGACCATGGCCGGTTCAGCGTGGATGTGGAGCTCTACAGCCCGACCAACGAACAGAAGACCGTCCATCTCAAAGGCTACGACAAGGCAGGGAACGTCGGAGAAGAGGCATCGCTCACCTTCATGCTGGACACCATGGAACCCTATGTCTCCTGCGACGGCTCTACCGACCCCGTCTGGACCAACCAGGATCAGACCATCACCATCACCGCGACCGACAGTGGCTCAGGCATCAAGGCCATCTATTACTGCGAGGCAGCGGGCTGCGAACCCTACCCGAACGGGAACATCCACAACGAAAGCGACACCCTGGTGCTGGAATACACAGGACATAGAGGAGAGCTGCCCATCAGCTTCATGGCCCTGGACAAGGCAGACAACCCATCAGGCACGGGCATGTGCATGGTCAGGATAGACCAGGAAGTCCCGAAGACATCAGCCACGACCACCCAGGCAGACGGCACCACCTACACCGAAGACACCTGGACCAACCAGGAAGTCATGGTCGAGCTTGCATCCGCCGACTGTGAAGAGGATTCTGGCTGCGCAGGGACCTTCTACTGCGACGGTGAAGGATGCACGCCTGACCTGCTCTACACAGGACCGGTGGTGCTCGACGAAGGTACCCATCACTTCCGTTACTCCTCTCACGACCAGGCAGGCAACATAGAAGAGCCGCAGGAACTGACCATCCTCATCGACCAGAGCCGGCCCTCCCTTGGGCAGATCACCCTCTCCAACGATAATCTGCAATACTATGGACCAGAGAACACGCTCTACACCAACATCCCGGCCCTGACCATCAGCGGCAGCATGGACGATGACGGCATGATCATCATCGACACCACCGACGCGGTAGGAAGCCCCCATACCATCGAGGTCACCAAGGATGCTCCCTTCAGCGTCGACCTGGACTTCGCCGACCAGGGCATCGACTGGCGCGAACACAACATCACCATAACAGGGATGGACAAGGCAGGCAATCCGGTCTCAGCAGACTATCAGAACGTGGTGGTCTATTCCACCGTGGCCCCGTTGATCACCATGATAGACCCCAGGGAGGTCTGTGAAAGCGGCGGGAGCGACTGCGGCTATTACACCAATGCCCAAGACCTGGTGCTGAGTCTCGAGACCCATGAGATCCCAGGAGGAGCAGGATCTGACTGCGAGATCGACCCGCGCTCCAACCTGGTGAACCAGGTGCAGCCCATGGCCACCGATGACCATGAGACCCACACCTATGACGGCTACGGAACCGTGGCCGACAACCAGGAGTTCACCTTCATCATCAACTGCAAAGACAGGCTGCTGGGCAACCAGGGCCAGTTGACAGGGACGTTCCTCGTCGACCAGATGAAACCGGAACTGTCCCTGACCCTTGACAACGGCAAGCTTGCAAATGCAGAGAATAACCTCTGGAACCTGCTCCACCGCATCGACTCCCTCAAGCAGACCGACATCGTCGCCAAGGACACCAGCTTCGACAGCGGAGAGCTGGACACCGGCAAGCTGCGCTGCGAGCATAGCTGCCTGCCGGACGAGACCCACTGCGGCGATGCAGGCTACACCGTCCCCTTCGCCGACGGCGACTCCTACCAGAACGAGCAGAAGGAGACCATCATCTTCGATGAGGACAGCACCGACCAGGAATATGCCTATGCAGTCACCTGCTATGACAAGGCGGGCAACCACGACACGAAGGAGATACGGGTCCTTGACCTGGTCGCCACCGGAGAGATGCTCGTCCTCGGAACGAGCCCTGCTGACAAGGGCTTCACCAACGAGAACAGCCTGGTGCTCTCGGCGAACACCTCACAATATGCCCTCTGCCGCATCAGCTTCGACCATGGATCGCTGCAGGACATGGACGGGACCACCATGGAGCACCGCTACCCGACCAGTGCCGATGAAGGAGCGCACCAGGCGGTCTTCGACTGCGTCTCTACCGACTCCTTCAACGCAGCGCAGAAGACCATCGACTTCACCGTAGATACAATCCCGCCCAGCATCCCTGTCATCATCTCCACCACCCACCCTGAGGATACCAAGTCGAGCAGCACCAGCCCGGCCTTCGGATTCACAGCAGCCGACGAGACCTCGGGCATCAGGGGGTACAGCTTTGACTTCGACCGGAGCCCAAACACCCAACCGGACGAGGTCGTCGAGCCAGGCACGTCGGTCAGCTACCAGGATGTGGAGGACGGCGACTGGTACTTCCACGTGAGGGCCATCGACCAGGCAGGCAACGCAGGCGACACGGCAACCTACCATATCATCATCGACACGACCGCCCCGGAACCGCCGGTCATCATGGTCCAGCCAAAGCTCACGAACGACGGGAACATCGAGATCCTCGGCACCACAGCATCGTCCGACGGACCGGTGACCGTCCAGGTCTACATCCGCGACGAGCAGGACAACCTCCTCGACACCCTGACCACAGACTCTGACGGTTCCTTTATCCTGGACACCCAGCTCATGGGCGACACAGAGCATTATTTCATCACCGCAAAGGCCGACGACAACCTGGGTAATGCACTCAGCATGGCCTCGAACATCGAAGAGGCATGGTACATCACCCAGGCACCAAAATTCCTCTCCATCACGCCGAGCGACCAGACCCGTACCTGCAAGGTGGACAAGGTCGTCGCGCTCCTCGAACGCTACGGCACAGCCGAAATCTCGCAGGATTCGACCGTTACGGTGATTGACAGCTCAGGCGGGGAGATGGTCACCGACAAGGGTGTCGACTTCCGCTCCCTGGAAGGAGGAGAGTACGGACAGCTGACCTTCACGCCTGCCGCAGGGACTTTCCCTGACGGTAGCTATGACGTATCGATCCTCGCCCTGGATGAGCTTGGTAACAGCAAGACCTACCAAAGCTACTTCGAGGTGAACGAGTTCGCCCCCTGCACAGGATGGAACATCACCGACGTCATGCCTCTCAACAGGATACACCTCCAGGACATCCCGAGCCCGACCAACCAGGATACGATCACCATCGCAGGAACCCTTACCTATGAGGACAACAGCCCAGCCGAGAACGCGACGGTCATCATGGCCGTCAAATACGACGACCAGGCCTATGAGGAGATAGCGAGGCAGCGCACCGACAGCCAGGGAAGGTTCTCCCAGGACTACCGGTTCAGCGAAGGAGAAGGCCCCTATTACATCTATGTGGAGGCCCATGACGTCACCGGCTCGGACTCGGATTCGCTCACCAAGCAGGTCAACTACGTCACCAGCGCCCCTCTGTTCGAGACCATCCTGCCGGCAGAAGGGGATACCCTGAGATCTGTGGACGAGATCACCTACCAGATCCTCCAGAACGACGATGCAACCCTGGTCTTCCATGATGCGACCGACATCGATCTCTACCGGCAGGACAACAGCATCGTGCAGACCGGCAAGAGCGCCATGGAGTGTGGTGTCCCGGGCTGTCTCATGGGCAAGCTGACCATCAACAGCCCCCTCGAAGACGGCACCTATCATGTACGGGCGACCACTGCAGACATCCTGGGCAACCGGGAGACCTATGACAGTCCCTTCACCATCGACACGGACGCTCCGGAGATCGCGTTCGTCAGGCCCACAAGCCAGGAGTTCGCCGACGACGAGGTCTATGTGGTGGACTCCTCCTTCGAGATCTTCGGCAAGGTCAGCTCTCCCTATCCGCCCTTCAGCGGGACGGTCAGACAGAACAACGATCCGGCAATCACACTCAACATCTACGAGGCAGACGGAGAATGGCTCTTCACCAACTTCTTCACCCTGCGGGATGGAGACAACGATTTCGTGTACACCATCACCGATGCGCTGGGCAACACCGCAACCACGACCGTGACGGCCCACAAACGTCCCTCCGGATATGCGCCCAGCATCACCATCACATCGCCAGAGGAAGGAAGCACCTACTTCCAGGACCAGGTCCTCAGAGGCACCTACACCTACCAAGAAGAAGACCTCCTGCAGCTCTCCCTCTACCGCAACGGCATCTACGAGAAGGACATCGAAGGGTTCGGCGACGGTAGCTTCTCTGAGCCCATCTCGCTGGAGGAAGGCTCCAACGATATCCGTGTGGTGGCCACCGACCGCTGGGGAGGGACCGAAGAGGACAATGTCGTCATCGACTACGGAAGCGGCGCGTTCCCCTACACCATCATCCTCGACCCGCTGGTCTCGCCGACCAACAGCAAGAATCTCAACGTCACCGGGACTGTCCTCTCGCTCAGCAACGAACCGGCAGCAGGCATCACCGTCGAGGTCTCGGTGGACGGCTCCACCCGGAGGACCCTGAGCGACGGACAGGGAAGGTTCTCTGTCGATACGTTCACGCTCTCCAAGAGCAACTACGAGTACAGCATCACCGCAGCAGCCATCGTCGGAGACAGCATCGAATACTACAGCGACCTTGCCATGGAATCGGTCTGGCATATCGATACCATCCCGCCCACGGCCATGAGTCCTGACGAGACCCAGAGCTATTATGAGGTCGACCACATCAGCCTCATGACAGAGGAGGTGGACGGCACAACAAGTTCCATCAGCAATCCCGAGCTGGTCAAGGGAGGCACCATCTATGCATTGGTCGAGACCGCGCAGGGAAGCTGCGGAGACCACTGCAGGATCTTCAACTGGGACATCACCGGCGGACTGACAGAGGACGGCAGATACACGTTCCGTTTCGACATCAGCGACGGCCTCAACTCGGAATCGCAGACCCATGAGTTCACCATCGACAGGAATGCCCTGCAGATCACCTTCACCGACCCTGCCGAACTGGAGGTCCCGCCAGGAAGCACCGAAGGCATCTATGTGACCGACCAGCACATGACCCTCTACGGCAAGGTGGACGGCACCAACGTGGACACGCCGGACGATATCAGCAGCCATGACTTCACCCGCATCTTCACCTGCCAGGACGGGGGCGTCTGCTTCACCAAGGATGTCGACCTGATCCCAGGCACCAATGACATCACCCTGACCGCGACGGCGAACGACGGCAGGAGCGGCTCGAAGACCGCGACCATCAACCTGCAGGGGACGAGCTATAACCCGAAGATAACCATCCTCAACCCAGCGGACGGCAGCAGGTCCTTCATCTCCAAGATCGTCGTCTCCGGCACCTACTCCATCGATGACAGCCTCCTGACCGACCTGACCCTTCAGGTGGATGACGGGAATCCTGTCAGCATCGAACATGCCAACGGAGCGTTCTCCCATCTGGTGAGCTTCACCGACGAGAAGCCCTATCTCATCACGGTCAGCATGACCGACAAATGGGGAACAACCTACCAGGACAGCGTCGTCGTGACCTACGGCGGCAGCAGTGCAGATGTCCCGCTGCAGGTAACGCTTGATCCCATCGACAGCCCCACCAACATGCTGCCGCTCATCCTCACCGGACAGGTCATGGATACGGACACGGACAGCCCTGCCGCAGACACCCTGGTCGTACTCGACTATGACAACCGGGAGGACAGGACGACCACCGACCAGGACGGACGCTTCTCCTTCGACATCCCTGACCCCGAAGAGAACCATCACTTCACCTTCCTCAGCTATGCCCTGGAAGGCGACGGGTTCCCCGGCGGACCAGACACCCTGGAGCTGTGGCACATCACCCGCATAGAAGATGCATCGGTCTATCCTGCCGTCCCGTCGGATACCATCTATAATGCGGTCCAGGACATCATCATCCAGGTCCCCCAGATCGACGGCGCAATGGTCGGCCTGGCCGATGAATCCATCACCCTGAGGAAGGACAACAGCGCCCTGTTCTTCACCCTGGGAAGCGTCTCCCGCTCGACAGACGGAGAGACCGCGACCTTCACCGTCCCGATCCTGGACGAGCTTCCCACCGATGACTACCTCATCGATTATACCCTCATCGACAGCCTCCAGAACAGCAGGACAGAGAGCCGGCCGTTCCGCATCGATACCCAAGCTCCTGTCATCGATGTCGATACTCCGGAGGAATTCACCGACCCTCAGAGCAAGGAGAGCATCGATGGCCTGTACACCACCGAGAACCAGGTCACCATCACCGGGACCGTCAGCGGACTCGGCATCGACAGCCCTGCAGACGTCACCGACCACAACCTTGACCATGTCACCGACTGCAGCGGCAAGGTCTGCTACGCGAAAGAGGAACAGCTTGTTCCCGGAAGGAACGAAGTTACGCTGCAGGTCACCGACAGCCAGGGCAGGACAGGAAAAAGGACGCTCATCTTCCTCAAGAGACCCGACCAATACGACGCCAGCATCACCATCACCGAACCCGCTGCAACCCAGACGTATTACAGCCACACGCCGGTGAGAGGGACCTACAGCATACCGACCGACGACCTCGCAGGCATCACCGCAGACCTCGACGGGACACCCCAGGACGTCCAATATGCAAACGGACACTTCTCCTTCACCACCGACCTGGTCGAAGGGACGAACCACATCACGGTCACCATGACCGACAAATGGGGAACAACCTACCAGGACAGCCACGAGATAGAGTATGGGACAGCCACCACAGAGGTCCCCTATGACGTGATGCTCGATCCCCTGACAAGCCCCACCGACCACAACAGCGTCACCATCAGCGGAACGGTCCGGAACACCGACAGCGGAACGCCCGCAGAAGGGATCGCCGTCAACATACACATAGACGATGACCTGATCCAGACAACCTCGGGAACGGCAGGTACCTTCTCCACCACCTACGACTTCCCGAGAACCGATGAAGAATACCTCATCAGCGCCCAGGCCGTCGTCGGAGACGGCTTCACCGGAGAACCGGATACCACCCACGTCTGGTTCATCAGGACACTTCCAGAGACAGCCATCCACCCCAACCCCACAGACAGCTACAACCTCGTCGACAGGATCATCATCCACGCAGACCAGAAGGACGACGCAACCCTCAGCATCACCGGCATGAGCCTTCTCAACCAGCAGACGCTCCAGCCCTACGGGTTCCTCGGCACCGCCGAAAGCGACTGCGGCGGACAATGCAAGAGCTTCTCGACGCCCATAGACATCAACGACCCGAACACCATGCCTGAAGGAACCTATGAGCTCACCTACATCATCCAGGACACCCTGCAGAGCGAACAGAGGACAAGCACCTTCACCATCGACCGGTCTGCACCGGACATCGACATCGCCCAGCCATCGGTCTTCTCAGACCCTGAAAGCAAAGAATCCATCGACGGATGGTATACCTCGATCCAGGACCTCACCATCACCGGGACCCTGTCAGGACTGGGCATCGGCGACGCTGCAGATGTCATCGCAGACAACCTCGATTCGGTCACCGACTGCACCCAGGGCGTCTGCTTCTCAAAGGCCGTGACCCTCTCGTCAGGGACCCAGACCATCACCCTCAGCGTGACCGACGCACAGGGAAGGACAGGCACCAGGACACTCACCTTCCACCTCCAACCGACAAACTACAACCCATCCATCATCATCCAGGGTCCGGAAAGCGGAGGGACGCTCACCAAAAACAACCTTATCTACGGCACCTATACCATCGATGACGCATCCATCGACTCCATGGCCGTCTCTGTCGACGGCACTGGCCAGGAAGATGTCGAACACAGCAACGGCGACTTCACCGCCCGCATCACCATCTCGGATACAGGAACCTCGACCGTCACCATAAGCATGACCGACAAATGGGGAACAACCTACCAGGACAGCATCAGTCTCACCTACGGCGGCACCGACGTCCCCTACAGCATCACCCTGGCAAGCGACACGCCAAGCCCGACCAACGCAGAGAGCGTCCTTCTCTCGGGGACCGTCGCCGACACCACGACGTCAGGACCGGCAGCAGACATCCCTGTCCAGATACGATACGAAGGACAGATCACCACCACAACGACAGCGACAGACGGGACCTATGAAAAAAGGATCGCCCTCAACAAAGACAACCATCAGTATCTCTTCGATGCCGTGGCCCTTGCAGGGGACGGCTTCCCCAGCGAACCATCCAACACAGTAAAACTATGGCATGTCAACCGGCTCGGAGACCTCATCATCTACCCCGACAGCACCACCCCCTACAATGACGTGTCGGTCATCAAGATGATAGGCCAGCAGATTGATGATGCCACCTTGTCCATACGCAATCCGCAACTCCTCAGAGAACCTTCCACCGACATCCCGCTCGGACCGACCACACAGGCAACCTGCGGAGGACAATGCAGAGAGTTCTCCATCCCCATCAACACGCCACTGGAGGAAGGCAGCTACACCCTCACCTACACGGTCTCGGACACGCTCCAGGACGAACAACGGCAGGCCACGTTCACCGTCGACAAGTCCACACCGATCATCACCATCACCACCCCTCCGGCCCTTACCGACCCGGGCAGCACGACATCGCTCACCGGCATCTACACGACCGAAGACACGATGTACCTTGAGGGGACCATCGACGGACTGGGCATCACCGACGCTACAGACATCGCTGCACACAACTTCGACCAGGTCTTTGACTGCGGAAACGACATATGCTTCAACACCCTGGTGGCTCTCAGGCCGGGAACCCAGGAGATCACTCTCACCGCCACAGACCCGCAGGACAGGACCGGCCTCAGATCGTTCACGGTCCACAAGCAACCCACCGGCTTCGACCCCGAAGTCACCATCGACATCCCGAGCAGCAGCTCCACGTTCACGAGCAACACGCCGGTCAGAGGAAGCTACACCCTCCCTGAGGACGAGGTAGAGACCGTAAGGCTCCTGCTCAACGGAAATGAGGTCGCCAGGCCAGGCCACAGCAACCAGGAGTTCTCAGGGACCGTGACCCTCGACAGCGGAAGCAACACCATCCGGGCAGAAGTCACAGACAAGTGGGGCGACACCCACATAGCGACCCGCACCATCACCTACGGCACAAGCCAGATCCCCTACAGCATCATCCTGGACGGGTTGACCAGCCCGACCCTGCTCGGAACCATCACCATCAGCGGAACGGTGACCGACATCAACACGGGCGGAACCGCGGCAGACGTCCTGGTCAGCATCGAGGATGACTATGACCGGCAACAGACGACCACAGGGAGCGACGGAAGGTTCAGCAGCCGGTTCAGCCTGCCCTATCCTGACGAACCGTACCTCTTCAGCGCCACAGCGCTCATCGGCGACGGCTTCCCCGGCGAACCCGCGACTGCCATGCTCTGGTACATCAACGCGATACCGCCCGCAGTCATCCACCCCAACGACCAAGACACCTACAACAGCGCAGATACAATCATCCTCGAAGTGCAGCAGCTCGACGATGCGACCATCAGCATCCAATCACCCCGGCTCACCCTCGACAATGTCCTCCAGGACATCGGAACCATCACCCAGACCAGCTGCGGACCGGACTGCAGACACTTCGAGATCCCCGTCCAACAGGCATTGGAAGACGGAAGATACGACCTCACCTACCGCATCGATGACACGCTCCAGGAAGAGACCCGACACCACCAGTTCACCATCGACCATACGGCTCCGACCATCGGCATCACCACGCCTGCGGAACTGGCAGACCCCAAAAGCACAGAAAGCATCAACGGCATCTACACCGACCAGACGACCATGCTGCTCAACGGACGGCTATCGGGCATCGGCATCGATGGCGTGGAAGATGTCAAGCCCGGCCACAACCTCGGATCCCTCTTCCCCTGCAGCGACGACCCCCAGCAGGTCTGTTACAACAGGATGGTCGTCCTCGACCAAGGGACCACCGAAGTGGAACTTCAAGCAACGGACAAGGACGGACGGCAGGGACACCGTACCATCATCTTCCACAGGAAACCGTCCAGCTACGCTCCCGGCGTGAGCATCGCCACTCCAAAAGGAAGCACCTTCACGAAGACAAACCCCCTGGAGGGCACCTATACTGTTCCCGAAGACACCCTGGTGAGCCTTTCGCTCTATCTCAACGGCGCCCATGTCAAGGACCTGGAACCGAACCAGGGACAGTTCCGTGATTCGGTCGTCCTCGATCCTGATGCGCACCCGAACATCATCACCGTGACGGCCACCGACAAATGGGGGACCACCTATGAAGACAGCGTCTCGGTCTCCTACGGCGGAGGCGAGTTCCCCTACTTCCTGCGCCTGGACAATGGACTCACCTCTCCCACAGACCAGAGAGACATCACCATCAGCGGGACGGTCTTCGACCGGGCAACCGGACAGCCCGCGCCGCTGGTGGACCTGCTGTTCGACGCCGACGGGACCGAAGAGACCGGCACCTCAAGCCCCAACGGCAGGTTCAACTTTGACTATTCCTACGGAGCAGCCAACAAGAAATATACCTTTGCTGTCTCTGCTGTGGTGGGCGACGGGTTCACCAGCGAACCGGCCATCACCGAAGCGTGGTATGTGACATCAATCCCGTCCATGAACATCTACCCCAACAGCAAGGACAGCCACAATACAGTAGAACAGCTTGTCCTGCTGGGGACCCAGGTGGATGATGCCACCCTCACCCTCGACGACATCCAGCTGACCAGGCAGAACAACGCAGACAATGACCTCATCCGGCTCGACAAGGACAGCCTGCAACGCTTCGGCTGCAGCGATGAGGATCCTCAATGTGTGGGATTTAGCGTCGATATCGCTCCGGAAGAACAGCCGCTCCCAGAGGGACAGTACCGGATCACCTACCAGCTCTCAGACACCCTGCAAAGCGAACAGAGGACAAGCACGTTCACCATCGACAGGACCGCTCCCCGGATAAGATTCACCTTCCCCGACGCCCTGAGCGACCCCGCCAGCAGCGAGAGCATCAACGGCATCTACACCGACCAGGACAACATAGAGCTGAGAGGATACCTGCTTATGGAGGGCAACAGCCAGTGGCAGGACAGCAACATCCAGACCATCTATGACTGCCCGTCGGGTTCCTGCTTCACCCACCAGGTCTCCCTGGTCCCGGGAACACAGACCATCACCCTCAGCGTGACCGACGACCTGGACAGGACCGGCACCAGGACGGTCATCGTCCACCGCAAGCCCACCGGAGGGAACAGCGTCAGCATCACCAGCCCGAGCGACGGCATCACGGTCTATTTCAAGGACGTGAGCATCGAAGGCGTCTTCGACGACCCCTACATCAACCACGTTGAGGTCTCGGTGAACGGCGAGGTGCAACAGGACCTGCAGAACCTCTATGGAAACACTTTCAGCGCAGACGTGACCCTCACGAACGGCAGCAACGAGATCGTGGTGCGGGAATATGACCAGTGGGACGAATTCAGCCAGGACCAGATCACGCTCTTCTACGACCAGTCCGGCCTCTCCTCGAGCCTCAGCTGCCCAGGAGGCAACGGCATCTGCTTCACCCGAGCAGAGCAGATCACGATCAACGGCAATATCCCAAGCGCCCTGCCGGTGGAAGCGTCCCTCTTCGTCGAGAACAGGCAAGGCACCCTTGAGTATCCCCTGACGCTCGCGGGGAACGACAACAGCTTCACCCAGAGCCTCGACCTCGCGGAAGGGGAGAATACGCTCTACATCCTCGCGACCGATGCCACCACCACGTCACAGTCCAATGAGCTGCTGATCATCAAGGACACGCAGGCACCGAGCATCTCCCTGGAGATGATCGCGGCAGGCGACACCATCAAGGACCAGGGAGTGACCTCTGAGACCCCTGTCGAAGTGAAGGTCGCCTATCGGGAAGACTATCCCGGCAGGATACATGCAACGCTCAACGGCCACATCCTCTTTGACGACTATCCTGCAAGCAGCCCTCTCCTCATCGAGGACGTTCCTCTGGACAGCGCAGGGGACGGCAGGAAGGTCCTCGTAGTCACCATGGACGACCTGGCCGGCAACCGCAACACCTCATCTTCTGTAGTGTATCTCGACACCAGAACACCTGAGACCACCATAACGGCCGTCACCTCCCATGACGGCCCTGTGGTCTTCAGGGGCGGCATCTACAAGACCGCCCAGGACAAAGCAACCATCCACGGCAGCTACCGGGAAGAGCATCTGGAAGGCATCTTCCTGGATGACGGCAGGACCGAGGCAGACATCAACAGGGAAGATTCCACATTCACCCTGGACGTTCCGCTGCGCGGCAAGGCAGGGGAAGAGGAGGCCAACAACATCACCATACTCACCCTTGACCAGGCAGGCCATGTCGCCGAGACCCGAACCCGGATCGTCCGGGACCAGGCAGCCCCTGCTGTCCAGATAACCTCCCTGCCCTTCGACGGCAGCAGCTATTACACCCAGGAGGAGACCCCTGAGCTTCATGTGGTCACCGATGAACCGGCAACGTGCAGCATCACCTATCTGCCGGCCAACTTCACCAACCCGTACACCCAGGCGATGGCAGACAGCGCCAACGGCATCGACCATGATGCGACCATCGAGATCCCGCTGCCCAAGGAGACCGGCAGCGACAGGACCAGCACCATCACCATCCGCTGCGTCGACGAACTCGGCAACGACCAGCCAGAGACCGAAGCCCGCATCGTGCTTGACGACACGCTTCCCACCATCGGCAGCTATGGACTCAGCCAGAGCATCCTTCTCACCGACGAAGGCACCAGGAAATCCTACCTCCTGGTCAAGACGCCCTACACAGAGATCCTGGTGGACGACGCCTCAGAACCGGTCAGGTGCAGGTACGGGACGACGCCTTCCTTCGAGAGCATGACTGCCTTTCCCGATGAGGCGGCCTTCAAGATGATGAAGCACGCCAGCGACACGCTGCAGCTGGAGGACGGCAACGAATATGACTATTATGTGCAGTGCGAGGACCGTGCCCTGCGGAAGACCGGCATGAAACAGCTCCATATCAAGGTGAACCTCTCCAAAGACGTCTGGATCATCGATGAAGGACCGAAGGACTACGCCATCGGACCTGACGTCGACGTGTGGGTCAAGACCTTCCGCAACGCCACCTGCAGCCTCGACACCGCCTATGAGGACGGCAACGCCATCACCGACTGGGTGAAGGACGTGTTCGACCCTGCCACCGAGATGAGTTCCTACCTCTACGGTCCGACAGCAGGAGAGGACTGCGGGACCATCAGCGGAAGCGGGACAGACACAGAGAGCGAACAGGCATGGGGCTGCATGGGAGAAGCCATGCTCGACAATTGCCGGCCGGCATCGGTCTCGATGGAATTTCCGCTGCAAGGCGAGAATGGCCAGACCATCAACCTGGACTATTCCTACCGCATCTACGGCATGCAAGAGGGAAAATGCGTGATAAGCCTCCAGCTGGTCTCCGGAGACATGCCAGAAGGGGATCTGACACCTGCGTACCAGGAGGGCGCATGGTTTCAATGCCCGGTGGATACAGCTGCCTACGAACAGGAATCCCGTAACAACGGACAGAACCCTGAAGATGATCTTGCCAAATTCGCGCAAAATGTCTATTTCATATGGGCATTCACCCACACAGACCCTGACGCCGGCTGTTTCGGGACCATGGGGACCCCTGACGGCAACCTTCCTCAGGACCCGCCGGGCATCCAGGGCATCGGCCAGGGCCTGGTCTTCTACCACAGCAAGACCCTCACCGGCCTCGATGACTACACCACCTATGCTTTCGACGTCACCTGCACCGATCCCCAGAACGTCTTCGACGATGCCGCCGGCAGGATCTCCTTCCTGGTCATACCCGAGCTGGACATCAGCCTCATCGCGCCGAAACATGGCTACAGCACCTCTTCCATCTATGATGCGGTCATAGGGACCACAAGGGATGCGGAATGCAGATGGGACATCTCTGGAGTCGCCCTGCCCTTCGACCTCAAACGGCCATTCAACCAGACCGGCGGAAGGACCCATACGCTCTCACAGATAGACTGGTTCACCCCGAACAACCAGAAGATGCACGTGATGTGCAAAGACACCTACGGATACACCAAGGAGGCCTCCTTCGGCCTGCACCATGAACCGTTCCCTCCGACCATCACCACCGCAAAGGCCGAACCAGAAGAGATCCTCCAGACGGTCAACAACAACCTCCAGACGACGCTCGTGGTGGAGACCTACGGCAAGCCGTCGCTCTGCAGGTACAGCACCACCACCATGAACTACAGCCAGATGGAGCATGTGTTCGAACCTTTCGACACCGACAATGCAGACAGCTACCAGACGACCCATCGTGCGCTCATCACCGGCCTTGCCGACAACGGCCATTATGAGTACAACGTGGCCTGCGAAGGGCTCTCCGGCCTGGTCTCGAAGACCATGAAGATACGCTTCCTCACCGACCTCGAAAGGAGCCTGCAGATACGCTTCAACCGACCGGCAGACGGCGAGAGCTACAACAGGACGACCCAGGACCTCAACATCACGACCAACAAGGAGACCCTCTGCTATTACCGGACCGAACCGGACGGCTACCAGATGGGCATGGAGAATTCTGCACAGACGCAGCATTTCACGCGGAACGCCGTCCATGTGAGCAAAGAAGGAACCAGCACCGTCTATGTGACCTGCTATTTCGGAGAGGAACAGGCAGATGCCAGCAGCAGCTTCATCGTCGACCTGAGCCCGCCGGAAAGGCCTGTCATCACCCAGGACAACGTCACCCGATACACTGACAGGCTGACCGCTTCCTGGACAGCCCAGGACAACCTTTCAGGCATCGGCTATTATGAGATCGCCATCGGCAGCGCCTCGGCAACACAGGACATCCTGGACTGGACCGATGTAGGACGGGACACCAGCAGGACGGTCCACGGCCTCAACCTCAGCGACGGCGCAAGATATTACTGGTTCGCACGAGCCACTGACCGGGTCGGCTGGCACGGGCCTTCTGCGGTCAGCACAGGCATCAGGATAGACACCACCCTGCCGGTGGAGAACAACACGCCCAGCTGCCATGACGGCATCAGGAACCAGGGAGAAGCAGACATCGACTGCGGCGGCTATCTCTGCTCATCATGCGATATCAACAGCTCATGCAACGATGACAACGACTGCCTTTCCGGCAACTGCAAAGACAAGAGCTGCCAGGAAGCCATCTGCAAGAACGGCCGCTCAGACGCCGAAAGCCAGGAATCAGACATCGACTGCGGCGGAGACTGCGATGACTGCAGCAACGGAAAGGCCTGCTTCCACGATACAGACTGCGAGAGCAGGTACTGCGACGGAGGGACCTGCAAGGAATCCAGCTGCAGCGACGGTCTCCACAACGGCTTTGAGACAGATACAGATTGCGGAGGCGGATGTGACCTCTGCGACATCGGCTTCGGCTGCGGCGGTCCAGGGGATTGTTCCTCCGGCGTCTGCAGCGACGGCGTGTGCAAGGCATCCTCCTGCGACGACGGCCTGAAGAACGGTGATGAGACCGACGTGGACTGCGGAGGCAGCTGCGACGGCTGCAGCAACGGAGACGCCTGTGAACTGAACATCGACTGCACCTCAGGGATCTGTGAAAACAGCATCTGCAAGACCGGGAACGGACCAAATGAGACCACTGACACCGACGGCGACGGCATGCCTGACGACTGGGAGACGTTCTATGACCTCAATCCCAACGACCCCACCGATGCCAATGGTGACCTGGACAAGGACGGCCTGTCCAACCTGGGAGAGTACGAGGAACATACCGACCCGCTCATGACCGACACCGACGGCGACACCTATGATGACAACTACGAGCTTCTTGAGGGATACGATCCCACCGACCCGAATTCAAAACCGCCGGGCAGCAACCTGCTCTACATCATCCTCCTGATACTGCTCATCCTCGCTCTCCTCGGCGGAGGAGGATACATCGGATACAAGGAACTCTACGAGAAGAAAAAAAGACCGCCGCTCAAACCGCTGGTCGCATCGAGAAGGACGACAGCCCCCATCAGGAAGAAGGCTCCACCACGACATGGTCCTGCACCCAGTCAGACCAGGATCACCCAGGCCTTCGGCATGGCAAGGGCAAGAAGACCGACAGCACGGAGCGTCCTGCCTGCCAGGAAACCTGTGCTGAAACAGCCGGCCAGACCGAAAGAGGAATGGATCGAGGTGGGCCAGCTCAAGAAAAAGATGCCCGAAGGAGACAAGGACGTGCTGGACAAGCTCTCAGGACTCATCAAGACGAATGATGTCTTCGACGAGCTGGAATCGGTCACCAGGGGACTCAAGGAAGGAAAGTTCCCGACCAGGGCAAAGCCTGCGAAGAGCAAGACAGACACACCAGTGCAGAAGAGGCCTCGGGCGAAGAAGGCACAGGAGACCAGGCCGGCGAAGGACGTCTTCCGAAGCCTGCAGAACCTTGCGCCGGAAGAGACAGAAGAGAAAGCCTTCAAAGACCTGGAGAAGATAGCAGAGGAAGAGACCCGGGCGAGGGAACAGAAAAAGAAGGAAACGAAGAAGCCTGGACAACCCAGGAGACAGACCAAGCAGATGCCTGTCCCAAAGAGAAAAATCCCGCAGAGGACGAAGAAGACGAGACAGAAGAAGACGCCCAGGAGACCGAAGGCTCCGGGAGCGAAGAAGACCTCCAGGAAGCCGAGGAAGAAACATGCGAAGAAATCCTAGTTCTCCGGCGACGAAACGCCCCCTGAAGAAAAAAGGACAGATCATCGGGCAGATCTTCGTCTATCTCATGGGCATCGTCATCATCGGCATGATCGTGCTCTACGGCTACAAGGTCATCCTCAACTTCCAGGGCAAGACAGAGGATGTCGCGCTGGTTACCTTCAAGACCACGCTGCAGCGTTCGCTCAGGGAGATGGCCATCGAATACGGCAGCGTCAAGATGCAGATGCTGACCCTTCCATCTGATTTCAACCGGGTCTGCTTCACCGACATCAACAAGGAAGCAGGCGGTTCGTTCAGATATGACACAGCACACAGGAAAGCTCAGGGACTCTGCACACCAACAACAAATGATGACTACAACCCCATCGCCTGCAACTACTGGTCTGATGAGGATGTGGTGGACAATGTCTTCCTCATCGGTCCTGAGCGGGTGGAACCCATCTTCATCGGCGATGACACCGACAAGGACTTCATCAGAGGCTATTTCACCATCGACACCCCCGGGTATCTGTGCGTCAAAGCCAAGAGCGGCCAGATCAAGCTGCGCATGGAAGGCATCGGCAAGGGCGTCCTGCTCTCCACCGGGTGGATATGATGAGATTCCGTGACAGCAGAAGAGCAGCCATAGCCATCCAGTTCAACTGGATCTTTGTCATCATCATCGGAGGACTGATAATAACGTTCTTCTATTTCGCCATCGAGAAGCACCGTGGCGTGGCAGAGATCTCCATCAACACCGAGGTACGGACAAAGCTCCAGACCATACTCACTGCAGGCCAGCAGAGCACCGCAACCACCTATGCCATCACCATCCCGAACCAGGAGCTGGAGTTCAGCTGCCAGGGGATCGACATGGGCGGCCTGGCACCGCTCAAGTTCCAGCATGCCTTCGCCCCCACCCGTCTCAAGTCAGAGAAAGACAGGTTCATCGTCTCTGCCCTGCCGTTCTCCTGGCCCTTCAAGGCGGACAATTTCCTCTATGTCACCAGTCCGGACATCAGGTACATCTTCTACAACGATGATGATACGAATGCCAGGCCGAACCTGCTTTCCCTGATGCAGGACAAGGAGAACCCCTCCATGCCAGAGGGGACGACCACAGAGATGGTCAATGAGACACCTGCAGGACAGGATTGCACAAGCCTCAGTGATGAGAACAACTATCAGGTCATCTTCGTGTTCTTTGCCAACCCGACTGATAATACTGCTACGCTTACCGCCAAACAGAAAAAATGTGCATCAACGTTCGCAGGGATGAACCCGAAAGATGCCAAGGCCATCAAGATCAGGCCCATTGCAGGAAGCATCGACGGCAGGGGAGTCATCTACTTCTATCAGATGGACAGCAGCGGAAGGTTCAAGCAGGTAACCGCACCGCCGAATGACGGGCTGCCCTATCTTGGGCGGGAATCAATCCTGGGCGCCATCATCTCAGGAGACCCTGACATCTTCGAATGCGGCATGAAAGAGGCCCTTGACAGGCTTCAGAGGGTCACCTACACCTATGAGAAGGAAGCAAATATCCTTTCGGAGTATCTGAAGAATGAGAATAATTGTTATAGCTATCTGGATGATGCAAAGGCAATCCTCACGACATTCGGAGGCCTGGCAGGAGCTGACAACTATCCGGGCAGTGATGAACTGCAATCTTTGTATGGCACCATGAACAGGATAGCGAACAAGAACAAGCTCCTGGCCCTGCACAGCTGCCCGCTGATCTACTGAACAGGAACAGAACAAGAAGAAGGATGCCCTGAAGAAGGACGTAAAAGATGAGACCGAGCAGAAAGCACAGGAAAGCCCAGATCCAGATGGGCGAGACCATCGTGGTGGTGTTCATCTTCATCATCCTCATCACCTTCGGCATCATCGCCTATGTGAACCAGCAGACATCGAACATCGACGAGCAGAAGAGCGAACAGAACGGGCTGCGGGCAACAGAGGTCGTCCTCAGGGCGTTGTACCTGCCGGAAATACGATGCAGCTTCGACGATGTCCCGGTCCATAACTGCATCGACCTCGGAAAATTGGTTGCATTCATGAACTATGACCCCATCAATGATTCGATAAAGAACCCCAACGGAATACTTCCCGCAGGCTCCGCCAGCAGGGCATACGACAGGTTCAACGCGAAATCAGGAGAACCCACGCCAGAAAAATACCTTCCTGCCTACTACGACCTGTTCGGCTACGCCACCATCAACCTTTCCATCGTCATCCCGACGGTGGATGAGAACGTGGTGTTCACCATCTATAAGAACAGACCAGACTGGGCAGAGACGGGGGCCACCCGCAGGACCTTCATCCCGGTCTCTACCTACAACCCCCGGGAAAAAGAAGGCTACCGCTACGGCTACGGCATCCTCGAGGTCACCTCATACTATGGAGGACAGACCGCATGAAGAAGGCACAGATGGAGATGATGGGCCTGGTCATCATCGTCATACTCATCACCATGATCTTCCTGTTCGTGGTGAAGTTCGACATCAGCAAAGAACCCGCAACACAGAGGAAGGACTTCATCCACTCAGAGCTCGCAGCCAACACCCTCAACGCCATCCTCAAGATGGACAGCCGCTGCGACAAGCTCTCCATGACCGAACTCTTCCAGGACTGCGGAAGAGGAGCGCCCATGGTCGGAAAGACAAAGGTGCAATGTGATAACACCGGAAGTCCGCAGGATTCCTGCCTGGCAATCAACAGCACGGTCCTTGCCATCCTCAACCAGACCCTGTTCATGCAACAGATCAGCTATAACTTCACGGTAAAGTCCACCACTGAGCCAGACCAGAACTATCTGACGCTCAGCCAGGTCCACAGGGGAGACTCCTGCAGCAAGTCACGCAAGACAGAGGTCTATCCCATCCCCCTCGACCCGAAGACCATGTTCGTCCGGCTGGAGATATGCAGCTGAGAGGCAGGAAGCTGAAAGAAGCGACCGCAAGAAAGAAGGACAGGAAAAAAGAGAAAGAAAAGAAAAAATATAGGTTCTAGAGCAGCCAGCCGCCATAGTGGGCGATCAACGGCGCGAAGACCAGGGCCACGATGCTCATCAGCTTGATGAGGATGTTAAGCGACGGACCAGAGGTGTCCTTGAACGGATCTCCCACAGTATCGCCGACCACCGCTGCCTTGTGGGGAGCGCTCCCTTTTCCGCCCAGATGGCCTGACTCGATATATTTCTTGGCATTGTCCCAGGCTCCGCCTGAATTGGCCATCATGACGGCAAGGAGGAATCCTGTGACGATGGAACCGCCGAGCATGCCGCCCAATGCCTCTGCCCCTAACAGGAGACCGACCAGCAAGGGGACGATGATCGCCATGAGAGAGGGGACCACCATCTTCTTCAGGGCCGCATGGGTCGAGATGGAGACGCATCTGCCGTAGTCCGGCTTGGCCTTTCCGGTCATGATGCCCTTGATCTCCCGGAACTGCCTCCGCACTTCCTCGACCATCTCTTCGGCAGTGGAACCCACTGCCTTCATGGTCATGGCGCTGAACAGGAACGGCAGAAGCCCGCCTATGAACAGGCCGATGATGACCATCGGATTGATGATGTCGATGACCTTCAGGCCGACCGCCTGGGTGTAGCCGACGAAGAGAGCCAGAGCAGTCAATGCTGCAGAACCGATGGCAAACCCTTTGCCGATGGCAGCAGTGGTATTACCTACTGCATCCAGGGCCTCGGCGCGTTTCCGCACCTCTTTCCCGAGACCCGCCATCTCAGCTATTCCTGCAGCATTGTCGGCCACCGGACCATAGGTGTCAGTGGCAAGAGTGATGCCCAGGGTGGAGAGCATGCCGACGGCAGCAAGCGCGATTCCATAGAGGCCGCCCAGCCAGAAGGACAGGAAGATCGCGGTCACCACGGCCAGGACAGGGATCATGGTGGAATGCATGCCCAATGCAAGGCCGGAGATGATGTTGGTGGCTGCGCCGGTCTGTGAGGCACGGGCGACCTCCTGGGTCGGCTTTCGGTCATCAGAGGTGTAATACTCGGTCGCTTTCCCGATGACCAGGCCGGCAGCCAATCCTGCGAGGGCTGCCCAGAAGAGGTTGATGGTGCCCACAAGCCAGTCGATGATGAAATAGGAAAGCACTGCCATCAGGACCGATGCTACCCAGATGCCCCGGTTCAGGGCCTTGTGCGGGCTGCTGCCTTCCTTGGCATTGACAAAAAAAGAACCGATGATGGAAGAGAACAATCCTGCTGCGGCAATCCACAGCGGAAGCCACACGCCTCTGGAGGCTGCGAAGAGCGAGGTTCCCATGACCATGGTCACGATCAGGGAGTCGACGTAGGACTCGAACAGGTCTGCGCCCATGCCGGCCACATCTCCCACATTGTCTCCCACATTGTCTGCGATGGTGGCAGGATTGCGGGGGTCGTCCTCAGGGATGCCTGCCTCGATCTTGCCCACCAGGTCAGCGCCGACGTCTGCTGCTTTGGTGAAGATGCCTCCGCCGACCCTTGCGAAGAGGGCGATGGATGACGCACCGAAACCGAAACCGTAGATGATCCGGGGGTCGCCGAAGATGTAATAGAGCAGGGTGACGCCGAACAGGCCCAGGCCGGTGACGGTCATGCCCATGACCGAGCCCGATGAGAACGCCACCTTCAGGCCAGCGTTCAAAGAAGTCTCACAGGCATGGGCGGTCCGGGCATTCGCCATGGTGGCGATGCGCATGCCGATGTTTCCTGCCAGGGCAGAGAAGACCGCACCGATAATAAAAGCGATGGCCAGGTTCCAGGTCAGGGAAAAACCCAGGATCAGGAAGACCGCCAGGACGAAAACGACCAGGATGCGGTATTCCTTGTTGAGGAAAGCCATCGCTCCTTCATGGATGGCTTCCATGATCTCTTTCGTCTTCGCTGAACCGACCTTCTGGGCCTTGACCCGCATGGCGAGGACAACGGCATAGAGAAGGGCAAGGACAGAGACGACCATCACAACGATATCAACAGTCATGTTTCATTCCTCCGTTCAAGTCGATGGACCGATGATGAATCGATATTCACCCATCAATTCATTTATAACCTTCATTTATAAACGCGGGGCTGTGAAGAAATTTATAAAGGTTTCGGGGAGGATGGCTTTTCAGGGAACTTCCTCTGCAGAGCAAGGGCCACGTTGGCCGGGACCATCTTTTTCACATCGCCTCCCCGTTCGACGATCTCCTTGACCATGGAAGAGGAGATGAACATGACCTCTTTGGAGGCCATGAGATAGATATGCTCGATATCGGGATGGTACTCCCGGTTGAACATGCTCATCTGGAACTCATGCTCGAAGTCGGTCGATGCGCGAAGAGAACGGATGACGACCGAGCAGTCCCTGGATTTGACAAAATCGACCAACAATCCCGTGTAGGACTCGACTTCCACAGGCAACCCCTCGGTAGCTTCTCTGACCATCTCAACCCTTTCCTCAGCAGTGAAAGTGTAGTTCTTGCCTGCATTGAAGCCCACTCCAACAATGATCCTGTCAAATAGTTTCAACGCCCGCCTGAGGATATCGATATGACCATTTGTGATGGGATCAAAACTTCCCGGGAAGACAGCGATGCTCATACTGTTCCCATATCCTGTCCACCTGTTCCTGGGTCGATTCCATTCCTTCGCCATTGTCGATCACATAATCTGCTTTTTCTGGTAAATCGATGAATCGCTGCCGTTCCAGCTTCTCTGGCTGGTCGCACCGTTCCTTGATGATCCCGTCGGGACAATCGACACGGATGGTGACGTCTGGCCTGATGACGTCCCTGCCGATCCCCGGCAGGGGGATGTCGATGATGTTCTTCCTGGTCTCGTCGATCGTCGCCCTGATGCGTTCAAGGATCTCGGGATGCATGATGGCATTGAGCTTTTCCACGCTTTCCCTGTCGGCAAAGGCCTTCTCGGCGAGGCTCTCCGGGACGATCTCGTCGTTTTCCATGATGAGCTCACCGAAGGTCTCCAGCAGATCCTTCTGGACCTCTGGCATACGGAGGACCTCCCTCGCTATCCTGTCGGCATCGATGAGCAGGGTGTCTTGAAACGATGAGAACATCTCTGCGACCGTCGACTTACCAGAACCGATCTTTCCGATGATGAAGATGTTCATGGAAACCGTTCTCTGAACTTGGCTATCACCTGCTGAGGCGTGAGTTCCTCGTTCCTGTACAGGAAGGACCCTACAATCAGCAGGTTGGCGCCTGCATCGACACATCGTCGTGCTGTCTCGAAATTGATGCCGCCATCCACCTCGATGTCCTTCTTGAACATTTTCCTCAGCTCGGTTATCTTCGGCAGGACCGAAGGGATGAAGGACTGGCCGCCGAAGCCAGGGAAGACGGTCATGCAGAGGACCATGTCCACAGCATCGAGATAGGGGGTTATCCTGGTCAAAGGCGTGTCCGGATTGATGGCAAGCCCGGCTTCACATCCGCGCCGGTGTATCATCTCGAAGACAGGAAGAGGGTCTTCAAGGGCTTCACCATGCACGATGATGCGCCTGGAGCCGGCATCGGCAAAGGCGTCGATGAACTTCTCTGGATTCGATACCATGAGATGGGTCTCGATGGGCAGCTTTGTCCTGATGGACTTTTGTATTGCAGGGCCCATCGAGATGTTCGGCACGAAGTGGCCGTCCATGACATCCACCTGGATGCTGTCGGCACTGCTGACCCTGTCGACCTCGTCCTGGAGGTGGCCAAAATCTGCCGACAGGATGGAAGGGATGATCTGTATCTTCATGGTTGATGCGCGTCATTCATCATTTAAGAAGTTTGTTGTCCGGTTACATAACAATGACAACCAATATAAATCTCAGCAGATTACCCCTCAGAAAGGACTACAATAATAATGGAAACAGATGCAAGGATTGCAAATACTGAAACAGATATCGAAACAATAGCTACCAGCCCCGAAGGATTTCTCAACAAACATGGGCTTGAAGAGTTTATCACTGCCCAACCAACGGATTTCTCGCCAGAAGACTGGGCAATCGGAAAGTATCAGGAAATCCATGATGCATACGACAACAGCATGGAAGCTATTGCGACCTTGAAAGTAAGGATCAAGTCCTTACGAAAAGAGAAACTAAAGAACCATCTCATCAAAATGAAGAAACTTCCCATCGAACGTACGATGTATAACGATCAAATAGCTGAACTCAATAAACAAATAAGAGAATACAAAGTAGAGATTGCCGCTGAAAGAAAGAAGATTGACGAAATGTACATCGCTTGCCAAGAAATTGGTGAAGAGAAACTTGTCAACCAAATCATGGAGACCTATTCCCGCATCGATTTATCTTTTCTTCAGACCACGAGGAAATTGAGACCAGAAGAAAATCAGAAGATCGCGTTCAAGTACAAAGTAAAAGACTTTTCAAAGAATGGCAACCCCTGGGTGAAGAAACCGTATGAAAGAGAAGTATCACAATTCATTAATGAATTTCCTCGATTTTGTGTCTATAGACTGGATAAAGACGCCACATCAGTATCGGCAATATTTGTGGACATAAATGCAACTACCGAAACAGAACTACCACGAGAAGTCGACTGTAAGCAGTTTAGGGGAGTGAAGGATGATGCAATCAACGAACATCTGTTTCCCGAAATTCAGAATAAGCGTTCAGGATATATTTCAAAAAAGAGTTGTCCCGCGACTAAAGTCACATTCACTTCAAAATATCGGGTGGGAGACATTCCGGCTGATGCCAAGAAGCTCATCAAAGAAGCAGAAGCAGAAATTCCTAATGGCATAACCTACATTATTGCAGAAGCAGAATGGACCGTCGGTCATAAAGTAAGCAAGGAAGGCATTTATCTTGATCCGCTCATCATCAGGACCAAAGATAAGAATGCATTCTTTATCGGCGAATTCTTAGCGACACCAATCGAAAGATCCATAGTGAATTCGTACATCTATCCAAAGAAGAACTAAGACTTAAGCGGTTCCTCATTTTCTCACCATGCTTATCAGTTTCTTCACCAGCTTATCAGCATTGCTGTCGATCAGTATCGGAGTATTGAAACGGTCATCCATGATCATGGATTTTATCTCTTCAGCATAATTGGTGATGCCGCCGCTCGCCAAGAGGATGCCGATGGGTCTTTTGCCTGCGAAGGAACCTGTCAGCTCATTGAGCGTCCCCACCCCTCCATTGACGATGACACATGCATCTGCTGTCCTGACGTTGATGACGTTCCTGCCGATGTAGCCGAAGCCGGTGAAGATAAGATGATCATGGAACTCCACCGGCATCCTGTACTGGTGGATGTGCTGTTCCAGGGAGTCTGCAGGAGAGATGCCGATGACCTCGCCTCCGGCGAGCTTTGCTCCTCTGGCTGCTTCATAGGGCAGGCCGGTCGTCGCTCCGGTTATCAGGACTGCTCTCTGTTCTCCGATGGCCTTTCCAAGGGCAAAGGCCTTCTCCTTGAGTGCGACAGGCGTATCGCCGGAGAAACCGAACACGCCGATCTTTGGTCTCATGACATCACCAGAGCAGCCACGAGCTCCTTTGCCTTTGCAGCCATATCATCTGCCTGGTACAATGCCCTTCCGATGATGGCATGCCATGAATCGCCGGCTGCCTTGGCCCCCTCGGTGAGGTCTCCTCCCTGGGAGATGAGACCGGGACTGTAGAAGGCCGGCTTCACGCCCTTTGCTTCGAGAAGCTGCCGATAGGTCGTGATCTGCTCAGGCTTGTTCCCCGGCACCACGAAGTCGGTGATGCCCTGCTCTGCCGCCAGGGCATATATCCTGGAGGGAGCATCATCACTGATGAAGCCGCCGTCGCTCTGCAGGAAACCCTTATGGGTCATCTCTCCACCGACGATGACCTGCAGTCCCTGGGCCTGGCAGGCAGCTATCCAAGCGCGCAGGGTCTCAGGACCTGCCTGGGGGAAAAGGATGACCGCGTCGACACCAGAAGCCTTGCAAACCTTTGCAAAGCGTTCTCCTGTGAAGGGCACGTCGGTGCCTGCCTTCTGATGGTCATAGATGATGGGCTTGTCTGTGTGCCTGCGGATGATCTCGACGACTTTCTTCATGCCGAAGGGTATGACCAGCTCGAAGCCTATCTTATAGGCAGATACTCCCTGTATCATGCAGGTTGCCTTGACCAGCCGTCCAAGCTCTTCAAGGGTCTCCACATCGCATGCAGGGATGATCGATCTCTTTTCTTTGATGATCATCAGGATCCCCTCCTCTTTGCCCATCCTGACGGGTCTTTGTTCCATTCCTGTATCTTCTCGGCCTCCTCCCGGGTGATGCTGCCCATTGCCCGGGCCTTGGCTATCAGGGTGGTGAAATCGGTGAGTGTGCTGACCTGGCAGCCGATATCCTGGAAAGCACGTCCTGCCTCATCAAGGCCATAGGTGAAGATGGCCACACAATGAGACACCAGGGCTCCTGCTTCTCGTGCTGCGTTCACCGCGGCAGCCGAAGAACCGCCTGTGGAGATGAGGTCCTCGATGACAAGGACACGCTGTCCCTCTTTGAGGTCGCCTTCGACCTGTTTTCCTGCTCCATGAGCCTTCTTGCCGGAACGGATATAGATGAGCGGCTTACCAAGACGCTCTGCGATGATGGAAGCGTAGGGTATACCTGACGTGGCGACGCCTGCGACAATGTCGAAGTCCATGTCTTTGACCGCATCCAGGAAGAATCCGATCAACCTGTCCCGTTCTTTAGGATGGCTGATGATAATCCTGTTGTCGCAATAGATCGGCGAACGGATGCCTGAGGTGAAGGTGAACGGTTCTTTGTAGTTGAGCTTGACCGCACCCAACCTTAGAAGCAGCTCTGCCACCTCTTCCTTTGCCGTTGACATCATCAGATGAAAGAGCAGGGGGTATAAATAATTAATGAAGATGGGTTAATAGGGAGAGAATGGCTGCATAAAAGACGTGTTTTGTTTATTTTCCATATTGAAGACTATCCAGAAGATTCGATTAATGATACCACCACAGGGTGACAAATATAGAAAAACATATAAATGAAGAAGAGGTGAACACCAGACAACGATGCTGCTCTCAAACAAATCACTGTTCACGCTCATCAAGGATGCTGAGAAGGAAATCAAGAAGAGGATTCATCGGTTGCCGCTCGATGAAGACGTCCTGCTGGTGCCAGACTCGCCGGAAACATCCATCCATCTGAAATATCTCGGCATCTCCGAAGGACTCCTGGAACAGACCAAGCGAAAAGGAGAATCAGGCCTTCTCTCGGTGAACTATCCGGGACAGGCCGATTCACCGTATCTCTTCGAACTTCGCTTCGGCAAAACCGTCTCGCTCATACCCGAAAGAGGAGCAGAGATGAAGAAGTACATCGTCAACAAGATGGAAAAAGAGTATGCAGAACTCATGGAATATGGTACGAAAACCGATAAGCTTCTGCACTTCTGGCACAACCTGTGAATGGCGTGAATGGCCGGGCAGGAAAAGAAAAAAAGAAAAATTGTGCGCATAACTATTTCTTGGATTTCTTTGTCGTCGATTTCTTGGGCGATGCCCGCGCATAGAGCTTTGCTTCGAGATAGGTGGTGCCGTAGGACAACGCAGGCAGCGTGATCACCAGGGTTATGATGAGTATCGAAGCGATGCCCCAGACCACGGCGAGCACGATATAGAAGACGATGAATAATACCACATCACCGAAATGGGAGAATATCATCGCCCATCCTATCGGAAAGTCATAGAGGTCCTGAAACTTCCTCGACACTGCATAGCGTGGCGTCAGATAGATATAGGGTATGCCCGCGAACAGGGACAGCAACACATACACCCATCCCGGAGCGAGCCAGGAAATGAGCCCGAGGACTATGTAGAGAGGGACCAGATAGACGAGGAACTTCAGGCCCTCCACGAAATTGGTCCAGAACCCGATGCTCTTCGGAAGCGCCTTGTCCTTTCCTGTCGCCACCGACCCCAGAATCTGTAGGAAATAGCCATACAGAAAAAACCATCCTATAACGGGCAGGAATATCCAGAGAAAATTCCAGAAACTCCTGAAGTTCTTGAACGGATACCGAAACGCATCTTTCAGACTGAATTCCATACACTCACCTCCGGGGTAGTCATACATTCATAACTGATAACCGATGGAAACCGCGAACAGGACGATGAAAAGACGAGGGAGGACAGGAAAGGTCACAAGAGCCGGAGGTCATCCTGTCCCATGACGCGCTCACAATAATGGCACCTGAGTTCAAGCGGGTCCTTTCGGACCACACGGAAACAGGTCAGCACATCCTCCTTGTTGGTGATGCAGTTGGGATTGACACACTTGACCAGATGGTGAAGCTCTGTCGGAAGAGAGACCTTCCGTTTCTCCTTGACCGCATAGTCCTCGATGATGTTGATGGTCGCGAGAGGAGCGAAGAGCGCCACCCGGTTCGTCTCATTCTCGGTGAGCTCCTTGTTGCCGATCTTGATGATGCCCTTCTTCCTGAGCATCCTGCTCTTCAGATTGGTCGCCACAGAGATCGTCCCTTTGGTGTGGCTGAGGTCCAGCAGCTCTGCCACCTTGAAGGCAGAGCCGGCAGGGATATGGTCGATGACCGTCCCGTTCTTTATCGCAGAGACCTTGTATTCTTTCATCTGACCTGTCTGGCTCATTTTACAGCACCCAGCACAAGGGCAAGAAGGGCCATCCTCACCGGGACGCCGTTCTTTGCCTGCTCGAAATAGACGGCATGGGATGTCCCGTCCAGCGCAGGAGAAAGCTCGTTCACCCGCGGGAGGGGATGGAGGATCTTGAGATCCTTCTTGAAGAGAGGGATGAGCTTTTCAGAGAGGGTATAAATCCCCTTGACCTTCTGGTATTCGTATTCGTCAGGGAAACGTTCTTTCTGTATCCGCGTGTTATAGAGCACGTCGAGACCGGCAAGGCCCTTCTTCAGGTCCTGGATGGTCTTGAACTTCACACCCTTCGCATTCAGTTCTTCCAGGATGCCGGGAGGCATCTGCAGAGAAGGGGGTGCTATGAACACCATCTCCACCTTGAAATGGGACAGTGCCTGGGCGAGGGAGTGGACCGTCCTGCCGTACTTGAGGTCGCCCATGAATCCAACTTTGAGTTTATCGAGCCTGCCCTTCGCCTTCTTGATGGTGTAGAGGTCGAGGAAGGTCTGGGTCGGGTGCTGGTTTGCTCCATCCCCGCCGTTGATGACCGGCACATCGGTGGCTTCAGCACCGACACGGGCCGCACCTTCGGTAGGATGCCGCATGACCACCACATCGCTGTAGCCGCCGAGGATCCTGATGGAATCATGGAGACTCTCCCCTTTCGATACAGAAGTGACCTTCTCAGAGGCGAACCCGATGACCTCGCCCCCAAGCCGATACATGGCAGCCTCGAAACTCATCTTGGTGCGGGTGGAAGGCTCGAAGAACAAAGCGGCAAGGATCTTTCCTTCGAGGAGATGAGGATCGGGACGGCGCTCCATCTGGGCAGCGACGGCCAACACATGCAAAAGCTCTTTCTTCGAGAATTCCTTGATTGAGATGATGTCTCGTCCTTTGAAGTCCACACCTGTCACCTTCATAGGGCAAGCCCGGATGCTATAAAAAGATTGTGGTGAAAGGACCGAAGCGGCCTTCTTACAGTCGAGCCCACAAAAAAAAACAGCTGCGGGGGAAGGGGTTCACACCCAGAACCGCTCACAACCTATCGGTTGTTGCGCCCTTTCGACTCTGGAGACCGAAGTGGGTCTCCTTACAGTCGAGCCCACAAAAAAAAACAGCTGCGGGGGAAGGGGTTCGAACCCTCGTAGGCACTAAGCCAACAGGCCCTGAACCTGTCCCGTTTGACCACTCCGGCACCCCCGCAGATGGTCCTTGAGAGACCGCCCATGCTTTAAAAAGATTATGGAGTGATTTGGCCGGAGTGATGGAACGTTGGAGTGCCGCCCAGAGCACAGGATGCATGAAGGGCAAAGGCTTTTATAGGGAACAGGATGAGCAGGGGGATGCTCTACCAACAGCAACCCGAGACACCTCTGGAAACGAGAACACCGGATGACGGACCGGCCAGATACAGGCAAAGAACCCTGTTTTCTGACCTGAGACAGGTCGTCTCAGACATGAAGAGATTCAAGAAATGGCCGCTGATCATCTACACGCTCAACCTTGCAAGCATATTCTACAGCTCTCCGGGAACTGCAACGGACGACAACCGACAGGCCGCACTCACCGCACAGCTCAACCCCCGACAATATCAGGGAGTCCTGCAGGTTTCAGCTTCAGATTTGGAACCTCCTACCAGACCGACGCGTCTCGACAGCAGCTCAGTTGGCCAGCAGAACATAGACCAGGCAATAGACACCATCATCATGCCGGAACTTTCACAGGAAAGGCCTGTGGATCACCGGTCGACAGAACGATGACCCCTGATCAAGGCATCAAGGAGCATGGCGACCCTGTCCGGTAAGAATACCATGATGCGGAGTGCAGGGTTCGAACCTGCGTAGGCACTAAGCCAGTGGATGCCTCAGTCATCGCTGCGCACAAAGCAGCTTCTCGCTCAAGACACGCTTGAGTCCACCCCGTTTGACCACTCCGGCAACTCCGCAAGACTGGCATCAAGAAGACCAGGA
>JAADFO010000031.1 GCA_013152815.1 Nanobdellati archaeon
ACCGCACCCTCAACAGGCGAAGCGACATCCACAAACACCGGACTCGAATAATCCACCAATACAGAGACATCAGCAGAAGAGACCGAATGGACCCTGTCGTTCACCGTGAAATGATAGTCGATCTGCTGACCGTCATAGGGACCGAGGTCTTCAACAAACTCGCAGGATCCGCGCGTGCCGGCAGCGCAATCCGGCGGACTTTTGGTGTCTGTCTGATAGCCTGTCATCGTGTTGCCGTAGGTCAGGATGATGGACTGCAGCTGGGTCTCCTGATAATCGATGCTGAACAGGCCGTTGGCATAGGCATTCTTCTTGGGAAAGGTCTTCGATATCCGGGGGGCCTTGCTGTCCACCTCGAAGATGATGCTCCGGTTCACCCGATGGATGCCGTCTATGGTATAGACGATGAGATCATGGATGCCGTCGCGGTAGGATTGGATACGGTCGTAGGAATCACAGTTGGTGCAGAGCCTTTTTGCACGTCCGCCGTCGAGTATCTGCCAGAGTTCGTCCACCTGTCCGACAAGCTCGACTTCCAGGTCCATCCTGCCTGCACCGTAGATCCTGTTGTTGATGGGAGAGAATATCTTGATGGGCTCGGCAAGGTAGCTTGCGTTGATGGTTGCATAGGCAGGGTCTGTGGTGGTTGTCGCGATGGCGTCAGCCAGCGTGAAATAGTATTCGATCGTGGTCCCCTGCGGATAGGAGGCGAGGTTGACCTGATTGGTGCAGGAGACATCCCTTCCGCCGGGACAGCCGGTAAAAGACTGGTCAGTGAAGCCAGAGGAGCTCGATGCACGATAGTGGAGGATCAGGTCCTCGACATTGTTCTCATCGTAGAACAGGGTGAAATCTTCGCCAGAGGAACCGGCAAGATAGCCGCCGTCCCGTGGTGCGAACCCGTCGATGACAGGCGGCTTTCGGTCGACGATGAACCTTCGGAAATTGCGGTTCACGTTGCCTGCGTAATCCGTCGCCTTGACCTCGAGGTCGTAGACGTCGTCTCCCAGGTTCCGAAGGCTCCTCGAGCCATGCTGACAGGAGGTGCAGAGGAGGGAATATCTCCTTCCGTCGAGGGAATAATAGATGCTTGCGGCCGGTTCGTCGACATCGACATCCAGGTCGATGGCGCCGTTTCCCGAGACCTCTCCTTCGGCAGGGCTGTTGATGATGATGGTAGGAGGGGTCACATCGATGGTGGCATTGGCGCCGCTACAGTCGTTGGGCGTGCAGAGCGGGGTCTCGAAACATTCGAAGATGGTGCATTGGGAGAAGTCACAGGTCGATTTGCATCCTCCTCTTGCTGTGGTCTCACAGGTCCAGCATCCGCCGCCGGCTGCTGTCGTGGAGTCGGCCATGACGATGACGAAGAATATGCTGAAGAGCATCAGGGCGAAGAGAAAGATGCCCTGGAGATAATGAGCGTAATTGATCTTCTTGGAATCGGTTTTCATGATGAGCACCTCGTTGGAATGTCTTGTCCTGCCTCTTGTTCAATATCTTCCTGTCTGTCTTATATACACCAATATACACCAATACACAACATGATATGAATATGGCGTGGTGGCGTGTTCTGCCGATGGGGAAAAGGCGCTTAGGCGCCTTCCAGGAGCAGGGTCAGAGTCTCATGGCCCAGAGGGATGTCCCTCTGGCAGTTGGCAGTACAGCCCGCCATCTGATCCCTCTCCCGAAAGGTTTCCCCCCAAATCAGGTCATGTCCATGCTCCGGCAGATTCTGCTACCTAGAGCACCTCCTTGACATACCTATCCTGGAGTGATGAAATCTTTAAATACATTATCATGGTCGAATTGTCATGTCCGATGACCGAAATTGTCGTCGATGGGAGTCACCTGTTCTCGGATACGAAAAGGACAAGGATGCTGTCGTCCCATCTGTTCGATGAATGTCATCTGTCTGCATCTCGGAAAAGAAAAAAAAGAAAAAAGTAAGGCCGAAGCCTTAGATGGCAGTTCCCCAGAAGTACAGGGAACCATCGTTGAAGTCGCCGTTGCAGGGCTCAGGAAGAGCCAGCCTGAAGGTCAGGGCGATCTCAGCACCCGGAGAGAGCACGTTGCCTGCCCAGAACTCCTTGCCGTTGAGCTTGATCTTACCATCCTTCTCGATGATAGGAGCTCGTGCATCGGGGTCAGCGACCTCGTAGGGGATGTTGAAGTATCCCTCGTCGTCGCCGTCCTGTCCTACGGTATTGGTCCTTCCTGCGACATTGGTGTTGGTCTTGTGGGCTCCGTTGGTCGCATAGTATGCGAAGTTCTCCAGACCGAGCACGTTGCTGGTCGGGCACTTGGCGCCGCTGGAGGTCGGATCATAGAAGTCCGTCCCAGAGATGGCCATGTTGAGGAGCACTCCTGAGCCGTCGTCGGCGCTGTTCTGGATGAGCAGCGTGTCAGAGTAGCTGTTGGTGCCGGGTCTGACGGTTCCGAAGTTCACGTCGCCGATCACGGTGACCGCCACAGCGGGGTTGAGAAAGAAATACTGGTTCTCGTCCACCGAACCGGTCAGGCCGTCGAGGTCTTCCACGACAAAGCTGAGGAAGTACTCGCCGTACATGCTCTGGGGCGTCTCGACGGTGAAGGTGCACATGTAGACCCTCATGTCGTTGGGGTCGTAGGTGTTGATGCGCTCTTCGCCGATCCTTGCGTTGTAGTTGTCAGGGTCGGTATCGAACTGGTCACCATGCTCGTCGCAGTTGACCTGGATGTCGAAATCTCCTGAGTCCTGTCCAGGAGGGACGCTCAGGCCGCCGTAGATGTCCTTGACCTTCTCGATGCCGTTCTTGTCCATGACCAGGACCGGGCACTTGATCTGCTCGCCCTCGAAGGCATAGTTCTCGACACGCTCGACAAGTTCCTGTCCGCCGTCGGCGGCGTTGTGGTATACCTTACAGCCATCCTGGTGCAGCCAGATGAGCGGTGCGAAATCCTCAGTCTCTATCGTGATACCGATATCGGAACCCACGACAGGAGTGAAGGCAAAAGCTCCTGACAGAACGGTCAGCATAGCTACGAAAACTGCTATAATTTTTGCTTTCATGCGTTTTCCCCTCTATATGTTTGTTACCGGACCTCGGCCGTGACAGCCTTGCCGGTCCATGGTAGCCATAGCGCTACAATCTCTCTTGATACCTGTCCTCACTAACGTGAGGTGTGCATCCTCATCCTTCCGTCAGATGCAGTTTGCAGCAGGTGTGCTGCGTCACTTGGGTGACGGTGATGTACTGAAGTGACGGAGAGGGTCGGCAAGGATAGGGCTCTGCCTAGCCAGGTTAGTCTCCAGGTCGGCCGTATCGCGGAGAGCAGGAGCATGGAAGGTCATGCTCTGCATGTTCCGCAGGCGTCCTTTTCTTCCCCCGAGTTGATGGTACAACAACCTCTCAGCTATCATCCCGACGAGGACATTGGTTTGTCATCTACAGATAACACCAAGAGGTGACCATTGGGAAGTTACAAAGAATATAAATAGATTATTGCAGTTCAACAGTGGTGATAAATGACAGAAAATCTGGCAGAAAAAGGTCACCTGTCGATAGATACGAATCGTCATCCTGAGAAGTCGTCACAATCGATTGATGACAATCAGCGATTGTCAGGGCCGTTCTGCGACCCTGACACACCCGTGGCGATGATGCACAGGACCTCGCTAGAGGTCACCTGACATGGTTTCTGTGCAACATCCTTATTCTGTATGCATTGTATGAACATATATGAGCTGGAAAACAATGAAAAAAAAACAAAAGACGGTACTTAGATGGCTGTCCCCCAGAAGTACAGGGAACCGTCGCTGAAGTCGCCGTTGCAGGGCTCAGGAAGGTCGAGCCTGAAGGTCAGGGCGATCTCAGCACCCGGAGAGAGCACGTTGCCTGCCTCGTAGGGCTTGCCTGCAAGATCGACGATGCCTGCTCCTGAGATGATGGGCAGCCTGTCTGAAGGATCAGACACCTCATAGGGGATGTTGAAGTATCCCTCACCGTCTCCCCGCGGAGCGACCGACGTGGTCCGATAGGCTCCGTTGCTCGCATGATACCTGAACCGGTCCAGGGTCAGGACATTGCTCGTGGGGCACTTGGCGCCGCTGGAGGTCGGATCATAGAAGTCCGACCCGGAGATGGCCATGTCCAGGAGCACTCCTGAACCAGATGCAGCCGTGTTCTCGATGAGCAGCGTGTCAGAGTAGCTGCTGGTACCAGGTCGGACGGTTCCGAAGTCCACGCTTCCGGTGACGGTCACCGACACTTCTGGATTGAGGTACCACCACTGCTTCTCCTTGGCGTTGGCCAGGAGGCCGTCGAGGTCTTCCACCTCAGCAGCGACCCAGTATTCTCCTTCCATGGAGTTCGGCGTCTCGACCGTGAAGGTGCAGACATATCGGGCCATGGTGTCAGGATTCCAGGTGAGCTCCTCTTCTAGTTCGCGAGCGTTGAAGTCAGCGAAGGAACAGGCACCCCTATCATCAACTGTCTTGTGGAACATGCCCCGGCGGTCGCAGTTCGCCTCGATGAGACCGTCGCCGGCCTGCTGGCCGAAATCGCTGAGCGTGACATAGACATCCTTGATCTTCTCGATGCCGTTCTTGTCCCAGACCATGACCTCTGTCTGTATCTGCTCGCCCTCGAAGGCATAGTTCTCCACGCGCTCGGACAGGATGCTGTGACCGTCGGCATTATTGTGGAAGACCTTGCCATGGGGGCACATGAAGATCCTCGGCTTGAAATGTTCTGTCTCTGACATGATGCCCACACCCAGGCCGACGGCGTAGTTGCCGCTGCCAGAGACTGTGACAGAACTCTCTGAATTGTCTGAAGGACTGGTGCATTGCCGGTCGTCCATGTCCACAAACCCGTCCCGGTCATTATCATAGAGGTCGGAGCATTGCGGATGGCTCAGCAGCGTGATATCGGCATGGGTCGTCTGCCGGGTCATGTTGAGCTGCACATTCATCTGGTTCCATTTGGTGTTGCGCTGCACGAAGACCGTCGCATAGCTTGTCGATGTCAGGTTGAAATCGACACTGTACTGACCGATGACAGAGGTCGATGTCAGGAAAGTGGAAGAACCATAGGTGATCTTTACCGTCGCTCCGTTCACTGGATTGCCAGACCCATCATCGGTCACCACACCCGTGAGGGTATGGGCAGAGACCGTGAAGGCCAGCAGCAGCAAGAAGAGCCCATAGACGCCAATAGTCTTTTTCATAGGGATTGCCTCCTTTATCATAGTACACAGGTCTATCACCTCCTGGTGCTACAGAGACATGATTATCGATGATTGCGATGCTGTTTCTGTCTTTGTC
>JAADFO010000032.1 GCA_013152815.1 Nanobdellati archaeon
CGGAGTCACTGCGGGACAAGGTCGACGACCTGATAACAGTGCCGTCGGCGCACTTTTCGCTCTCCCCTCTCATCAACGTCATACCGCTTCAACTCCTTGCATACCATGTGGGCATACTGAGGGGATGCGACGTCGACCAGCCGCGAAACCTGGCAAAGAGTGTGACGGTAGAGTAATGCGTGATGAGAAATATGCGGCTCTGATCTTTCTCAACGCTGCTCCGTGGACAGAGTTTGTGATATAATTCAGTCACGCGGAAGATAACGGGAGAGAGTTCCATATCAGGCCGGAGCATAGCATGAAGGCGTCAGTCAAGCGGTTGTTATGACAAAGGCAGTTCACAGAGCGGGGCAGTATCCACCCCATGTTTAAGCACCCACACGATCCGTGAAACACTTCCTTCTCATCACGGCAGCTGCAGCGGTGATTTGAATCACATCATTGCCCGGAAAGACCTGTTATGATCTAATCAGATACCAAGATTGAAAGGCTTGTTCACGGACTTGCGGAACTAAACACACATGACCATGATTAAAAAGAGAAGAAAGCCATTGGCCGTCCTTCCGCACGCCGTTATTATATCTCTGACAATGATCCTCCTCGCCTTATCCGGTTGTGGAGCAGGCGACAGCGGCATTACGGGCTTAACAGGGGATGGAAGCAGCAGTGCTGATGACCTGACCAATGCAAAACTGCAGTGGGATGCTCCGACCACCAACGAGGACGGGACACCGCTGACCGACCTCAAAGGCTACAAGGTCTATTTTGGCCCCTCTTCAGGTGATTATCAGTACTCCATCGACGTAGGAGACGAGACATCCGTCCCTCTCTCTACCATAGTGGATTCCCTCGATGATATCCCTCCCACCCTCTGTGTTGTTGTCACCGCCTATGACACCTATGGAAACGAAAGTGACTATTCCAACGAGGTCTGTAAGGATATCATCCCCGCCGGATGACAGGACAGGCTTTATTGCTACAGGTAAAAACATGTCGACGCTTCCTTGACACTCCCGTTGCGTCTCAACACTCAACCTATCCCTCACTGCGGTTGGGGGAGAGCCCCTACCCTTGTAAAACCCTGTATCCGGTCTCATCAAGTCACGGCGGACAAACCGGAATGCACTGACGACCTCCCTCAACTACCCCCTTGAGATCAGAAGTGTCTTGTACACCACGAACGTCCTGCTCGAACCCGTGAACACGGTAAGCTTTCCATTCCGATGAAGCTGTGCTAAAATGCCTGTATATGGCGGCAGTGGACTTGATGCTCCACCCTGCAATTCCGGGAAAAAGCTGCCGGACCTGTTTATAGGGAGACGCGTATATTTTCATGAAGGAAAAGCCCGAAACTGAATTCCTGAAAAGGATAGATCTCTTTTCTTCATTGAGCGATGACGAGCTGCGTGATATCAGCACTAGGATGACAATAAAAAAGTTCAAGAAGAATCAGACAATCCTTTACGAGGAAGACACCAATAAGTATATGTATGTAATCTTCGACGGAGAGGTGAAAGCGGTTCAAACGACCGCAGATGGAAAGGAGATAATCCTTGCAATGCATGGTACCGGGGATTTCTTCGGGGAGATATCACTGCTCGACGGCAAGACGATACCTGCAAGGGTAGTGGCGATGAAGGATTCCATCATAGCCATTATTTCAAAAAGGGACTTCTACTTTTTGCTCGGTTACAACAAGGTAGCCATAAAGATGTCACAGATACTGTGCTCCCGGCTTCGTGAATCATGGTCCAAGGTGCAGATGCTGAACTTCAACAACGCTTCTCAAAGGGTGAAGATGTTATTGATCATGTTGTCTGACAAGTATGGGAGCAAGTCTGACGGAGGGACAATACTAAACATCAAGCTTACACACCAGGACATTGCGGAGATGAGCGGCATGACGAGGGAGACTGTCACGAGAGTGATCGACAAGTTGCAGAAGGGCGGGGAGATAGAGGTTCTCAGCAACAGGTTCATACGCCTGACCCCTGATTTCTGCAGGGAGTTCAAGCATTACCCCTGGAATAGTCATGAATAGCGCCGGCAGTTCAAGTCTCGACGGGAAAGATGCTGCAGTGAGATGAATTCAGATCTTTCACTGTCGAACCGTTTTCTCACCCATCCACAAGCCTGACGTCTTTTCCGAAAGCTTTACAAACTGTTTCAGCCCTTTCTGATGCCCTTGACGCCGAGGGCACCGGCCAGGATGGTGCCGAAGAGTATGAACGTGGAAGGCTCGGGCACGGCAGTTGGGCTTTTCTGGAGGGTTACGGTTGCAATGATCGTATCTTCATCACCGGGGAAATAACAGCTATATCCATATCCGCAAGTGGTGTCGCTGCCCGTCGACGGATAGGCATAGACATCACCCAGCTGGAGGGTAAAGAGCCCGTCGGTACCGAATGCAACGTCTACGGGATCGAAATACATCCAGAACTCTTCAGAACTCATCCCGCACTGACCGGACACCTCTATGGTCTTGACCGTCGCATCGTTCTGGACCACCATCTCTTCAGGCAGTATGAAACTGAGGTAGGCGGTGATGCTGTATGTATCCTTGTCGACAAGGGCCATGATGCTCGTTATGGTCGCGAAATCAAACTGAAAGGACTCTTTCTCCTCCAGGGCAAAGGTGGTGCCGGACAGTCCCGAACTGATTTCGTAATTGATCGAAAGCTCAGTTGTGTCGTAGCCGAGTGAGTTGTCGGCATCGCCGAGTTCGAAGTCGACAACGGTGGCGTCGGCGACCGGGAGGGTTCCGAAGAACACCAGGGCGAGGCTCAGGGCCAGAATAATTCGGCTCACGTCAGCCTCTCCCTATGCCTTTGACATAATTAATGCCCATGATGCCGTATTAATAGCATAAACCGACAACTTTGTCAAGTTTTTTATGTTTTTCTTAATTTTTTCCCGCCCTGCTCGCCCTCATGTCAGTTCTCGCCAGCACCCACAGAAGGGGCAGGAGGAGCAGGACGGCGAGGCCGAGGAAGAGAATGCCGCCGTTGCGGTGCAGGAGGCTGTTGGTGAGAAAGGTCTCATTCACGTATTCTCCAAGGAGTGCCAGGGTCACGATCCTGAGACCGTTCTTCACGACACTGACGGGAAAGACTGACAGGGAGAGGAGGACCTTCTTCCATCCCCTGCGGAGAAAGACGTGGCCAGCGATGATGCTGGAGATAAAGAGGACGAGGGTCGACCGGATACCGCTGCACTGTTCTGCAACCTCTATGCTGAGGGATGGCAGATGAAAGACCTGACCCTCCCTCATTGCCGGCACCCCCGTGAGCATGAAGAGGAAACCCGCGACCTCTGCAGAGCCTGCCTGGAGCAGATGAATGAGCCACGCCAGCACCGCCGAGGGGAGGGGTATCATGAACAGCAGGTAGAGGAGCGGGAAGAGCGAGGCCTTGAATGCCCCTGCCCCATATGACCAGAGGAACGCGCCGTACCAGAAGACGAGGGCCGCCAGGGCCATGAGTGACAGACGGTCGTTCCCCTCGAGACCGCCCCCCCGATCCACGACGGTCAGAAAGAGTATCAGGCCCGCCACCATGACCATGGCTCCGGCCACAAAGGAAGGCCTCCCGTCAAAGGGCATGCTCTTCCTCTCCAGACAAAAGAAGTAGCCGCTTACCGCAGGGACCAGTATGATGTGCGAATAGAGGCTCTCGCGGAAGGAAAGCTCAAGGAGGCTTCTCAGTGGGGTATGGAAGATCGCGAGGGTGAGGAGGGTGAGGAAAAGGAAGGAGGGATGGGCCGGGATCTTCTTTCTCCCTGCCGGCACACGCCTCTGTTCAGGAGGAGTCTTCAAGGTACGATCACCGCAGTGCATAGCCTGTGGAGAGGTGGTTGATCCTTGTGCATTCCCTGCGTGATGCTGTACAATTGGGAGGAAGTGAGGGGATACAAAATGCCTCGAAAGAAACAGAGGAAAGATCGACTCGAATGAAATCATTTGCCACAAGAAACCGTGGAACAAAGCGCCTATGTCTCCTCTGCCTCCTTGTAACCGGCCTGATCTTTCTTGCAGGACTCTGGCCCATGAACTTCATCCCCAAAAACAAGGTCACATGGCTGAAAAGGGAAAGGGGGCTCCACTTCAGCGGCCGCGGTATCGCATACTCGCCAGGCGCATACGAGGGCACACATAGTTACCTCCCGGCAATGGACGCCTTCAGTATCGAGCTCTTCTTCCGGCCCCTGAAAGACCATACCTGCTCCGTGGCCCCACTCCTATCATTCGTCGACGAGGGAGAATCCCCGATGCTCATGATCGGGCAGTGGCGCTCCCATGTCATCATACTCGCCAAGGGCCGGGAGATCGATTCCGGGAACATCCTCACTATAGGCAAGAGGGCTCTTGTGACGATCACGACAGGGCAACAGGGAACCACCCTGTATATCGACGGAAGGGCGGTGAGGCTCTATCCCGGCTTCAGTCTGGCCGGCCCGCAAGGGATTCCATTACGGATCGTCCTCGGCAACAGCCCCACCGGGAAGGCCCACTGGACCGGCGATATCCTAGGCCTGGCCGTCTATGACAGGACCTTGAAGGCGGACGAAACATACCTAGACCACCGGGCATGGGCATCAGGAAACCCGAAAGCATTGCTCGAGAACAGGGGCATTGTCTCACTCTACGTCTTCAGTGAAGGGAATGGACACTCGGTGGCCGACCTGACCGGAAAGAGACGGGACATCCTGGTGCCCGCCGCCTTCCGGATACTGAAAGAAGAGAGGTTGATACCGATCTGGAAGGACTTCCGCCTGAACAGGTCCTACATTACAGATATAGCAGTAAATATCGCAGGCTTTGTCCCCTTCGGCTTCATTCTCGCCTTTCTGCTTCACTCCCTCAGGAAGCCCTCCCGTCAGGGGATGTACCTGACGGCCCTCTTCGCCTCGGGAACAGTAAGCCTCACCATTGAGCTTCTCCAGGTCTATCTGCCCTCGAGGAGTTCCCAGATGAGTGACCTCATATTCAATATCCTCGGCACGATCCTCGGCGTCGCCCTCTTCCG
>JAADFO010000033.1 GCA_013152815.1 Nanobdellati archaeon
GATGTTAAATCCAATAAATTTTAAGCCCTGAAAAAGCGAAATATTTATATACCATAGTTAATTATAGTTTGCTATGACTTCAACAACAATTCAGATAAGTCAAGATTTACAACAAGAACTTAATAAAATGAAACTTTTTTCTAGAGAAACCTATGAAGAAGTAATTTGGAATGTTATTGAAGATACCCGAGAATTATCTGAACAAACGAAAAAAGACATTGCTAAATCAAGAAAAGAGATTGCAGAAGGTAAATTTGTAACCTTATCTGATCTAAAGAAAAAATATAATATTCGATAGGTCTTCTGAATGTATGAAATTATCTTAGCAAAGAATGTAGAAAAATATTTAGATAAACTTAATTCCAAAGAGAGAGAAAGAATAATAAGTTCTTTAGAAAAATTAAGGATCAGACCAGAACATTATCTAGTGAGGCTTGTTGGAGAAAAAAGTTACAAATTTCGAGTAGGCAACTATAGATTAATTGTCGATTTAGACAATAATCAGCTATCAGTTCTTGTTATAAAGATAGGTCATAGAAAAAACATTTACAAATCATAAAAATGACCTCCTCCCTGACCTAAAGGCCGTGGGGTATGAACGCTCTCCGCATCGATAGGCGAGATTTCTGGTCCCTTCCGGGTCCCGGCAACCGACGGTTGCTGTGGAATGCAAAGGTTTCTCGCACTAAAGCGAGGGGTATCAAACCCCTGCACGAATCAAAGATTTTACTTCGACCCCGCTGCGCTCTCCTCCGTTCAGTCATCGGGACGTTTAACAGGAATTCCGATGTTAGTTTCAATTTTTTGGGGCAAAATAGTGGAAAGGGCAAGAATTGTTACTACTGTAAAGAGACTATAAGAGCGAAAGATTTAAATACTAGCTATGATTACATCATTGCATAAGGAGGTAATATAAAAATGGATTACATTCACACAAAGCAATACGAAAATGATGGAAAATATGCTTATGAGCACAGAATACCTTTTCAAGACGAAACAGTTTTAGTTTTTTTACGACCATCCGATTTTCTAGTTCCCGGTTTTATTGTAAATGAAAATTATAGAATAACTCCTGAAGATTTAAAGGTATCAGAAGTCAGAGCTGTTGAGCAATCTCAAATATCTGCTGTCGAAGAAACAATTCAAAAATATTTTGAACCAATACTAAAAAGCGCAGCTCAAACAACAGGTCAAACAGCAAAAAAAATAACTCAATTTAATTTTTGGTGACTTTTTCTTTTATTATCAATTCTTGCCCTTTATTCTTTTAACTTAATAGAACTTCGTTCTTAATTTAATTTTGCCCCAAAAAACTTTTCGGACGAAATTTTCCCACACCCCGTATGGGAAAAGAGTTTAACAGAAATTTCCCGATGTTAAATGACAAGGAGGGCTGATGATTGAAGTGATGGAGTGCGGAAGAGTCGATAAGAGAAAAAGGGAAGCGGACAGGCTGTTAATGACAGGAACAGCGAAAAAGAGAAGACTGTCTAGAGCAGCCGCAGTAGCATGAGGATGCCTCCTGCCACGAGAGGCATGACGATGTTGTCGTCCATGGTCTTGTATATCCTGACTTCCAACGCTTCGAAGAGCATGGCGAAAGCAGAGGCGATGAACGCCTCGAACGGAGAGACGAAGAACTGCGCGCCCATGTAACCGACGACAAAGCCGGCGATGGTCCCTTCCAGCATCTTCTCCTTGTCTCTTGAGAGCGGATGGGATATCCTGCCGTAATGTCCGATGAGCGGCGAGACGCTGTCACCCAGGGCCAGGATGATGATGGCTGCGAGGGCGATGTCCTTGGGGAAGAGGATCATGGAGAGGGTGATGCCGATGATGAGGGTGAGGGCCCCTTTCCCCGGAGCACGCTTCCTGTCTGCATCCCGTTCAAGCGCTGCAAGGAAAGGTTCCAGTATCTTCAACGGGTATTCCTTGTTGAGATAGTAGATGAGGATTCCCGCGCCCGTGAAGATGACCATGAAGGGAACGGTGAGGACGTCCACCAGATAGAGGATGCAGAAGCCTACGCCGACCAGAAGATGCACCAGCTGCCGGGATATCTCTTTTGAGGGTATCATGGTGACCTCTGTCGGGAGCTCGAACCGATGTCGCCGCCCCATGCCTTGAGGACAAGGAATCCGACCAGGAGGCCCAGGAGTGCGCCCCCGACAACATCGGAGAGGTAATGGGCATCGACATAGATGCGGCTGATCCCGACAAGGACAGCGAAGAAGATGAAGAACCAGCTGACCCGGGGAAATGCTTTTCTCACGAGAGGCACGGCGCAGAAGGCGATGGCCGTATGGGCGCTGGGAAAAGAGAAACCGACAAAACTCAGGAAAGGGAGAGCATGGACAAGGGAGGGTCGTGGCCTTTGGATGATGAACTTCAGCAGGGTGCTGAAGAAGAGAGAGGTGAAGAAGGAAAGCCAGAGAGGGAGGATGGCCCGTTTCTTCCCCTCATCATAGAGGAAGAGGCTTATCATGACGAACATGATGGAGAACAAAGTTACACCATGAGAGAACCAGACCATGAAGAAGTCGAAGAAAGGTGTCCTGATGAGCGAGAAGAACTCTCTGACAACGCCGTCAAGGAAAAAAGCTGCGACCAGGACAAAGGAACCCGCGATAAACAGGCGGATGATGGATTCGTCGGGATTCACATCCCATCGGTCTGCCGGAGAAAGGGACGGACGATCAGGGACGGTCTCAGAGGTCTGCTTTCTTCTTCTGCGTCTTGGACGGGATCGGGCCATAGTTCATCTTCCGGTTCATCTTCCGATAGAGGAGATAACCGATGAGAGCGACAGACACCACAACAACAGAAAGCATGTCAAAATAGTCATTAATAAAGGTTACCATGGATTCTCCGAAGAAGGAGACGAAGAAGGCGACCAGGAAGAAGCGAAGACCGCGGGAGAGTACCGAGGCGATCACGAATTTCTTGAGATCGATATAGAAGACGCCTGCTGCGATGGTGAAGACCTTGTAGGGGATGGGCGTGAAGCCCGCAATAAAGATGGCCCATGCTTCGTAGCGGTTGAAGAGCCTGTGGACCTTGGCTATCTTTTCTGGCTTGACCATCCGTCTGAGGATGGCCTCTTCGCCCACATAGCCGATACCATAACCGAATACACCGCCGATGGCAGAACCGAGCGTGGCCACCAGAGCATACCAGAGCCACAATGCAGGTTGACCCAAGACCAGGACGATGAGCAGCACGTCTGGAGGGATGGGAAAGAAAGAGGATTCCATGAAAGCGAGGATGAACAGGCCCGGGGCGCCCAAAGGGGCGAAGGTCGTCTGTGTCCAGGACACGAGCGCATTTATCAGTCCCATGTTCTGGCAGGGGAGAGGCTTCTATAAATAGCTATTGAATGGAGGACGATGGCCATCGAAAAGAGAGCGAGGAAGAGGGGAAAGAAAGGAGGACGAAGAAGCGGTGCCGATGGACAAGAAGGCGGATGGAGGTCGCTCGCACAGGCCACCATTGGATGGTGGGTCCAAATCATTTTATAAAATCAATACGTAAAGGCACCGACAAAGGGAGAGAAGGGTCCGGAAGGGAAGATGAAGAGGAAGCCAGAAACAGACAGGACAAGGAAAAAGAAAGCGTCCCCCGCCGCAGAGGGAAAGAGCCGGCCGAAAGAAATCCTGACCACGCATCACATCAAAGGAAGGCTCGTCTATCTCCTGATATCGCTCATCTCGCTCATCCTGTTCTATCCCTTCCTTGAGGAGTTTCTCCTGGGCAACGAGTTCCTCATATTCATGGCGACCATCATACCGATAGCGGCGTTCTACGCCGTGAGCTATGAACGACGTCATGTCGGTCCTGCCTTCTTCCTCGCCGTATGTTTCATCGTCTTCAACTGGCTCCAGGCCATCGCTCCATTGGCCTCGCTGGTCTACCTCAACACCTTCTTTTCCGTGCTCTTCTACGCCTACATCACCTTTGTCCTGCTGAAACGGATCCTCAAGTCGCGCGATATCGGCAGTGACACCATCTTCGGCGCCATCTCGGTCTATCTCATCATAGGCATCATCTTCTCAAGCATCTATGTGAGTCTGGAGATGACTGATCGTTCGTCCTTTCTTGTGTCCGCCTCTGATGCCTCGCAGGAGATGACCTGGCCAGACTTCGTCTATTTCAGCTACGTCACGCTCACCACGACAGGATATGGGGACATAATGCCAAGGACCTCCCTCGCGCGGAGCATCACGGTCATCGAGTCCATGACCGGCATATTCTACGTGGCCATACTCATCGCCCAGCTCATGGGCGTCTATATCATGAGACGCGCAAGAAACCTGCGGAAGAGAAAAGAGAGAAAAGAACCAGAAAAAACCTGACAGGGCGTGGACAGGACATAGACAGACCTAGACCGGGCTCATACGAGAGACTCTCGATCTGACATACGCTGATGCGATGAGTTCGCTGATCAGGGAACGGGCATCTGTATGCCTGCGCTTCACTTTGGCGTAGAGCCTTCCGCCGCGCTGGAAAGTCGTGCGGTGCTTCTTCTTGAACTGCGCCACGTGGACCTTCTGTCTGAGGAGCGGGCCGGCCCAGACCTTCTCTTCCGGGAGCGGCCGGGACGGGAGGATGTACCAGAACAGGGCATTGCCCTTCCTGTCCCACTGCCACTCGGCTTCAAGCATCGTGAAGTCATGGAGTTCGAGCTGCTTGCGGATATGCTCAAAGACCTTGAGGAGCTTTCCGCCGATGACATCCACCTTGCCTTTCAGGGGCTTGACCTCGAGGAGGATGAGCTGTCTTCCTTTTGCCTGTCCGAGGATCTCGTCGAGGGTCAGGGTCTTCACCAGGAAGAAAGACCGGTCCGGCTTTTTGAGGAAATGCCGTGCAGCCTGCCTGAACAACAGGAATTTCTTATCGGTGAGCGCTGCCGCGGCGTTGCGATCGGGAAGGATGGGATCGATGACGATGATCGGCGAAGCGAGTTTCGCTTCATTGAGGCGCTTTTTCGCCTTTCCCTTGTGATGGTCCATGGGATCGATGACTGTCCCTTTCCGGAGGGTGCTCACCGCCCTGAGGAAAGGAACGAACCCCTTGTAGTGGATGACGAGGATGTCAAGCACATGGCCAGAGAAGCCGCCGATGAAGGATTCCGCGCCATAGACCCTGTTTGCCTTGCAGAACTGTTTTGCAAGCCGTATCTCATCGACGAGAACGAGACGTTTCTGCCGTCGTATCTGGTCCTTCACCCATCGGACATGCATGGGGCTCATGTCCGTCACATTGCGTGCCTGGTCCGGTGTCCGGATGTCCAGGACAGGGATGACCTCGTAATGCAGACCGTCGTCGATCTGGTAATAGTCACGGCTGCCATGGACACGCTTCTTCTTGAAGGGTGAGAGTATCCGTGACAGCAGCCGGGACAGGTCTTTGTCTTCATAGGCGAGGTCGAACTTGACGAAGATATCCACATCGAAATCGTCCTTCAGAAAGGTGCCTTTGGCGACAGACCCGCCGGCGACGGCGACGGCGTTGTATCCCTTTTTTGCGATCTCCCGATTTATCCGGGAGACCATGGCCAGGGCCGTCTTCTTCACCGTCGTTCCCGTGGGAGTGATCTCTTTCTTGACACGCTCCAGCAGGGATCTCATCCGGTTCGCAGCCATGGTTTCCACCTTTGGCCGACAGCAGAGAGCATATAAATAGTTTGCCCTGTCAGGAATCTGACCCATCGAAAAAGAGTCCTGCAGGGAAGAAGGACAGACAGGAAGAACGGACAACACGAGAAGAGAGAACAGGAAGAGCAACGCATATATAGGAGTCCTGTGCCCAGGCACCCTGGAAAGAGGGGAAAAAAGAAAGAAAAAAAGAAAGAGGAAAGCATGGAAAAGAAGCAGCAGGATCCTGGAAAGCCCGTAGAGAAGACCTATGACCTGTTCGGTCTGGGAAGCGCAGTCATGGATGTCCTGGTCATGGCCGAAGAGACCGAACTCCTGTCATTCGACATCCAGAAGGGGATGATGAAGCTCATAGAGGAAGATGAGCTCGGAGAGATTCTCAGGAAGATCGCCCATCTTAAACCGTTGCTGAGACCGGGAGGGAGTGTCGCCAATACCTGCGCAGGCATGGTCAGGCTCGGCGGGAATGCTATCTTCTGCAGCCTCATCGGAAAAGACGAGCAGGGTGCGCTCTATGAGGAGAAGATGCGACGAGAAGGCATAGCGGTACGCCTGACCAAAGAGGAGGGGAAGGGGCTCACTGCCACGGCGATCACGTTCATCACGCCTGATTCAGAACGATCCTTTGCCACCCACCTCGGCATCGCCCTGAAGACAGCGACACGACACATCGTCGAGGAGGACATCAGGAAGGCCAAGGTCGCGCATTTCGAAGGGTACATGCTCGAGGGAGGGACCACACGGGAGGCCACTGAACATGCCATGGAACTCGCGAGGAAACATAACACCAGGGTCTCGTTGGATGTCTCTGACAAGGGAGTCATCCAGCGTATCCGTCCTTACCTGAAAAAGATCATCGCAAACCATGTGGATATCCTTTTCCTCAACGAGGAGGAAGCTGCAGAGCTCACAGGGAAGCTATACTCAGAAGCTGCCCAGGAGCTCGGCCGATTGGCAGACATCGTCATCGTCAAGATCGGAAAACAGGGTTCGCTCATCTTCCACGATGACAGGATCATGAAGATCAAGGGGGTCACGACAGATGCGGTGGACACGACAGGAGCAGGAGACATGTATGCTGCAGGGTTCCTCTATGGTCACACCCACGGCCTTTCCCTCGGGAAGTCCGGCGCCATAGCGTCCATGGCCTCGGCCAAGGTCGTCGAGAATATAGGAGCGAGGATCGACATCGACCTCCAGGAAGAGGTCAAGAGAATCCTCGACGAAGAAGCAGAACAGCCAAAGAGCAAGCAAGCAGACAACAGGTGATGGGCAACCAAGAGAGCGCTGTCGGAGGCTGTCGCATCAGCAGGTTTCTTTCAAGGTGATGGTACCGACCATGGTGACCGTCTTGGTTATCCGCTTGTCCTTCCTGAAATCGATGAGGAAGCGGTTGAACGCCGAGACGTCGGGGAATTTGAGCTTCAGAAGCAGATCGTATTCGCCGGTGACACCCTGGGCCTCTTTGACTTCGGGACGTCTGAAGAATGCGGGGTCAAGATCCTCGCTTGTGGAAAGGAGGACGAACACCACAAAACCTTCACCTATCTGTTCCGGATCGAGCTTGATGGTGAACCGTTCGATGACGCCCGAGGAGGACAGCTTCTGGATGCGTTGATGGACCGTAGAAGGACGTATGCCTGTCTCTTTCGCGATGGCGCGGATGCTGATACGGGAATCCTGCCGCAACAGGCCGATGATCCTGCGGTCCTTGTCGTCCATGCTCTGATTGCTCCGAGGCGTGTCACTGGTGTTTCTGGCGGTACTCTGGCAGCAGTATGACTAACAGCGTCTTGAAGGACCGTTCCATCGCAACAAAAAAAACAGCCCTCCAAAGAAAGGGAAGAACGTATTCTCCTCGACCTTATTTGGGGGAATTCATTTGAAGGGCTGCTTTGGCGATATGCATGAATTATTGTCCAACTAATATATATATTTTTCTAATATTGTCCAATAAAAAGGTCGATTTGATGGACAATATCCATAATTCAAGGAAAAAACTATAAGAATTGTCCATAACTCCCTGGGACAGCGACAAGGCATAACAAGGCATAAAGCCGGTTACAAAGAGACGGCCAAGAAGGACATACCGGAACAGACAGGTGAAAAAAATGGACAAAGGAGACGATTATGAAGTTCAGGATCTGACGCTGGCGGAATTCGGAAGGAAAGAGATTTCCTTGGCAGAGAAGGAGATGCCAGGGCTCATGGCGCTCCGTGAGAAGTATCAGGACAAGCAACCGCTCAAAGGGGCAAGGATAACAGGAAGCCTCCATATGACCATCCAGACCGCTGTCCTGATCGAGACCCTTGCGGCGTTGGGAGCAGAGGTCAGATGGTGCTCCTGCAACATCTATTCGACCCAGGACCATGCTGCGGCAGCCATAGCCAAGCGAGGCATCAGCGTCTTTGCCTGGAAAGGCGAGACCCTCGAAGAGTACTGGCGATGCACCCAGAAAGCGCTCACCTTCCCGGACGGGAAAGGGCCAAACCTTATCGTCGATGACGGGGGGGATGCCACGCTCATGGTCCACCGCGGCGTAGAAGTCGAGAAGGATCCCTCGCTCCTCCAGAAGGATCACAGCAAAGAGAGCAAGGAAGTGCAGGCGTTCATGGCCCGGCTGGGAGAGATATATGAGAAGGACCCGCAGCATTGGACATCCATCGCCGCGAACATAAAGGGCGTCAGCGAGGAGACCACCACCGGTGTCCACCGGCTCTACAAGATGATGAAGGAAGGGACCCTCCTCTTCCCGGCCATCAACGTCAACGACTCGGTCACCAAGAGCAAGTTCGACAACCTCTACGGATGCAGAGAATCGCTTGCCGACGGGATCAAGAGAGGGACCGACATCATGGTGGCAGGCAAGGTCGTCCTGGTCTGCGGCTATGGCGACGTGGGAAAAGGATGTGCCCAGTCCATGCGTGGCTTCGGGGCGAGGGTCCTCGTCACAGAGATAGACCCCATCTGTGCGCTGCAGGCGGCGATGGAAGGGTATGAAGTCACGACCGTGGAAGATGCTCTCCCCCAGGCGGACATCTATGTGACCGCGACAGGGAACAAGGACATCCTGAGGATCGGGCACATGGAGAAGATGAAGGATGAGGCCATCGTCTGCAACATCGGCCATTTCGACAATGAGATCCAGGTCGACGAGCTGGAGCATTTCCCTGGAATCAGAGAGGAGAATGTCAAGCCCCAGGTGGACAGGTTCATCTTCCCCGACGGCCATGCCATCATCCTGCTCTCACGGGGCAGGCTTGTGAACCTGGGCAATGCGACAGGACATCCTTCCTTCGTCATGAGCAACTCCTTCACCAACCAGGTGCTCGCTCAGATAGAACTCTGGCAACAGGAGACACGGGAGCTTAAGGTGAGCGTCCTTCCGAAGGTCCTCGATGAAGAGGTCGCCCGGCTCCACCTCAGGAAACTTGGTGTGAAACTTACCGATCTCACCGAAGAACAGGCCGAATACATCAATGTGGACCGGAAAGGGCCTTTCAAGCCAGAGCATTATCGTTACTGAGCATTGGCCTGGCCTGCCCATGCCTGCTCAGTCGAACTCATCTTCTCTCTCTTTCTTCTTCTTTTCCAGCTTCCGTCGGAGATAGGTGAGAAACAGGATCTTCTTGAGCTTGTCCCACCAGGTCTCTTCCTGGTCGATGACGAGCACGGCAGACGTGTCTTTGATGTCATTGATGTTGGGAGGAATCTCCTTACTGAAGAGATAGTCCCAAAGCTCATTGAACTGATTGAACAGGGTCTTCGGCTTCATGTTCGGTTTGTCATAGGAGAGATAGTCGTCCAGTTCCCTGTTGAAGCGCTTCTGATGTCTCATCTGTCCTACAAAGAGAGCAGAGTTTATAAATTTAATTTAACCGCACAGGAGAGAAGGGATCCGGCCGGCAGCCGGGTCTGTCCGCCTGTCCCCACGCCTGTCCTCACACCTATCCCCGCGCCTGTTCCATCCTGGAGTAATCACAAAACATTATATGCGAGAAATCGCTACCTCTCTTTTAAATAGCATATGCGCTATCCGACGGGAGACAGGGCAGAGCAGGACTGAAGGGACCATATGAGACAGAAAGCACAGGTGAGCATGGAATACCTGATGGTCATAGGCTTCGCCCTGCTGATGGTCATTCCGGTCATCCTGGTCTTCTTCACCCAGACCGAGACCATAAAAGACAGTGTGAACCTCAATCAGGCGAGGACGGTGGCCCGGGAGATCGCAGAGAATGTGGAGACGGTCGCCTACCTCGGGAAGCCGGCCATGACCACCATAAAGGTCACCTTCCCGGACACGGTCAAAAAGGTGACCATAGGCAACAGGGAGATATCGCTCCAGATAGAGACGGCGGGAGGGCTCAGCGACATCTTCGAGACCGTCTCTGCGAACGTGTCAGGAACCATCGCACCGGTGTCAGGCATCCATCATCTGACGATCGAGGCCACCAGCAGCAATATCACCATAGCGGAATCATGAAACCACGAACACCGCTGTGGCGATGAGAGAAGGCAGAGAGCAGGAACATGCGGCTCGCAGGAGTCGCGCAAGAAAGGAAAGAGAAAAAGAGGCTCATGGGAAAGGGGAATCGGTCCCAGATAGTGATAGAATATATGCTCCTTGTAGCCATGGGCTTCGCCCTGCTGCTCATCTTCACGGCCGCGTTCCAGGGAAGATACCAGGACATCGCCAGAAAGCAGGAGCAGAACCAGCTGGACAGCGTCTCCCTGGCTCTGGAAAAGGAGATGCTTCTCGCCGCCAAAGTCGAATCGGGCTATGAACGGTATTTCACCATCCCTGACCTGCTTGGATCAAAGGCAGTGAGCGTGGACAACACCGACAAAGAGGTCATCATCAGGGCAGGAGAGCGAGAACGTTCGTTCATCACGCCCCAGATAAGAGGGACCTTGCATGTGGGGACCAACAGGATCAGGAACATCGACGGCACCGTCTGCATCGGAGATGACTGCGGAGACCTCGCACCACCGAACATCCTCAACAGCCTGCCCAACGGATCGGTCAGCGGACCGGACATCACGCTCTCTGTCGAGACCGACGAGGCTGCCTCCTGCCGCTACAGCCAGACCGACACCCTCTTCGCGAACATGGAAAGCCCCTTCGGAGGAACAGGGACCAACCACAGCGATGTACTCAGCCTTCCCGATGGCAACCATACCTATTATGCGAGATGCAGGGATCCTGCAGGGAACAGCATGGACACATCAGAGGTGATCTCCTTTGACGTCATCTAGACATGGGAAGGCGGGGAGGACATCGACAGACGAAGAGGATCCGCGGCGAACGCGCCGGAGGACGCGCCACAGGGACGCCCAGGTCTTCTTCATGGAGTTCTTCCTTGCCATAGCGATCTTCACCCTGGCCGTGCTCCTGTTCCACCGCTATGACATACTCGACAGGGGAAACAATGAACAGAGCTATGTCCGGCTGGTGAATGATGCTCAGGCAATATCCGATATGCTGCTCGGCGCAGGTTTCCCTGCCGGCTGGAATGCGAGCACCGTGGTGAAGATCGGACTGACCAATGACGACCAACGCATCGACGAGACCAAGCTCGCCGCTCTGGAAGAGATACCGTATGAACAACAACGGCTCCTGCTGGGCACAGAATATGAGTTCTCCTTCCGTCTCCTGACCAACAATCTCACGACGATAAGATTCTTCAACAGCACGGTGGACGAGTTCGGGACGACGGGCATCGGTGACGACCCGCTCACGAACATAGCGGGTCTTGAGCAGCTCATCACCATCGAACGGGCGGTCATCGTGGACCAGGGACCCGGCCTGCTGAGGCTCTATGTCTGGAGAGCCTAGAGAAGAAAGAGGGAAAGAAAGAACAGGAAGAAAAAGAGCATCAGTGACGCAGTAACATCAACGGACGGAAAAAGATGGACGGCAGAGGACGAAGAAGGAAACAGGGCATGGTGTTCATCGTAGATGCGGTGCTTGCCTCCCTCGTCGTCATCCTGGGCATCATCCTCATACGTGCGTATGATGCGTCTTCCCCGGATATCCGGGTCATGGACTACACCTCCCAGGACCTCGTGAAAGTGCTCGCCAACCTCAAGGTCAGGGAATATGCCAACCCCTATGTGATCTCGCTGATCAACCAGTCGAAGATCAGATACGTGAACAATTCGCTCCTCGAGCAGATAGGCGAATTCTGGGCCGGTGGAGACATGGATGAGGCCAGGAACCTCTCACGCATCCTCCTCGGCGACCTCGTGCCCTCCGGTCGGGGAGTGGGCATCTTCATCAACGGGGAGAGCATCTATGTCCGCAACATCACAGCAACCCGGAGGAAGCTCTGGCGTCAGGGAAAGATCGTGTCAGGCATCGCCAAGGACAAGCCCTATAAAGGCATCTTGAGCAGGGCGTTCCTCAGGGCAGAACCGAAAAAAAGGACGGCCTACGCCTTTTTCGGGGGCTATGTGGGAGACGGCAACATCACGGCCACGATGGATCTCCTGTCCGGACTGATAAATGTCACCCGCATGGTCATGGAGATGGATGTGGGCACCAATTTCACGCTCACCATCAACGGAAACCCTGCAGGAGATTACCAGACAGCAGGCATCGAACGGCAGGCAGACACCTATGTCATCAACAGCAGCAGCATCCTCGGCGCATTCCAGGAAGGGAACAACTCGCTCATCATAGGCTTCACCTCCCCGGAAGATAATTTCATAGGGGGAGGATTCATCAGGGTCGAATACGAGAGCGCCGGAACTCCTGATGCAGAACCCAGCCAGGGCGAGAACGTGAGCGAGCAGAAGATGCTGCCAGGCATCGACGGCATCATCAACCTCTATGATTCGTTCGTCATCCCGGGGAACCTCACTGCCATGCAGATGTATCTCCATTATACCGACGACTTCTTCCTCAGGGTGGTCATCGGCAACACCACCGTCCTGCTCACCAACCAGACCGCCGACGAGATCCTGCTCGACAATGACAATCTCTCTTCACAGCTGGACTATGCCGCCATAAGCGGGAAGACCGTCCCTCTCCGGGTCCGGAGCCAGATCAACGGAGAAGGTCAGGGAAGGGGCGCTGACGTCATCCTCATCACCGACCTCTCCGGAAGCATGAACTGGCGCATCGGCTATGCAGACTCGACCTGGGGAGCGGTAAGGTCCTGTGATGACCCGCAGCTCTATGATGCTGACAGCAAACGGATAAGCGTGGCGAAATGTCTGGACAAGGAATTCACCACCATCCTCCTCAATAACACTCCCACGTCGGCAGAACGTAACAGGATAGGTCTCGTGGGATACACAGGCGTAAGCCCCGATGGCATCGTGAGCAGCAGCAACCTGACCAACGACCTCGACTCGGTGCACCAGGACATCGATACGTATCCAGACAGCCCGTCCGGGGGGACCTGCATCGCCTGCGCCATCACCAAGGCAAAGGAGCTCATCCAGGCGCCATTCCAGCTGGTGAGACAGAACAGCCTCTGGCTCTATAGCCTCGACTTCCAGGCAGCGGACGAACCTGAAAACGACAGTCTCAACAACACCTGGCTCTCGTCAGCCTACAACGATTCACGATGGGACAATGGGACAGCCATCCTCGGCTTCCCTGACGCCGACACCATCATCGGCTCCTCGGTCCATGCCGACCTCTGGGAGCTGGGAGCAGACACTCCGGCACCCGTTGATTTCACCAGCGGCCTGAACTCCAGCGCCAACACCTTCGGCATCTCCGGAGCGGATGACGGCTGGGACTGGCAGAGCGGCATCTATGACAATACCAACGCGGTCACCTTCGACGGAGTCAATAACGGAAGGCTGGAGATCTACGCTCCGGGAAGCTCATCGCCCTCAGGGGGGTATGGGATCCTCTGGAACGTCACGCAGCAGATGGTGGATGCCGTGGCGAACGGTTCAAGCCTGGTCGTCGGCTTTGACTATGAATGGAGCGGGAACTCACCAAAGTTCGAGGGAAGCGACCATGTCTGGATAAAGGCACGTCTCCATAATCCCAACGGCAGCGTCGTCTATCTCGGAAGCGAGCTGGAAGGGGGAGATACGGAAGCGGATCCGACGCCGGAGATCGCCTATGCAGACAATCCGAACAACGGCTTCTCAGGCAGTTTCCAGGAGGACATCTCCGGGCTCGTGGCAGATCCGGGACAGTACTATCTGGACATGGGCGTGAAGCTGAACAGCAACAGGAACAACGAATGGGGATACGCGTATTTTGACAATATCGATGTACACGTCCAGCCGGTGGTGGGCAACGTATTCTTCAGGAAGCGGTTCACCGTCTATGGGGACAGCATCATCGAGAACGCCTTTCTCAAGGTAAGGAGCGATGATGCCGCGACGGTCTGGCTCAACGGCAACATGATAGACAACGACACCGGAGAGCACACCGGACAGTACTGGAACAGGGAGATCACGTTCAGCGCAGATCCCTTCATCGTCGGCACCAACCAGCTTGCCGTCAGGACGGCAAACGATGATGCGACCTCCCTGGAATTCGACCTGGAGCTTTCCATCAACGACAGCGGCAGGATCAGGCACATCATCACCATGACCGACGGCATACCGGGGTACAGTTATCCTCCTCTGACATTTGTCTGCGGAGGCAATGCCGGGGACTGCAACACCGGAGTGTGTGACGCCGCCAGGAACTCCACCATCACGGCGTCCTGTGAAGCCCATAACGAGACCAACGCCACTATCCACAGCGTCGGATTCGGGGACCTTGCTTCCTGCACCATCGCCAACGAGACGCTGTACGGCATCGCGGCCTGCGGCAACGGCAACTACTCCTCTTCAGCAAATGCCTCAGAGCTGCTCGACATCTACCGGAACCTCGCTCTTAACATCATCAGCCAGACCTTCGAGGCACAGACCTCGTTCGTGCAGGGCACGACGACCCCATCGATACTCTATCCTGATTCTTACATCCGGTTCAACTACACATCAACAGCCCTCCCCGCCGTATTCGGTACCGTGGAGATCGGTTTTGAGACACCGGCCTTCGGGGACAACACCACCATAGGAAGCCTCGACATCCCCAGCCAGCTCACCATCACCCAGGGCCAGCTGACCTCCTATTCAGGAAGCTCCTGGACCGACAGGGTAGAGATAAGGAACGCGCTCTATCCCTCCTGGACCACCATCTATTCGCTGGAGGACTGGTCGTCGGACTATGCCGACCTGGGAGACCCCTTCGAGATCATGGTCCCTCCGGCCTATTTCTCCTCAGGAGGGCTCAACGAGTTCCGGATAAGCACAGGCCTCTCGCCGGACCAGCCCACCAACGGATCCATCCATGACAGGCTGATATTTCGGGGACGCTTCGATGCCGTGGTCAACTACACCCAGATAACCTCGCAGGCAGAAGGATGTCTTTGGTCCCTGGACTTCGAGGACAACAGCTCCACGCAGATGCCGGTGCCTCCGGACTATGCCGGAGCCAACGTGTGCGATTTCGCATCGGGAACATATAACGCAGATGACGCATTGCAGAGCGCTGCCTTCGCGCTGTTCTCTGCATTCGATTTCGACGGGGACGGAAAGCTCTTCTTCAACCCGGAGGAAGTGAACCTCCTGCTCGACCAGATCCAGATCGAGGATGTCCCCTCCCTCTGGGGACCCTCGGTGATAGAGGTGAGAGTGTGGGAGTAGCGAAAGGACCGGGAGCCGTCTGGAGGAGCAAGAGAGGCATCTTCTTCACCCTCATGTCGGTCATCCTGGTCACGTTGATGATCCTCTCCATCAGTGTCATCCCCAAGCCCCGCTTCTCCTCGGATGCAGAACGGGTCGCCCTGCGGGTGGAGACCATGAACGACTTTGTCATCGACCTCGACGAGGACCTGGAACGGGCCGCATATATCATCTCCTACGCCACCCTGCTCCGCATCGACGGGGCTGTCGTAGAGAACGGCTCCTATGTGCATGACCTGCCCCGGGCATTCAGTGCGGCCTTCATCAACGGGACCCTGGACAGCTCGGACGCAGGCATATCCCTGACGCTGAACGACAGTTTCCAGGACTACACCCGAAGGATTGCCGAGCAGGCCACCAGCCTGGGCATCCAGAGCAGCGTGACCATAGAAAAGGTGGACATCAGCCAACAGGACCCCTGGTCAGTTTCCGTCAGGGTCAGCATGACCCTCAACGTGACCGACCAGGAGGGGACGGCCCGATGGATACAGCAGAAGAACATCAGTTCCATCATCAGCATCATCGGATTCGAGGACCCGGTCTATCATCTGAAGAGCCTGGGCAGGGTGACCAAGACCATAGCGAAGAGCCCGCTGGAGACCTATGTGACAGGAGGGGTGACCGACGATCTCAAACGGTTCATCAACGCCTCATGGTACAGGAACAGCACCAGCGCCCCCACGTTCCTCATGCGCCTCAGCGGCAATTTCAGCGCGAACCCGGAAGGCATAGAGAGCATGGTCTATCTCCAGGAGTTCATCCAACAGGGCCTGTCCATCCAGGAACGGAGCGACATAGACCATCTTTACTTCTCCAATATCACCCACACCGCCCAGAAGGTCACCAACGTGACCGACACTCCCGGATGGGAATGGTTCAGGTTAGACAATGATACTGCCGTCCGCTATGGGGCCGATCAACTGCTGCAATGAGCTGATGGATCACAGCAAGAACAACAGAAAAGGACAGGAAAAGGACAGCTGACAGGAAGTCGCCCCCGACCAGAAGCAGGGACATGAAACCCTCGCACGAATCACAGAAACATTTATAAGCGCGGGTCATCACCGATAAACCCGCCGGGAAGGGGGGACAGGGAACAATACCATGGTTAAGGATGGCATCATCACGACGGGCGTGGACAAGCTTCTGGAACTCATCGAATCCAAGAATCGGGTGAGTCTCGGCGAGGCGGCGAAGACGCTGTCGGTCCCGAAGACGGTGGTGGAAGAATGGGTCAATTTCCTGGAAGAGAAAGAGCTCATCCAGGTCCAGTACAAGTTCACCACACCCTATCTGGTCAGGAAACAGATGACCGAGAAGGAGATCCTGGAGAGGGCGAATGAGTTCAAGGGCCATCGGGAAGGTTTTGTGCGCAAGGTCGAGAGTGCACTGGCGCTCCTCGAGACCGAGACCCTGAGCCTCAGGAACGCCCAGAACAATTTCAAGAAATTCTCAGAAGGCATAGAGCAGGAATTGGGAAAGGTGAAGAAAGAGCTCGACACCCTCGACAAGTACGATCATCTCAAGAAGGACATGGACGACGAGATCCTGCGGCAACAGACGGTTTTCGAGCAGAAGATCCTCGACCTGAAGAAACAGGTGAAGCTCAAGCAGGACCGATACAACCTCATCGAGAAGAAGGTGAAGGCCGAGGAGGACACGCTCCAGGACGAGAAGAGCCGCGCGGAGAGCCTGATGAAGAAAGAGAACGGTCTTGCCAAGAAACTTGACCACCTCAAGCAGGCCATCATCGAATTGGGGGGTGCGCTTTCCGGAGAGAACAAGGTCATCAAGCTCGAAGAGACGCACATCGACCTGTTGCGCACCCAGGCAGAGGCGCTGAACCAGGAGATGGAAGAGCGCAAGTCAGGGATCCAGAGGATCATCGACGAGAGCAAAAGGAAAGAGACAGAGATCCTCCGGATGCAGAAGGAGATCATCGACAAGATAGCCAGTGAGACCAAGAAGATACATGGAAAAGTGTCGGTGAGCAAGGAAGCGAAGGAACATTTCCGGTCCTTTTTCGACAAGAAGGTCCGGATGGACATCATGATGGACAAGGTGACAGGGGACCTTTCAAGGCTGGAACAGGAGCTACGGGAGCTCATCGTCGAGGCGCAGGCAGTCGACTTCACCCGGAAGAAGACCAACGCCAAGGAACATGCAGCGAAGCTGGAAAAGAAATTCAAGGACATCAGGAAGAAGAAAGAGCTTTTCATGCATGAGGCCAAGAAGCTCAATACGCTCATGAAGGACATGAAGTGACCCTGCGCATTGCCGCAGGAGATGTACAGAAGTATAGAAAAAAAGAGGTCAAGGGGTCGGTCAGACAAGAATCCGGACGACGCCTGCAGCATGCCAGCAAAAAAAAGAGGAACCAGAGGACGGACTCAGGCAAAGAGACCGCCTAAACAGAGCACGTCCAGAAAAAGGCCGTCGAAGGACAGGGCCAGGAAGAAGGGCCAGAAGAAGAGAGGCCATTCTCTTTCTGCACAGGCACCGCCACGTCCGCCTGCGCATCTTTCGGTACCACGACCGGCTAAGAGGGCCGGAGACAGGAAGGTCCATGACAAGGAGCCGTCCAGGAGAAGGATCAAAGAGATAGCCAGCTACGAGTTCCTGTCGAACACCATGCCCATCAGCATACGCATCTATGAAGACAGCGAGGAGTTCGTCCCGACCTATGAAGTCCAGATCTCCAGCATCTCGAAGACGACCGAGATGATCCTTGAGCAGGTAAGACAGGAGCTCATCAATGAGGTCAACCTGGGCATCACCGAGATCCTCTCCACCAAGAAGGGCGAGGAGATCGAGGAGAAGTTCATAGAGGCCATCGAGATCCTCATCCATAAGCATTTTCCTGATGTAGACGAGAAGACCTCGGAGTTCCTCATCTCCTATCTTATCCAGAAGAGCCTGGGCATGGGCAATGTGGAGATCATGATGGACGATGAGCAGCTTGAGGAGGTGGCCATCAATTCTGCGGAGACTCCTGTCTGGGTGTACCATAAGAAATACGGGTGGCTCAGGACCAACGTCCAGGTGGAGAGCGAAGAGATGGTCAAGCACTATGCAGCCATGATAGGCCGCCGCATCGGAAGACAGATATCAGTCCTGGAACCGCTCATGGACGCCCACATGCCCGAAGGCGACAGGGCGAACGCCACGCTCATGCCCATCTCCACCCAGGGGAACACCATCACCCTGCGGAAGTATTCGAGGGATCCGTTCACCATAACCCATTTCCTCGACTACAGGACCATATCGCCGTCGGCAGCATCCCTGGTATGGCTTGCCATGCAGTACGAGCTTTCCGGCCTGATCGCAGGCGGGACGGCGTCGGGAAAGACTGCGACCCTCAATGTGCTCGCGTCGTTCATCCAGCCGAACCAGCGCATCATCTCCATCGAGGACACCCGAGAGCTCCGGCTCCCTAAGTTCCTGCATTGGGTGCCCATGTCCACCCGGCTTCCGAATCCAGGAGGCAAGGGAGGCATAGCCATGGCAGACCTCCTGGTGAACAGCCTCCGTATGCGACCCGACCGCATCCTGGTCGGAGAGGTAAGACGCCAGAGGGAAGCAGAGACGCTTTTCGAGGCGATCCACACGGGCCATTCCTGCTATGCCACCTTCCACGCCAACAATGCCGACGAGGTGGTCAAGCGATTCACCAACTCGCCCATCAACATCCCGCCCATGGTCATGCCTGCGATCTCCATGATCCTCACCCAGTTCCGCAACAGGCGGACAGGCCTTCGGCGCACCTTCCAGATCGCGGAGATAACCCCTGACGCGAAGGTGAACGTCCTGATGAAGTATGATTCCAGGAAGGACATCATGGTGAAGGATAATCCGTCCCGGTCGTTCATGCAGACCCTGCAGATGTACACGGGTCTCACCACCAAGGAGATAGCCCAGTCGCTCAAGGACAAGGAACAGATCCTCAGGTATCTTGTGCATCACAAGGTGTATCATGTGGACCGGGTAGGACAGATCATCGCGGAATATTACAAGGATCGGGATGCGCTGATGAGGAATGTCATCAGGAACCGCCCCCCCGAGAGGAGACCCTGAAGAGGTGGTTGTGATTCCCAACAGACTATTGAAGAAATTCGCGAGAAAGCTTCCCGGTCTCGCTCTCAAGCTCAAGCAGGCAGGAATGCCGGAGACGCCGGAAGAATTCGTCAAGAAGACCATCATCTCGGCGTTCTACATGACCACCGGCATCGGCCTGTTCCTCTTCGGCATCTTCGCAAAGCTCAACATCAACCTGAGCATGATCTTCTTCATCTCGCTCTTCCTGTTCTTCATCTTTTTCGGCTACTTCCTCAAGGTTCCGGAAGCGAAGATATCGAAGAAGGAGCGGGAGATCAGCAGAGAGATCGTCTTTGCGGGCCGGTTCCTCATCATCGAGCTGGAATCAGGCATAACCCTCTACAATGCCATGATCAACATCACAGCCAATTTCCCCATCATCGGAAAATATTTCAAAGAGATAACCGACCGCATCGATCTGGGGACCGCAGTAGGAGAATCTATCAACGAGACGGTCCAGACCACGGCCAATGCGGATTTCGGCAAGATCCTCATCCAGATCCAGAACGTCCTGAAGACCGGAGCAGACATGTCCTCTTCCCTCAATTCGGTGCTGGAACAGATCGTGCGGGACCAGACCATCGAAGTCAAGGGATACGGGAAGAAGCTCAATCCGCTGGCCATGTTCTATATGGTGATAGCGGTCATCCTCCCGTCATTGGGGATCATCGGCCTCCTGGTCCTGTCCAGCTTCCTGTCCATCACCTTCGACCTGACCATCCTCATAGCCATCGCACTCCTGCTCGGATTCATCCAGTTCATGTTCGTCGCCATCATAAAATCGTCAAGACCTGCCGTGGACATCTGAAGAGGCAACCCGAGACCCTGCGACCATCTGCGGCAGGGGGAACAGGGGAAAGGTCCTCTGCCGGAAAAGACAGGAAAATGCCCGGCCGGCCAGCAGACCATACCACCAGAAACGTTCGAGAAAGCGCCCCCATCATCCTAACACACCAATGGAAACGAACAAGCTGAGGATGCTCAAAGAGTCCCTGAAACAGAGGATCGCGGGATTAGGACCCAAAAAGAAGAAGGCGGCACCGCCGGAAGAAAATGTTGCTGAGACAGGCCCGCCCACAAAGTATCAGACCAAGGAATGGAAAGAGAAGACAAAGATCTTCGAGAAAGAGCTCGAAAAGAGACGCAGACAGAGGAAGGACAGGATAAAGAAGGCGAAACGGAAAGGGGTGGATGTCCATCTGCACTTTGCCCGGGCAGGCATGATGATCGAGCACACCATGCTGTCCAAGAAACTGTTCAATATCGCCATCGTCATCAACCTGTTCATCACCGGCTGGATGATCTATTTCTTCGCGACCAGAGAGGGGTATCGCATCAGCACGGTCCTGCTCTCCACCGTGCTCATCTGGTTCGTCCTCTTCTTTGTGGTGCTCTTCATCCTCTGGCTGCTGTTCTATATCTCTCTGGACGTGAAGATATTCAAGAGGAAGAAGACCATAGAAGAGGTGCTTCCTGATTTCCTTGAACTGACCTCTGCCAACATCAATGCAGGGATGACCATCGACAAGGCCATGTGGTACGCCATCAGACCGAAATTCGGTGTCCTCGCGAAAGAGGTGGAGACCATCGCCAAACAGTCCATGGGCGGAGTCGAGCTTTCTGAAGCCATGCGCATCTTCTCCAATAAATACGACTCCAAGGTGTTGCGTCGGGCCGTGAACCTGCTCATCGAAGGCATAGATGCCGGTGGAGAGATAGGGAATCTTCTGCATAAGATCGCCAGCGACATCAAGGAATCCCAGCTGCTCAAGAAAGAGATGGCCGCCTCGGTCACCAATTACACCATCTTCATCATCTTTGCGGCCATCATCGCAGCACCGCTGCTCATGGCTCTCGCATCCCAGCTGCTGGATGTCATATCGTCCATCATCACATCGATAGACCTCCCCAAATCAGCATCGGTCCCCATAAGCCTCAGCGGGGCAGGCATAAAGAGCGTCGATTTCCACATCTTCAGCTATCTGAGCCTCGGTCTCACCGCACTTTTCTCGGCGATGATCGTCGCCATAATCAAGAAGGGAGAGGTGAAGGACGGCATCAAATACATCCCCATGTTCATAGCCATATCGTTCCTCATCTTCACCATCCTGGACAGGATCTTCGGCTTCTTCCTCGGTTCCATCTTCTGAAGGGACGGGGCAGGCCATCATCGTTCAACACCAGATAATGAGAACAAACCTTTAAATATCTGTCAGGACAGGGAAGGAACATGCTGAGCAAGAAAAGGCACCATAATTTCTTCGAGAAGATCCTTCTTGTGGTAGGGCTCGGTGTCACGGTCGTCGGTTTCTTCCTCATCCAGGAAGCGTACAAGAGCGACCAGGGGCTGACCTGGCTCATGCTCCTGACCATCTTCAGCTGGCTGACCCTGCTCATCCTGTTCATCGTCTCCTCGCTCAATGCCGATGTGAAGGAAGAGCTTGTAAGGATCCTCACCGAGCACATCGAAGAGACAAAACTCCTCAAGGACATAGCCCATGAGCAGCTCAGGGAGACGAGAGAGCTCAACGAAACGCTGCATAGGCATCTGGTGGGAAAGGGCAGAAAGAAGATATAGATACGGCGAGATGATTCTGAGACTGTTTTTTCGGACAAGGGACCAAAGAAACACATCCAACGGCAATATGAAATCCTGCAAGAATGTGCCAAATACATGACCTACTCCATCGACGATGCTCAGCAACAAGTTGCTGGCACCAAAGGGAACCGTATACGTTGCATACGAACCCCGTCGGCCAGCCATCATTGTCCTCCTTTCAGTCGGAAATGCTGACATTGATGGCACAGACGATCATGCATTTGGCAAAAAAGCAGAGGATTTCATAATAGCCCATCCAACAAAAGATATTTATATGAGCAATCCAATAAAAGAGCAGTAGCATAGAGAGTATATAAATAGAGCGCAGAGTACGCATAGTAAAGAGCAGATGAATGTCCATAGAACAGATGGAAAAAAGAGGTGAACGATCATGAAGAGAGCACAGGCGGCAATGGAATTTCTCATGACCTATGGCTGGGCCATACTGGTCGTGCTGGCCGCAATAGGAGCCCTGGCGTATTTTGGTGTGTTGAGCCCTGACCGGTTCCTGCCTGAACGATGCACAGGACCTGCAGGCATGGACTGTCTGGAGAAAGCATCCATAGATTCGAATGCCAACACCATATCCTTCGCGAGCAAGAACAACCTGGGTAACTCCATCAACATCACGGCGGTGAACGTGAGCAGCAGTGACTGCACCCTTTCGAGCGCGACGGTGACGGTGGATTCGACAACCTATACTATCCCCGCACAAGCGGCGCCGGTGACCAATGCGCAGAACTTCGTGGTCGAAGTGACCTGCACCAGCCTGGCGACAGGAAGGACGAGCGCAGACATCTCCCTCACCTACCTGACCCAGGAGACCGGCCTCAGCCATAAGGCAGCCTATAGCATCGCAGGAAAGGCCTCATAAGGTCTTGTTTTTTCTTTTTTCTGTTCTTTTTTCTTTCTGTGGTTCAGCCTCTCGTCTCTCTGTTGCATCGCTGAACAGAAGAACAGCCCAAGCAAGACCATCAGGAAACAGAACAAAGCAACACAAAAGAAATAGCGTCTCACAGGCACTATGCACTATCTGATGAGCTTGTAGCGGCGCAGGATCTCTTTGACTATCGAGAATTCGGGAGATTCCTTGAATTCCTTCCGTTTATGGGGTGTCATCTCTTTCATGAGAAGGACGGTGATCTTTCCCAGGGTCTTGATGTCATGGAGGACCAACTCATCAGGCCTGCCCTCCTCTTCTTCCACCTGGTCTATATCCGCCTCGTCCTCGTTGTTCCAGCTCTCACGACGCTGGAAGATCGCGTTCACAGACCGGACAAAACGCTCGAGTATGCCTCTCTTCTTCTCTTCTATGGCCTCTTCCTGTTCCATCAGCTGGGCTTCTTTGTCGGCGAGCGAATCATATTCATAGCTGTAGACCTCTTCGAGCTCGTGTATCTCTTCCTTCTCTTCGCTGTCTTCCGGTCTGAAGTTGAAGAACCGCAGGAGACGACCGAAGATCCCCTGAGAACTGCCCTCTCCTTCATAGTCCTCGAGTTCCTTCTCCTCGTCCGCCTCATCGACAGGAAGGGCCTCGGGTTTCGGCCGGGACTGTTTTGAAGCAGGCAAGAAATCATCAGACTCCTTGGAGGAGAGATAATCATCCAGTTCCTTGTTGAAGGCATGCCGGTTTTCTTTCACGACCATACATATCACCCGTCGAGGCGGCCCAGAGCACCGTTCCGGTGCATGGCAGACGCTGTTTTTACAATAAAAGAAATGCTATAAAAACATTTGCATTATTGACCCTTTCATGGTGAGAAAAGCGACGGCAGCAGGACGGTTCTACGAGGATGACCCTGAAGCGCTCAGAGGACAGATACGCTCCTGTTTCACGCACCCTCTTGGTCCGGGAACTCTCAGGCCCTCTCCAAGACAACCAGGGAGGCAAGAGGTCCGAGAACCCGTTGTGGGAGCGATCGTCCCCCATGCAGGACTCATGTTCTCCGGGATGTGCGCAGCCCATGTCTACCAAGAACTGGCCCAAGAACTGGCGGCTCAGGAAGAGGAGCCGGTCTTCCTCATCCTGGGGGTCAACCACACAGGATATGGATCCACCTCGCTCCTGCTGGAGGATTTCGAGACCCCGTTGGGCATCGCCAAGGTGGACCAGAAATTGGGCAGGCATCTCATGGAGCAGGTCGGGATCCCTGATGACCCCCTGGCCCATCGCCATGAGCATTCCATAGAGGTCCAGCTCCCTTTCCTCCAGACCATTTTCAGGAAGTTCACCTTTGTTCCGCTCATCCTCAATGAGATGGACGGCCTGACAGAGCTCTCCAGAAAGATCGGAGACACGGTAGCGTCCTTTGAGCAGGAGTCCCACAAGTCTCACAGGAAGGTCATCGTCCTGGCCAGTGCGGATTTTACGCATTATGGGCCCCGATACGGCTATGTGCCCTTTACCGGACGGGTGCAGGAACAGCTCCGACAGCTTGACCAGGGCGCAATAGACACCATCCTGAGGATGGACCCTGACGCTTTCATCGGCTATCTTCGGAAGACCGAAGCGACCATCTGCGGTGCCCTGACCATCCCTTCCCTGTTGACCATCCTGGACCGGCGGACGCAGGGGACCGGGAAACATATCGTCCCGAAGCTCCTGAAGTACTATACCTCCGGCGACCTTCTGCAGGATCATGAGAATACGGTCAGCTATGCTTCCATAGTCTTCCGAGAAACTCGGGAAGCATAGAAAATAGGAAAGAAAGACAAAAAAAGAGAAAACAGATCAATGATGCTTCAGTGCCTCATTGATGATCTGCTTCTGCCAGCCTGCATCCAACAGGATCTCCCGTATCTCTGCCTTGCTCCTGCCCATCTCCAGGGATGAGCGGATGTACATGTCAAGACGGGCCATCTCTTCGTCGTGGTGGATGTGGGCGCCATCCTTGCCGGATGGTCCTTCGTGGGCATCCTGGAGCGGCGGGGGCGCATCTTTCTTCCCGACCTTGAGGAAGTAGACCAGGGCGCCGACGATGATCACGATGAACAGTGTCAGGAGCCAGGGCCATGTGGATCCGCCTTGTTCAGGAGTTGCAGCCGGTTTTGGCTTCGGAGGTGCAGTGACCTCTCCGGTCCCGGCCGGAGGCTGTGCAGGCTCGCCCGGAGGTGTCTCTTCGCCCGGAGGTGTCGTCTGCTCTGCGGGCGGAGTCGTGGAAGATGTCCCTTTCGCCGCTATCGCGAAGTAGCTGAAACCAGGGCTTGATGCCTCGAAGTAGACATAGGCCGCTTCGACCTTGGTCACTTTGGTGACCAGCTCCTGCCACACACCACCATGCCATCTCAACAGGACGATATCCTCGGCCGCGTGGCCGTTCTCATCGAGCCATGATACAGGCACCCGGAAGGTGATGGTCGCTCCGTCTATGTCATTGTCGCCTGCGCCGTCCATCTCGAACTGGAGGTAGCTCTGGACCTTCAGCGACGGTTTCCCGACGGCAACCGGTTGCACCGGCAATTCGGTGACCGTGAAATCGATCTGGCCGATGTCCCGCTTGACCTTGAAGTGCACTTCAGAGACAGGGATATTGACATTGTCGATGAACATCCGCAGCGAAGTGCCGCCTGACACGTCGCTCCAGCCATAGGCCTCAGAGATTCCCTTGGTCGAGGTCCCTCCGCTGCCGCCGCCACCGCCGCTGCTGCCGCTGGATATGGTGGCCGTATAGGTCGCGGTCGATGATGAGGCATCAGCATTGCCGTTGTTGTCCCGGCACCGGATATAATAGGTTGCGGTCGTGGTGCTGGTATAGCTGTTGGAGAAGGTGTGGCTGGTGGTCCCCGAGCCCTCCATGGTGGACGTGAGCGAGCCATAGGCCATATCTGTATCATCATACTTGCAGGTGGCCGGTTCGTTGGTCGTCGCTGTTACGGTCACTGTCTTGGTGGACGTGCCGGATTCTGAGGTCGTGACGGTCACGACCGGTGCGGTGGTGTCGTTCAGGGTGAAAGCTACCGCCGGTGCCGTCGACCTCGAGCCGGTGTCGGTGCAGGTGACGGTCATGTTGTACTTTGAGGTGTTCATTCCGGTCAATGCCTGGCTGAACGTATAGGTGACGCCAGAGAGGGCACTGTAGGCAGAGGAGGCCTTGGTGCCGCTGACCACGGTCGAACCGCCTGCGGTTATGTTATAGACACAGAAGCTGGTGGCAGGCGATGATTCGGTGGCTGTCCAGCCGAGGGTGAAGAAGCTGTCGTTGATGACCGTGCTGTTCACCGGATTGCTCAGGGAAACAGTGGGTGCGGTGCCGTCGGTGACGGTGACGGCGATGGCTGTCGAGACGTTCTGGTTGCCTGCGGTATCGTTGGCGTACATCTGGATGTAGATGGTACCGACCTCTGCCTCGGTCAGGAGATAGCTGAGATTCGCCCAGTAGTTCGTCCCCGCTCCCACATAGGTGATGTTCAGGGGCGTCGAACTGGTGTTCTTCACGAACCAGACGTGGTCGATGGAACTGTCGTCGGTCCAGTTGGCATAGGCATAGAGGTAGCTTCCCGATGCCACTGTTGTCGGGGTGACCCCGAACTGGTCATAGGTGAGGTTGGTCCCTGAATCAGACTGACCGTCGGTGAATCCCAACACTGCATTCGCTGTCCCGGTGCCGATCACGATGGTGGACCCTGTCCCCGTGGTGTTGCTGGTCAGCTTGAGGCTTCCTGAACTGTTGGACGCCAGGTTGGGATACTGATCGTTGATCTGGGCAGAGACGTTCACCACGTCCAGGGCCGTATCTGATGGAGCGAAGGTCACCGCGACGGCCTGTCCGTTCACCGTCAGGTTGAAGACCACAAAGGTAGGGATGGTCGCAGAGCCGTTATGTTCTGCCATATCGAAGCCGAGGACGGTGTAGGCGTTGTTGGCGATGCTGGACATCTGCACCTTGGAAGCAGAACCGTTGCTGCTCGACCTGATCACCACGTTGCCGGAGACGTTGAAGGCGGTGGCGTTCCCGATGCTGCCGTTGATCTGCAGGGAGACGTTCTCAGCCGACAGGTTGCCTCCGGTGAGGGTGATGGTCTGGTACCCTCCGCTGTCGATGGTGAAATAGAGGATGTTGTTCCTCGCCACCCCGTTGTCTGTGTAGCCGGCGCTGAGGCCGGTGAAGCCAGAGGCAAAGGAGATGTTGATGGCATTCCCAGGGACCGTCTGGGTCAATGTTATGCCTGAACCGTTGCCCGAAGCCACAACACCATGCTGGCTGGTGTTCAGGTTGATGGCCGCGATGATGGTCCCTGCAGCAGCGTTTGAGGTAAGGTTGTTCTGGTCGGCAGACCAGCTCACGTTGATGTCAGTGATGATTACGTGGCCCTTTGCAAGGTAAGCAGCCTGGCCGTTTGCCGTATACCCGGTGGTGATGTTCGACTGGCTCTCTCCATCGCTCACATTGATGGTCAGGGCTGCTGAAGGGGCTGTCCTGGTCAGGGTGATGCCGGTCCCATCTCCCGATGCGATGACATTGTGGTCAGAGGTGTTGACGTTGATGGCCGCGATGATGGTCGAGGCTGCTGCCGATGTCGTCGTCGTTCCGGTGGCAGCTGCCCAGCTTACATTCACGGCGTTGATGACCACGTCGCCTGCAGCCAGATATGCTGCCTGCCCATTGGATGTGGTGCCGACGGTCAGGTTCGCCTGATCATCAGCCTCGGTGATGGCTATGGTCCGGCTCGAGGCAGAGTAGATCTGCGTCAGGGTAAGGCCTGCTGCACTGCCTGAAGCGGTCACGTTGGTCTTTGAGGTGTTGGCGTTCAGGATGGACGCGAAGAACGTATAGGCCTCTGTCGTCGAGGACATGCTCGTATTCGCAGACCATGCAAAGGTGACCCCGTTCAGGGTGAAATCGCCGGCACCGAGATAGCTGTTGGGTGCTCGTCCAGAGGTGTCCGCAGTGGCGCTCAGGCCTGACTGTGAATCAGGGGCAGTCACATTGACGATCTGGGTGCGGCTCTGTTTGGTGCTGGTCAGGATGATCCCTGTCTCATCGCCGGAGGCAGAGACGTTGGTCTGGCTCGTGTTCAGGTTGATGGCGTTGATGATCTGCTGCGCCGCGACAGGAAGCGTCAGGGTTGACGTATTGTCTGCCCAGCTGCTCATCACAGCATCGACCGTCACCGTGCCTGCTGCGAGATATGCTGCCTGGCCGTTCGCGGTCACGCTCGGCTGGAGTCCGGCCTGAGGATCACCATCGCTCACGTTGATGAGGTATTGGGAACCGGTGTTCGTCTGCGTGAGGTTGATGCCGCCGAGACCTGCGACAGCGGTCACGTTGGTCTTTGAGGTGTTGGCGTTCAGGATGGACTGGAAGAAGGTCGCCTCGTCCTGTGATACGGTCATCGATGTGTTGGCTGCCCAGCTGAAGTTGATGCCGTTCAAGACAAAGTTCCCTGGTCCGAGATAGCTGTTTGCAGCTCTTCCGTTGGTGGCTGTCGTGGTGGACAGTCCGGATTGTGTGTCGGGTGAGGTAACAGCTATCACGTCACTGATGCTCTGATAGATGTTTGTCAGGGCGATGCCTGTCTCGTCACCTGATGCCGTGACGTTCGAATCGGTCCTGTTCACGTTAATCGCGGCGATGATCGTCACCGCAGCATCGGCAGCAGACACGTTGCTCGTCGCATCAGACCAGCTCACATTCACCCCGTTCAAGATGACAGAACCGCCCATCAGATACGCGGCCTGCCCATTGGATGTGGTCATGACGGTAAGGTTCGCCTGATCATCAGCCTCGGTGACATCGATAACATACTGAGAACCGTTCTGCGTCTGCGTCAGGTTGATGCCGTCAGGAGCGGCGAGCGCAGTCACGTTGGTCTGGCTCGTGTTCGCATTGATCAACGCCTGGAAGAAAGACGCCTCTGCAGCAGGCGTAGTGAGGCTGATGTTCCTGCTCCAGGAGAAGACGAGACCGTTGAGCGTGAAGCTTCCTGCTCCCAGGTAGCTGTCTGCCTGCCTGCCGCTCGTGTTGAGGCCGGTGCTGATGCCGGACTGGGCATCAGCATAGGTGACATTGATGATATATGCGCTGCCGGAGATGTTGGTCTCGAGATCGATGCCGGTCTGGTCTCCGCCTGCGAAGACATTGGTGGCTGTCGAGTTGGCGTTGATGGCAGAGATGATGGTGGTCGCGGCCGCGGTGGTCGTCAGGGTACTTGTCCCATCAGCCCAGGTAGAGTTGACGCCGTTGATGACCACGTAGCCTGCGGCCAGATACGGTGCCTGGCCGTTGGCTGTATACCCCAGGGTAATGTTCGGCTGGGCGTTCTCCTCGGTCACATTGATGGCGAATTGCACACCCGGATAGGTCTGGGTAAGGGTCAGACCTGCCGAGGTTCCCGAAGCAGAGATGTTATGCTCTGTGGTATTGGTATTGATCAGGTTGATGAAGAAGGTCGCTGCATCAGCGACATTGGTCATGCTGTAGTTCGTCGCCCAGGTCATGTTGATGCCGTTGATGACCAGGTCACCTGCGGAGAGGTAGCTGTCTGCAGAGCCGCCGTTCTGCGTCGTCCCGTCTGAGAGGCCGGTCTGGCTGTCTGCACTGACAATCACGATGCCGTCGTCATAGGATTGGTAGATGTTGGTCAGCGTGATGCCGGTCCCGTCTCCTGTCGCGGTCAGGTTGTGGTCGGTGGTGTTGACGTTGACGAGACCGATGATCTCTGAGGCGGCATCGTTGGCTGTCGTCGCGCTGGTGTTTGCTCCCCAGGAGATAAGGATGGTGTTCAGGGTGACGTTCCCTGCGGCAAGATAGCTGTTGGCGTCAAATCCGCCGGAGAGAGAACGGTTTTCTGGACTCACTGAACCGTCGCTGGTGAGCGATGCGCTGATCAGGGTGGATGCGGTGGTGTTCTTGGTGCCGGAGATGGCATAGACGACATGCTGCCAGGTGGTGATATTGTACCAGCCAGAAGAGTTCAGGTCATAGTAGGCGTACACTTCTGTCAACGAGCCGTTGGTGATGCTCACGTTGAGCCTTCCTGCGACAGTATCGTTGAGGATGGAGACGTTGACCAGATTGCCTGATGCTCCGGTCAGCAACGCTGTATAGGTTACATTTGTGCCGGTATAGGATGCCTTTATTTCCGGACCAGAGAGGTTCAGTGCACTTCCTGTGACCGTTGCATTGGTGGCGGTACTGACGAAACCGACCGCACCATAGCTGCTGTTGGTCGC
>JAADFO010000034.1 GCA_013152815.1 Nanobdellati archaeon
TAACAAATAAAAGAAAACAAATAGGGATTTTAAAAGCCGTTGGAATAAAAAAAGAAATAATTCTAGGATCTTATGTTATGCAATCATTTATTTATGGGGTATTGGGAGTTATAATAGGCAATATCGTAATGCAGGGACTATTGGCTCTTTTAACGATGCACCCTTTAGCGATGCCGATAGGGGATGTTGTGCCGATACTAACGACAGATAGGTTGATTATTACTTCAGTTACTTTAATTCTTGCTTCCATTGTTGCGGGGTTTTTCCCTTCTAAAAAAGCTGCTGATGACAATATTCTTGATGCAATATTTGGTGGATAAAAATGCAAGAAAATAAGATATTAATCGATGCTAAGAATCTGGAAAGAGTTTACTTTAATGGAATCATAAAGACCTATGCTTTAAAGAACGTAAGCTTAAAAATTAAAGAGGGAGAATTTGTTGCAATAATGGGTCCTTCCGGAAGTGGAAAAAGCACTCTTTTACATCAGTTGGGGTTACTGGATATTCCTACAAAAGGAACAATAATTATTGATGAAGAAGATGTTGTTAACTTATCAGATGGAGAAAGAACCAGATTCAGACTTGAGAAATTGGGGTATGTATTTCAATCTTATAATCTGATTCCTGAATTGACAGCTCTTGAAAATGTTTATGTTACTCCCATGGCTAGAGGAATAAAAAAAGAAGATTATGTTAAAGCTGCAAAAGAGGTTCTTGAACAGGTAGGTCTTGGAGACAGGAGGGATCATTATCCTTCAGAACTTTCAGGTGGTCAGCAACAAAGGGTTAGTATCGGGAGAGCATTAGTTAATAAACCTAAAATTTTGTTTGCCGATGAACCGACTGCTAATCTGGATTCTGATTCATCTAATGAAATCGTTAAATTATTCAGAAAACTCAACAAAGAGTCTGGACAAACAGTTGTTATGGTAACTCATGAAGAGAATGAGGGTAAAAAAGCAGATAGGATAATCTGGGTGAAAGATGGAGTATTAGATGCTGATAAAGAACAATTAAGGAATGCCCAATGAATTTAACAATAAAACACATAACAATTAATGTAGAAATACCTGAGGGTGTGGCAATAGGAGATCTTAGTAGGAGATATCCTAGAATCTTTTTTAGCATCACTAACGGTCACTGGATTTCCGAAGATGAAAGAATACTGTACATTACTTGTAAAGAATGGAAAGAAGAGTATTTTAATTTCTTAAAAAAACATAAAACTGTGATAACTATAAATCAAATAAGTAACATAATAAAGATACACATAAAATCTTTATTCTTAAAAAGATTTGAACAAAAAGAAATGACCATATTATACCCGACAAGATTAAAGAATGGGCAACACAAAATAGAATTTTTAATAGACAAAGAACAATTAAACTCTTTAAAAAAAGGATTAAGAAATATGAACGTATTAAAAATTGCGGATTCATATAAGACTAAAGTTAATATTACATCCAGACAAGAAGAGATATTATGGCAAGCATACAGCTTTGGATATTTCAAATATCCCAGAGAAATAACCTTGACAGATTTAGCAAAACTTCTTAAAATATCTAAAGCTACATTAAGTCAAACATTAAGGATTGTTGAAAATAAGGCTATAAAGATGTTGATTGAAAAATAAAAAAGCGAGTCGTTACTCTCACTCCGTTGTTGGCTTGCTACGCTCAAAAATCAGAGGTTTTTGGCGCACGAAGTCCTACTTCGTTGCATGCGAAGTATTCGCTTAAGCATGCTTGTCTTGAGCTGAATTGTCAAGTCCGAAGTTGTTTGTTATTCAGTTCACTAAATAGGCTCTAAAATGTCTGAAAAGCCAAATCATTGGGTTTTAGCTCTTTTCACTTCTCAGTTACTGAATAACTGAATTCAGAAAAAGTGTTATTGTTACTGCTCAGTAACGAAACATTTATAAATGATTTGTGCAGGGCAACGAATCATGTTGAACCTCTTACCTGATGGACGAGCCGCTGCAGAGGTATTGGAAAATGAGCTCAAAGCAGATATGATGCTCGAAGAGCTCATCAAAGGATATTTTGTCCCTGCTCTGGAGAGCATCACTTCGCCGCAGACCTATCTTTGGCCTGCAGAGATGGATGATGGCATTCAAAGCGTTCCTCATCGATGAACGGAAGAAATGGTCGAATCTCAATATCATCTCGCGTGGAATTGAAATGGTCACCCGTTCAATGGATGCATATGATACAGACAATCCTCTTCATGCAGCCGGACGGCTCGCAGAACACGACCTTCGGGAACTCAACGCTCCTGTACTGAGCAACCTTTCCCTGATGATAGACCATGCATCCTATCGGAAGGACCCCGAAGTTCGGAAGCTCCTCAAGGAATCTGCAGGAAATGCCTACATCATGAACCAGGCACTTGCCTATCTCGGGGATGATCTTGATCCCAGACACATCCCTTTTATCACGCCGGAGGATGTATCGCTCTACCTGCGCGGGTTGCTTCCTGAAGAGAACATCACCAACAACCTGCGAAGCCCTGTCAACGGCCTTGTCCATGCCACTGCCATCCAGATGATAAAGAACGCGAGGAAATATGCCAACACTCCGACGGTGACGGTCGACGGCGATTATGAGCTGATGAAATATGATGTGAAAGATACCGGAGATGGTGTGCATCGGTCTGTCAAAGACTTGCCTGGGATCTTCCACGGGCTCTCTGAGAAAGGGACCGGTCTTGGCCTGTCTTTCTCCCGGCTGCTTCTCGAAAAGCTAGGGGGCGGCCACATGGAAGTGGAGACCATCGCAAAGGACGGGCAGTACTGCCATTATTCGACCACACGAAAGAACAGGAAGGCAGAGATAGACAAGGTCCGTCATCGGGACGGTTCAACCTTCAGGTCCATCTATGTCCGGCCCATCGACATTGCGCTATAACCTCGGTGGCATAGCTTCCTTTGGGAAGCCCGAAAGAGAGAACAACTTTCTTCTTTCCTTTATTGAGTTCGTCGTCCTTTAATGCACCGATCTTCATGTCCTTGACGTCGATGTAGAGTCTCCTCTCAGCACCGTCGGTGGTCAGCTCAGGGATCTTCCGGATGATGAAATCGGTCAACCTGATGCCCTCTTCTTGCAGGATGCTCCTGTAGATGGTCTCTATATCCTTGTCGACGAACTCTGTCGATATGCCGAGCAAGGGAACCAGACATTGTTCTTTTTCTCTCTTCGCAAGCTCTTTCGCAACCCTGTTCCAGAGGAACGATTGATAGGCGTGGATGTAGAGCAGGGCGATATCCTTCCGTAATCTCCTGATGGCCCCCACCGCATCCTTGGGGTGGTCAGCAAGATGGGCAGCCACCTCACGGTGCTGCACCGCCAACAGGTCTGCTGCCTCCTTCAGCCTGCCCTGGACGATCAGTCTCCCGATCTCCTGGTTGTTCCTGTGCATGCCGAAACGTTGCTCGCCGAAGGTGTTGAGGAACTGAGAAGGTTGCTCCGGCCGTTCCTGGATATCCCTGACCGTGATGATGAAGCGGTTTCCCTCCAGCATGCCGAGATTGATGCGGCAGTCTCCATGGCCAAGAAACTTCAGGCTATAATGCTTATTCTTCAGGTCCTTCTTCGGTCCCCGCGAGATGGAGATGTGTTGGGTGGTGATGGCGTGCTTGTCCTTGATGCCTGCGACGTTGATGTACTTCTCCCTTATCCTGAGCTTCTCAGCCAGATCCTGCAGTGCTTCATGGAGCGTGATGTCCTGTTTCCTGAGCAGATAATACGCATAGGTGCCTTGCTTTTCCAGTGTAAGATCCATGACCTCTTCCACCACAAAATCTTCAGGGAGCTGCTTGATCCTCATGGGTCCGTGAAAATGGAGAAAGCTTTTAAAACCTTCCTGATTCAATATCGATCAGTGAGCCTGTGGCGCAGTCGTGGCAATGAGTGGCCGCTTTCCCTGACGGAGAAATCGGCCTTTGCGTCCATTGGGTACGCGGGGGTTTCGCTCTGCTCAAGCCCCCTTAAAAAACGAGCAGAATCAAGTGAGCCTGTGGCGCAGTCTGGATAGCGCGGCTGCCTCCTATCCATCCGGAGAGCAAGCAGCAGGTCGGGGGTTCAAATCCTCCCAGGCTCGGTATCGCAGATTGCGAGCCGTGCCAGCAAGCTTTGCTTGCTGTGCACTCCCCGGCTCGTCTTCTTCTCTCCTGTGGAAGACCCGGAAGACACCACCTTTTTATATCACGGTCCCTTCTCTTTTTTCTATGAGATTCGTGGACCTGAAGACCGGGGCAGAAGAGTCGTTCCCTCTGAAGCCGAACATGACCTATATCATCACAAGGAATGCGATGGATAGCTTTATCATAGAACGCTACGACAGCAGGACAGGCGAACAGAACGGTCCGGGACTCCTGATCTCTGCTTTCTGGAAAGATAATCCTCCTGGAATCGCTGGTCTTCTGAAAGCCTATGACCCTTCTTCGCAGGTGAACTGAGTCGTCCTCTGCGACGATGAATCGGGAAAACCATTATAAACGATCCCTGCTGCGGGATCACATGCTCCCTGAGATCAGCGTCGACCAGATGATCGAGATAGACCGGCTGATGGTCGAAGAGTTCCACATCCCTCTTCTCTCCATGATGGATGCGGCCGGTGCGGCACTCGCAAGGCTCGCTCTTGACCTCCACCATCCGAAGAGGGTCACGATCCTCGCAGGGAAAGGGAACAACGGCGGCGGCGGAATGGCTGCTGCCCGGCATCTTGATGCCGGGGATGTCAAGGTCACGGTCGTGACGTCGTCTCCTCTCGCTGAGATGAAGGATGCGCCACGTCATCAGCTCCGTCTGCTTGAGGGACATGGCGTTTCTGTGCTGCAGGATATCGATCAGGATACAGACCTGTTCATCGATGCGCTGCTCGGCTACAGCGCCAGAGGAGCTCCCCGTGGAAAGGCAGCAGAGCTCATCCGCAAAGCGAACCATTCAGGGAAGCCTGTCCTCTGTCTTGATTATCCCTCTGGTCTTGACCCTCTTACCGGACTATGGCATGAGCCTTCCTTCAAAGAAAACGACGTGATGACCCTCGCTCTTCCAAAGATGCATCTTCTCGGCAATCCCGACATAGCGAGGCTCTTCCTGGGAGATATCGGTGTGCCCCTCAAGCTCTATGAGCAGATGGGACTTGTGGTCGACAATCCGTTTTCGTCACTTGATTCTGCTACTTCTCCTGAGGGTGCTCTGGCCGGGCGTTTTGTTCGCCTAGATGGATGAACCGCATCCAAAGCCAGACCAGCGCGACAATCGCAGCCCCGAAGCTTCCCGCGACCAGGGCCCATGCGATGGCGAGGTACCCTTTCGAGAAGATGAGCACAAGCCCGTAGGCAAGGGGCAGGCCTATGAGGACCCTCACCAGGTTGATGATGAGACCGGGCATGCCTCTCCCGAGCCCCTGCTTGATCCGGCTGACCATGATGGTGATGCCGATGAGGGGATAGTTGAGGATGTCGATGCGGAGGTAGGGCGCGACCAACGCACCCAGTGTCGGTTCGTCCGAGAATATCTTCACCAGCAGGTCTGGAATGAAGAAGAAGAGCACAGCGAGGAGGGCTCCATAGCTGACAGCGATACGGAGGGCATACCAGGACACTTTCTTCAGCTGCTCTATCTTTTTTGCTCCCCAGAGCATGCCTACAAGGGTAAGTGTCGCCACTGACATGGCGACGATGGGCAGCACTGCGATGCTGTCCAGTCTTGCCACGATCCCCAGGGCAGCCACGTGTTCTGTCGAAAAGGTCACCATGAGACGGTTGAGGAAGATGTTGTAGAGGGACATGAGCATCATCATCAGGGTCGACGGGAAACCGATGGCAAAGATCCTGCCGATGATGGCCATGTCAAAGGAGAATGCCTTCATCTCTATGTGAAGATAGGATCTCGTGTGCAGCCATCTGCTGTAGACGAGCAGGGCGGCCAGGTAGGAGATGAGGGTCGCGATGGCGGCACCTTCCACACCCATGCCCAGCACATAGATGAAGATCGGATCGAGGAGCATATTGAGCAGCAGGGCCATGATCTGGACCTTCATGGCGGTCTTGGTCTCCCCCTGGGCGACGAAGATGTTGTTGATGATGGAACCGGGGAACATGAAGAGACCGGCGAAGAGGATTATCTGGAGATAGCCCCTGGCCATCATCAGGACGTCTCCTTCTGCTCCGAAGAGGATCAGCAGGTCCTTGAGGAAGATGCTTCCTATGAAAAGGGAAATGATGGCTATGATGATGCTCGCGAGGAGCCCGTGCATGGCCACGTTCTCTGCTTCGCTCGTCTGCTTCGCTCCCAGATGCTTCGATATCAACGCATTCATCCCGGTCCCTGTGCCGATGCTCAGGGCGATGATGATGAAGAAGAGCGGGAAGGCGAAGGTGAGCGCAGCTATGGCCCCTGGTCCGATGCGGCCGACCCAGGCAGTGTCCACTATGCCGTACATGGTCTGGACCAGCATGGAGATGATGATGGGCCATGCAAGCGTAAGAAGCGCTTTTTTCGGTTCTTTGATGAACCCATTGATGCGGGCATTTTCCATCCT
>JAADFO010000035.1 GCA_013152815.1 Nanobdellati archaeon
CTAATAGAGTTCAGGTTTCATGGAAAGGCAAAATATGAGATTAAGAAATTAGTCTATGAAATAAGTAGAAAGTTTAAACTTAGAACTAAAAGAGCCATACCACATATTACTTTGGCGGGTCCATTTCACACAAATAATGAAAAAAGACTTATCGGCGATTTTAACAAACTATGCACTAAAAGTCCTTTGATGAATTTTGAAACCGGAGAGTATAGTTATTTTGAGAAAAAAGATAACAATGTTGTTTTCTTAGATATTAAGCCAAGTGAAGAATTGGAAGAATTTAGATGGACTTCATCTCAAAAACTAAAATCATATTGTCAGCTTAGACCATTTGATTATGAGAAAGAATTTGCATTTCATGCAACATTGGCAATGAAATTATCTGATTCAAAATTTTATGCAATTAAAAGATATTTGGAAAGGAAGTCTAAATTAAATTTTAAACATGTAATAGTGAGAGCGACATTATTAAAAGGTAGCGTGATTTTAAGAGAATATGATTTTTTACTTAGAAGACCATTAGTCAGAAAATTAGCAAAAGATAAGGGAGTTTATACAAAAACTTTAGATTTATTGAAAGGTCATTTTGAGAATAAATATAATCCAAATGAATTTACAGACGAAAGAATCAAAACAGAAGATAAGGGCTTTGTAGATAAGATGAAAAATATTTTTAGAAAACCAAAAACATTTATCACATCGGATTTACATTTAGATCATACAAATATAATAAAATATTGCAAAAGACCTTTTCTCAATACAGAAGATATGAATAAAACTCTCGTTGATAATTGGAATAATACCATAAACAATAGAGATACAGTTTATTTTTTGGGAGATTTAGCTCATGGTGGAGGAAGTAAAACTACGGATTATTGGTTAAAAAAATTAAATGGAAAAATCATATTCATCAAAGGAAATCACGATAAGTCAAATAAGATCCAGTTCAATGAAACCTACCTCTTAGGATATGGAGGATATAAATTCTTTTTATCTCACGAACCTGAACAAGTTCCAAAAGATTGGAATGGATGGGCAATTTGCGGACACCATCACAATAACAAATTAGAAGAATATCCATTTATTGATAAAAAGAACAAAAGAATTAACATATCTACTGAATTAACAAAGTTTCGCCCAGTTGATATGGATGATTTGATTAAGAAGATTGAAGAATAGTTTAGGTTTTCTCACCACAAATATATTTCTTTTACGGAGTAAAAGGCAAAATGTCCGAAGGACTAAGCCACTCTCTTTTGTTTCTTTTTCTAAAAGAAAGTAAGTAATCCAAAAATTGAATATGACAAGGATCATATGATGAAAGAAGAGAATCTCAAGAAATAGTCATGCAGGTGATTCTTGTATGTCTCTTGTGTCTTTTATCTCTGAATCTATCTTGTATTTCACTCCCATTGATGCCAGTCTTCCTCCTGTGGCGTGGGCCATCGCCTGGATATCAGGAGGTACAAGCCCCCAGAACGCAAGCAGAGGTACTGCGAGGTATTTCAATGTTTTTGTGTAAGCGTTCTTGAAGTTCGCCTTGAATGATTGGTATGCTCCTTTGATTGCTGTGCCGATATTCTTGATGAACGATAAAGGCGAGTAATTGTGGAGAAGGTATTTCAGCGGGAAATACATGGCAAAGGATAGCGGGATGCCGACGAAGAATCCGACAAGCCCTTTCATGAAGATGCTTCCTAGCATGTTGAAGTAATGATAGCCTGTCGAAAAATATGATGCAGATATGGCTGCAAAATATGATTCTGCCTTGATTCCTTTGGCAGTCAACGGTTCTTTCTTCTTTTTCTGTATTGCAGTGTAGACAAAGAGATAGCTTGCCAATGTCCCGAGCATCATGGCCGGACCTGCGATGAGAGCAGATGCCAGACTGAATGTACCTATAAAGCCGTAATCTTTTGGAGGAATCTGTCTAAGAATATCGCGAAAGCCGACTTTCGCTTCTAATCCTTTATGTTCTTCTTCTTTATTTTCAACGAGCGTATCCTCAAGACCCATTGCAGAATAAGACGAATAGGTGTTAATAGAATCATGCTACAAGAAAATTAAAACATATGTTTTAAATCTCTTCATGAAGCAGGAGGCATCGTCCCTTTCTCGATCGTTTCAACCCCTTGGCCAAGATTACCGGTATATTTAAGGAAGAAAGGAGTTACATCAAGCATCATTTCAGTTGCCCATTTTATCGTGTTATTGTTAGCTACAATCATCGCATGATTGTATTCAAAATTCAGCATATCGTCAAAATTTATTATTTTTGTATCATAAGGGTCTTTCTTATCTTTTCTGGTTATAGGGACACTGTAAATGATGTTTTCTCCTTTGTGTTCGATCTCTCCGATCGCTTCCCAATGATCAATATATCCTTCTTGATTGAATAGATCAGAATCGATCGTGATTGCAGTATCAAGGTCAGGCGCAACAGTGTATCCTTGGATTCCATAATCAATGATCTTAGGAAGCGCCAAGAATCTTTTTCCTTCATGTTCTGTGCCTTCTTTTCCTATAACATACATCTGATTTGATGTTATCCAAGACCAAATAATAAATATATCTGATTCTTTGACAGGTACGTTGTTTTTGTTAAGTTTCTGATACAGCGCATGGATCTCTGCAGGGCTGAGTAAAAACAGGTCTTCTTCCTGTTCTTGAAGAAGAACATGATCTTTGAGTTCCATAGTGTAAGGGAGCTCTTCGTCATAAAGTTCTTCATGTGAAACTTCTATAGGATAAGTCAGGAATGAACGTTCTTTTTCTCTCCAGTCAGCTGACGGTTCGTAGAGTCTCACTTCTGCTATTGTAGTTGCTGAGTGAAATGGTTTTAGAATTTCAGGGTACTTTCCATTTTTCTGTGAAGCTGGTAGTTGGTCATAAATGTATTTGAACTTTTTCTCTAACACGGCTGCAAGAGCTGCCTTAGAGACATCTGTTGCACCTGTATTGCAGATGAAGTCTGCCAGATGTGCAGCTATCTCTGGGTTGTATCCATTCAGATTAAGTATGATATCATCAGTTCCAAGATTCCACTTGTTTATGCTTGCTTTAAGGCGAAGCGTGGCATAATGTTCAAATGCCTGTAGATTCTTGAAATAAAAATCGTCTTCTGTATGCAGAGCAAGTTTATTCAGATCTCTCTTGTCTATCGCAGGACCATATCGAGATGAATGATGGGTGCCTTTGTTCTTTATGGTGCCTATGTCATCGATAAGCACTTTTGGTCTGTCGTTGAACTTTAAGTGATTGTAAAGAACGTCTTCAAGAGCGTCTGAAAATTTTTGATAGGCGGCGAACAGCTCAGTAAATGAAATCCTGTCAGAACTTTTCCAGGTAAAGTCTAGTCCCTGCTCTCTCTTGTTGTTCTGTCGCTTTTCCATCAAAGCGATGAATTCATCATCTCTGATGGTGTATCTGTTCTTCCTATCTGATTCGATGCGTACTCTATTCTCTAGGTTTTCCTGCATAGTCATTCCTCTATAAAACTGTCTAGAACCTCTTTTTAGCTCAGATAATCAAACTCCTTATTTAAAGCTTTAGACCCTCAACCTGCCTGACCTGGGAGTTCCTGAAGAGCCATTCCCGGAACACATTGTCGATCTCCACGCCGTGGTCCTGCAGGCCCGAAGACAGCCTGCCATAGAGCTTCTTGCCTTCTTTGTCAAGATCGGTGAGGATGATGACCTGTCTCTCTTTCTGCCAGACCTCTTCGATCACCGCAAAGATCGCCTTCCTGCTCAGCTGATAGATCCTGTTGGCAATCCCCATCTCCCGTAATGCCTTCTCATCGTTCTTGCCCTCTACAACGATGGCCTTCTCCGATGCATTCACTGCCGTCTTCCATTCCTCGATCGACATCATGGTCTTCGTGTCTCGCTATCCGCCAAGATCATCAAGTTTTGTCCTGTCGAATCCCCTGAAACATTCCTTGCAGAGGAACCTTCCTTTTCCGATGTCGACGGCCAGCAATCTGTTGACCGACAGCTTGCAGAGCTGGCAGGTGATGATGTTCGGGTCGAACCGTATCTCCATCTCAGATAGAGGGATGGTCTTCTGGGAGAATGCCTCCAGTGATGTGGCCTGTGTCTGTTCAGCATCCAATGCAGCGGGCCTGGCCGTGAGCGGGCAATCCTTTCCCTTGTGGGAGAAATGCCAGACCTTCTCTTTTCCCATCTTCGGGATGACCTCTTTCTTGCAGAGGAGGCAGCGATAGGTCCCTCTTTTCTTTCCTTTGAGGGACTCGATGGCGATGCTGTTGCCGTCCTCGTCAAGCGCGAATCCGAGCTTCCGTTTCATGGTTCCTGAGAAGGAGACGGACAATAAAAAGGTTGCTTTCTGCTTTTCCCTTGAGGGGACATGAGCGTTATGATCCTTTATGAATAGGCGTATCTTTTAAATATGAGTGTTGCTTCACTTTTTCTGATGGAAGACAACAAGGTGTTGGAGAGTATCCTTAATGATCCTGCCTCAGGGAAGCTCGATCTCCGTTCGTTCAATGGGGTCACGTTCTTTCATTATCTCATTGAATCTTCAGAGGATGCACCCCAGGAAGCCTATGCTTCCTGTACAGTCTCCGATATCCAGACAGCCTATTCCTTCATGATGAAGGGGGTGGCGGTCTCACGGGGTCTCATCGAAAAGTTTGCCGGTATGGAGAGCTTTCCTCTCAAGCAGCAGCTGGAGGATACTACCTTCGACGATGTGTTCAAAGATGCAGGCGACGGCTACTTTTGTTATGCTCCCATCGGCTTTGAATCGTTGAGATATCCCCTCGGGCCGGGGTTCGATTCCCCCTTCCACTACCTGTTCTCTTCTGGAGACTAGGCTCTCGTCCTCTCTTCTGCACTTGACCGCAAGCTATTAAAGCAGCAGAACCCTCACCGGTTCCATGCTCCATCTGAGTACGCTCCTCCAATATTATAAGCGGCCAGAGATACAGAATGCCATCGTAGATGCATCCATGGGCCGTGAAGTGGGTCTTCGTTATGGCGACCGGGCGTTCGGAAAGCGTCCTGATGTGCTGCTCTACCCTGCAGATGTCTTGGAGAGCGTCAAGAAGGGAGCCACCTCATTCCATGTCTCTGAGGAACGTTGGCAGAACCCGCTCCTGCTGTCGCCTGCCATGAGCCGAAAAGAGCTCGATGTCCTTCGGGTCGGGTGGGACCTGGTCATCGATGTGGATTTCGAGCTCTGGGAAGGGACGTGCATCATCTCCGACGCCATCGTCAGGGCGCTTCGTTCCCATGGGATCCGTTCCATCACCGCCAAGTTCTCAGGGAACAAGGGATTCCATATCAGCGTCCCCTTCGAGGCGTTTCCTGAGAAATACCATGACGTCGAGACCAAGGACCTTTTTCCCGAGGAGGTCAAGCGCATCGTCGAATACCTCACCCACTATATCGACTCTCCTGACAATGATTATGCCGTGTCGCGGCAGATCATCTCCCTGGACGCATTCAAGCGGCTCCAGAAGGCAGATCCTGAGAAGGCCAGACGTCTCGTCGCAGAGACCGTCCATGACACCCCCACTAAGATAGACCTGAAGATAGATACCATCCTGGTCTCCTCCCGTCACATGTACCGCAGCGTCTATTCGCTCCATGAGAAATCTGGCCTGGCATCTGTTCCCGTCGATCCTGATAATATCCTTGCCTTTGAACGCTCATCCGCAGAACCGTCCAAGGTCAAGGTCGGCGTGTTTCCCTGGCTGGACACCTCAAAGGCGACCCCGGACGAGGCGAGAGGGCTCTTTCTCCAGGCAGCGGACTTTCGGCCCAAGATAGAACAGGAGGCGAGCAAGAAGGATTTTGCCTATGAAGATATCAAGGATGCCATTCCCGAAGAGCTTTTCCCTCCGTGTATCCACAACATCTTCAAGGGCATAAAGGACGGAAAGAAACGCGCCATCTTCATCCTGATAAACTTCCTCAGTTCATCTGGCTGGTCCTACGACAAGATCGAAGAACGCCTGATGGGATGGAACAAGGGTCTCGATGAGCCTCTGCGGGAAGTGAATATCAAGGGAAGCATCCGCTACCACCGGCAGCAGGCAAAGCGGAAACTCCCTCCCAACTGCGACAACATGATGTACTACAGGGACTTCGGGGTCTGCACGCCTGACAATCTCTGCAATTACATCAAGAATCCTGTCCAGTATGTGCGGCGGAAGACGAAATACATGAAGGACCATCCGCCCCGGAAAAAGAGGGTATTGAAGAAAGCCAAGACCGATGCCAGGGCAGAGACAAAGGGGGAAAAAAGCCCATGAAACGGAGATTGACCAATCTCATCGACAGGATGAGCGCCTCCCTCAACGCAGTGGACGGCGATCTTCAGGTGAGCGAGGAAGGAAAGCCCTATGTCGACTTCAAGCAGAGCCGGGAACTGTTCTACAAGAAAGACCTCCGGAACGTCATGGATGAACTGCGGTCGCTCCGTCTTGAGGGGCAGGGAAGCGATGAAGAGGTCGCGAGTGAGCTCGCGTCCCTGATAAAACAGCTCCACCAGGATTATCAGGAGAACCGGCGCGTCCTGATGATAGATGTTGTGGCCCGGATGAAGGATGTCATCTCAAGGATGAAAGAGACCGAACTGTTCAGGATACAGCTTCCGTCTCTTCCCGACGAGGTTGCGGGCGAGATACATGCTGACGCCCGGGAGATAGAACGCTGTTTCTCTTCGGGTTCCTACCGGTCGGTCACCATCCTCTGCGGCCGCATCCTGGAGGTGGCTTTGCATCGCAAGTACTATGAAGCGACGGGACAGGATATCCTGGAGACCCAGCCAGGCATCGGCCTGGGCAAGCTGATAGCGAAGCTCAAGGAGAAACAGGTCTCCTTCGATCCCGGCCTCACTGAACAGATCCATCTCATAAATCAAGTGAGGGTATCTTCGGTCCACAAGAAGGCCGAGGTCTTCCATCCCAGCAAGGAACAGGCCCATGCCATGGTCCTCTACACGGTCGATGTGTTGGGGAAGCTGTTTTAGTTGTTTCCATCATTTCTTCTTGTCCGGTTTCGATGCCATCGCGAAGATGACATCGTTGTTTGCAGCTATGCCCATCCGCAGCGGCATGTATGTATTGGGCAGAGTCTGTTCAGTGATGTAGTTGATGGATGCGAAATGGATCGGAAAGACCCGCTTGAAGACCGTCCAGACTTTGCCTAGGTACTGGCCTTTCAGTTTGACGTCATAGAAGTCTTTGAGATATTCTTTTGCTTTCTGCGGATTCAATAGGGCACCGATCGCTTTCACGTACCCGATCTCTGAACGGATATACTGGTGTGCTTGATAAAAGAGCTGGTATCCTGCTGCAACTATCGGATTGAAGGTCAATGTCTTGATGATCTTCTGCAGAAAACTCGTGTTTGGCAAAGCATCTATCCCCGTATACATCAGTTCCTGTCCTGGCCCGTTGATCGCCGCATCAGAAAGATTGTGATATGCAGACGTTGCAATATTCTTGAGCGACAGCCGTTCACCTTTCTTTTTCTTCATGATAAGGTCGGCTACGAGAAAGCCGGTGAAGGTCAGAGCAGAAGAGGTCAGATAGTATGTTGCAGCAAGTCCCATGAAACCCACATCTATTGATCTGTTCACAATCCGCTCAAGAGTGCCTTGTGTCTTGTCCACAAGCGGCGTTTCAAGAGACTTCACAGTATCATCGTTCGATTCTGACACGGGATTCACCAAAATACGGAACTTATCCTTACTGGGGTGTGGTAACTTTAATAATAAAGTATCTCTTAAAATATGACCGATATCCGAATATATTATATATCCTGCCCATGTATCGGTCATACATGGAGGAAATCAAGCTTGATCTCACAGACAGGAAGATTCTTGCAGAACTTGATAAGAACTGTCGCATCCCTAACTCGCTACTTGCAAGAAAGGTCAATAAGTCAAGGGAGGCGGTCAAGTATCGCATCCAGCAGCTGGTCAAGAAAGGCGTTGTCGAACAGTTCATCACTTCGATAAATCCCAACAAATTAGGCTATTTCATGTTCAAGGTCTATCTGAAGCTTGAGAACATTCCCGAAGAACGAGAACGGTTCTTTGGAGAGATGCGCCAGAGCAAGAACATCTATTGGTATGGTATTGCAGATGGTGCTTTCGATTGCGTCTTTGCCGTCCTCTCGAAGTCCATTACCGGATATTTTGAAGAGATTCAGTCGTTCCTTGCGAAATGGAAACACCTTATCATCAGTAAGGTGTTGGGAACGATGGTCGATACACAGCAATACAACAAGAAGTTTTTTACAGGAGATACTGATGGCACGATTGCTATCTTTGGCGGGGATGTCGTGGATAATGCCGTGGATGAACTGGATTACGGGATACTCAATATCCTTGCCAATGACGCCCGCATACCTTTGGCAGAACTTGCACGGAAAGTCAAGTCAAGCAGAGACATCGTCCGTGGCAGGATGAAACGGCTTGAGGATAAGAAGATCATCCTTTCGTATCGTATAGCGGTTGATTTCAACAAATTGGGATTGGAATTCTTCAAGGCGATCATCTACTTCCGCGACCTCTCAAGGAAGGATGAGCAGGCGATGTTTGAGTGGATGCGCACAAATCCTCATTCCATCTATTACATCAGGTCTTTGGCACCGTGGGAGGCAGAGCTTGAGTTTGCGGTCAGGAGCTATCAGCACTTCAACCGGATCATCAACGACCTAAGAAAACAGTTCCCTCATGTCATCCGTAACCATGAGCACCTCATCATGATACACGAGTCCTGGATGCCTGCATACGGGGAGATGCTCAGCGAAAGAGGTCTGACCGTTTTGATGTTCTATTTCTGCGAGAACATCTTCTGATACTGTTTGCGATCCATAGGCTACTTAAATGTTTCTGTTTTAATCATCAAATAGTAGTAACATTTATATACTTGAAGAGAACTTATTTGGCTATGGGTAAAGGATCAGCCATTATATCCAGGGTTCTGACAGGGGATGAATGGGTCCATGCAGAGGGGTTCCGTGATGACCACAAGAATCATCTTGCCTATCAGAGAGCTGCAGAAGCTTATTTTTCCCAGTTTGAACCGAAAGCAAAAGAGGTCAAGAAGGAACTCTCTGATGCATTGAAACACTATGTTTATGCGGGAACTCCAAAAGCCAAAAACACTGCCAGAGAAAAGTTAACCCGGCTCCGTGTGGATGATTTTTCTGATATGGATGACTTTGAAAAGCCGCTTGACCAATATGCCCTTCTTTACGGTATCCTCAAAGAAAATCTGAAGGAGATAGAACGGCCCAAGGTTGTCCATATCGCGTCAAATTATGGTTCCCTCGTCGAATACCTACGAAATGTTGAGGGATGGGATGCATATGGTCTTGATATCAACAAGACCGCTGCAAAGTTCGCCACTTCGAAGGGGGTTCCTGTCATAGTCGGTGATGCATCGAAAGTTCCGTTCAAGGAAGGGAAAATGGATGCAATCTTCACCAAAGACTTTCTTGATCCAGAATATCATTATAGCATGCTGCTTGGGGATTCAAGGGTCAAAGCAGCAATCAATCGTAATTTCCTTTCAGATGTGCTCAAGACCAGCTATGGTGCGTTGAAGCCTGGAGGGATGTTCATCTCTGAGTCGTTCTCTATGAACGTGGACTCTGTTGTGGGGGGTATCGTCAAAAACAGTCGATTTTCAGAAAAGCAGGTTATTCTCCCGGACAGCAACGATCCTGCGGTAGGATTCTATGTCCTCAGGAAATAGCCTCCAATGAGCAAACCTTTATAAACCCCCTCTCAACACTCGAATCTACAATGATCATTCCAGTGCGTTGTTTCAGCTGCGGGAAGCCCATCGGCCACCTTTGGAAGAGTACAATGAACGGGTGGACAAGGGAGAGGACCGCAAGAAGGTCATGGACAAGCTGGGCCTGGACAGGTATTGCTGCAGGGCCATGTTCCTGGGGCAGGTGGACCTCTCTGAAGAGGCTGCCATGTTCAAGAAGTTCTAAGTCTGTTTTATGAATGATCTGACAGATATCTAGCGTCAGTTCTTATCTGCAGGGTTCTTCGCTCCGGAACAGGTTTCCTCTGCTGTCGACACACGCATAAGCATTTCCAGGTCCTGAGAGCGCTCTCACTGACAGCGGATTGGTCGTGGATGCGTCACCGCCGATATTTGCTGCTTCATCGCTCAGGAAACCCACGGGTTCACTGTTGCCTCCAAAGACAGTCAATGCTGCCACCATGGCCACTATTGCCACGATAGCGATGAGATAGATCCTCTGCCGGTCGATTCTTGCTGCCATTGGTTTGTCACCTGCTTGCTCTCAGAAGAGCCTTCCTGTCATCCAGTTGTAAAGGAATTTTCCGATGATGAAAAATATCTGCATCTTGCTCACACTCTTGTTTCTCGTAGATTATGATGATTAGTATACGTTTTTGTATACTAAATATATAAATCTTTCCTTCTGTGCTCAAAAATCAGTAAACAACGTTATCGATTTTTGAGGATTTATAAATATTTAAATATGGCTGTGCTCTCACCCCTCCCATGACCCAACTGGACTTATCTGCAACCGAACGAAAATGGCAGGAACGATGGGAAAAAGCAAAGCTCTTCGAAGCAGAACCCCTTGCCCGGAAAAAGTTCATGCTGACCTTTCCCTATCCCTACATGAACGGATTCCTCCATATCGGGCATTTCTACACCCTCATGCGGGTCGATGTCCTGGCGAGGTACAAACGTCTTCAGGGCTATAACGTCCTTTTTCCGCAGGGCTGGCACTGCACCGGTTCACCCATCGAGGCGGCAGCCAAGCGTATCCGTGACAAGGAGCCGAAGCAATGGGCGTCCATGAGGAAGATGGGCTTCAAGGAAAAGGAGATAGAAGCGTTCGCCGACCCTGAACACTGGACAGCGTTCTTTCCCCGGGAAGCGAAGATCGACTACCAGCGCATGGGCATGTCTGTCGACTTCAGAAGAAGTTTCATCACCACGTCGCTGAATCCGTATTATGATCGGTTCATCCGATGGCAGTTCCGAAAGCTCAAGGAAAAGGGGTATGTGACCAAGGGCGAGCATCCGGTCGTCTGGGACCCCAAGCTAAACATGCCGGTCGGTGACCATGATCGGAGCGAAGGAGAAGGTGAGACGCCGCAGGAATTCCTCCTGGTGAAGCACCGGCTCGATGACGACCGTTACCTTGTCTCTGCAACGCTCCGTCCTGACACCATCCTTGGCTTGACAAACATCTATGTCCATCCGGACTATGACTATCAGGAGATCGAGATAGAGACAGCAGCCGGAACAGAACATTGGATACTTGGCGAATCTGCCATCAAGCGCCTGGAAGAACAGGATTGGAAACTAAGACCCGTCGGTACCATAAAAGGGCAGGACCTTATCGGTAAAGAGACTGAAGAGTTCGGCGATCGCAAAGTCCCTGTTCTTCCTGCAACGTTCCTCGATCCCGAGGTGGGTACTGGCCTGGTCCACTCGGTGCCTTCTGAGTCGGCCGACGATCTCATCGCCCTCTGGGACCTCAAGAAGGACGAGAAGCTCCAGAAGAAATATGGCCTGGACAAGGAGATGGTCGCGCAGATCGAACCCATCGAGATCCTTGACCTGAAAGGCATCGGCGGCAATCCTGCAAAGCATTTTCTCGAGAAGTACGGGGTCAAGCACCAGGACGAGCGGAAGAAGCTCGACAGGATACGGGCAGAGCTCTACAAGCTCAGCTTCTACAACGCGAAGTTCGGCAGCATCTACAAGGGCGTCTTTGGCCGTGACATCGTCGGAAGACCGATCCAGGAAGAGATGGACTATGTGAAAGAGCAGCTCATCGAGCAGGGCTGGGCAGCCATCCTCTACCAACTGACCGGCCGGGTCGTCTCACGGAACCTCAACGAGTGCATCGTCAAGATCGTCCGTGACCAATGGTTCATCAACTACGGTGATCCTGCCTGGAAAGAGCTTGCCCGGGAAGCGCTTCGAGGCATCAGGCTCTATCCTGAAAAAGCGAGGGCGCAGTTCGAGCATGTCATCGGATGGCTCCACAGCTGGGCATGCGCGAGGGAATATGGACTCGGCACCAAGCTTCCCTGGGATCCCCAGTGGGTCATCGAATCCCTCTCAGACTCCACGCTCTACAATGCCTACTACACCGTCGCCCATCTCCTGACGAAGATGCCTCTGGACAAGGTCAATGATGCCCTCTTCGACCATATCCTGCTCGGCAAAGGGACTGCTCCATCAAAAGAGGCAGAGCAGATGAGGAAAAGCTTTACCTATTGGTATCCTGTGGATTTCCGGAACTCTGGAAAAGACCTCATCCAGAACCATCTCACCTTCTACATCTTCAACCACGTCGCCCTGCTCCCCAGAAAGTACTGGCCCAGGGGAATAGGTGTCAACGGTTGGGTGGTCATCGACGGGCAGAAGATGTCCAAGTCATTGGGCAACATGATCCTGCTCCGTGACATGGCTGACAAGTTCAATGTCGATCCGAGCAGGCTCACCATCATGTCCGGCGGAGAGTCCCTGGACGATCCGAACTGGGATTCGGGGTTTGCCGCCGCCATCAGGAACAAGCTCATCGCCTTCCATGATTTCTGCCTCACCCATCACGGGAAAGGGAACGGTCCGGCAAAGGAGACACCGGTGGATGCCTGGATGGAGAGCAGGCTCAACAGCATCGTCAAGGAGACTACCCTGGCCATGGAAGAGACCCTTTTCAGGACTGCATCGCAGAAGGCATTCTTCGAGCTGAACCAGGACCTGCGCTGGTACCTGAAACGGACCAACAACCGTCCGAACAGGTCGCTGATGGACCGTATCCTGGAGTCCCAGGTCATCATGATGGCTCCCTTCGTGCCGTTCCTCTGCGAAGAGATCTGGGAAAAGCTGGGAAAGAAGGGCTTTGTCTCGGTCGCTTCCTGGCCGAAGCATGACGACAAGCTCATCAGGCCAGAACTGGACGCGTTGGAGAAGACCGTCGCAGATTCAGTGCAGGACATCCAGCAGGTGCTGAAGCTTGCGAAAGTAGAGACGCCGAAGAAGCTCACCCTCTTTGTGGCCTCTCCCTGGAAATACGAGCTCTATGCCCTCCTGGCCAGGGAGATGAAGGCGACCAGGAACCCGAAAGAGCTCATCCCCCGGATGATGGCGAAGGAGAGCATCAAGAAGCACGGACAGGAGGTCATGAGGATCCTCCAGCGCATCCTCAAGTCAGGGAGGATCCCTGAAGCGGTCTCCTCTGAGAAGGAGGAGTTTGCGGCGCTGCAGGACGCGCGCGTTTTTCTTCAGGAGGAATTTGGTGCCGAGATAGAGGTCATCCGGGCCGGAGAGACCGAAGAGTCCAAGGCAGCCGCAGCCCTTCCCGGAAAGCCTGCCATCCTCGTTGCTTAGCTTCTCTTCGCTTCTGATAACGTTTATATATCTCCTATCGCATCTCTTTCCTATCCCCATGAAAGTCTCCCGCATCATGAGCACCCAGCATCCTGACAATGTCAGGCCGCCCTTCTTCTCTGACCGTATCGTCCTTGAAGGAGATGACGAGATCAGGGAAGCATTCTACGCCTATTCTCATCTGAACATCGAGGAGCAGCTTTGGGACTGCGAGGGCAAGGAGACCGACAACTATGTGGTGAAGAAACTCCTCAGCAGGTATGAGCCCTTCTTCTCCAAGAAGCGACTTGGGAAGGACATCTTCCTCACCTACCGTGTTCCCAATCCGCGGGTGGAGTCCGGAGAGGGGAAGATACTCCTCGAGACCCTGGAGAGCATCCCGCGGAGCTTCGACATGGCGAGGCTGTTCTACCACGATGACATCGCTCCGGTATTCGAGGTCTGCCTTCCCATGACCGAATCTCCGGGCGGCCTCATCAGGATGGCGCGCTACTACCAGAAGATCGTCGTCGGCAAGCAGCACATGAGGTTTGCCGACAAGGACATCTCCATCGCAGAATGGATCGGGAAGTTCATGCCTGAGAAGATACGGGTGACGCCGCTCATCGAAGAGAAGGAGGCCATGCTCAACGCCCATCGGATCGCCCATGCATACATCAAGGCCGAGAAGATCGAGCAGTTCCAGCGGGTCTGGCTTGCCAGGAGCGATCCTGCATTGAACTACGGCAGTCTCGCTGCCGTCCTCATAGAGAAGATAGCGTTGATGGACCTCTGGAAGCTCCAGGAGAAGACGAGCGTCGATATCCTGCCGATCCTCGGCTGCGGATCGACCCCTTTCCGCGGGAACTTCAAGCCGCAGAACGTCGACGCCATGCTTTCCGAGTATCCGTCGGTGCAGACCTTCACCGTGCAGAGCGCCTTCAAATACGACAATGCCGAGCAGGAGGTGCTCGAAGGGATAGAGCAGGTCAAGGGCCGCAGGCGAAAACCTCCGGCAGATGTCGACCGGCAGGCTCTCCTCTCCATCATCGACAGGACCTCTGAGCAATACTTCAAAGAGGTCAGTCTCCTGGCCGACCGCATCAACGACTTCTCCTCTTTCATCCCCCGCCGGCGGTTGAGGAAGCTGCACATCGGTCTCCTGGGATATTCCCGGCAGACCAAGGGGCTCAAGCTGCCAAGAGCCATCAAGTTCTGCGCTTCCCTCTATTCGATGGGCTTCCCTCCTGAGATGCTGGGATTGTCTGCGCTGAAGAAGAAGGACCTGGCCACCATCGAACAGGCCTATCCCGGCTTCCTCATCGATCTCAGGGATGCCATGCAGTACTTCAACAAGGACAACATGAGATACCTCCCCAAGGAGATGCGCAGGGCAGCATCCTTTGCGCAGGACCTTGTCAAGGTGCCGGCCAATCCGAAGCATAACAAGATAACGTCCATCATCATGGATGACCTGGCCAAAGGCAGGATCCGCGTCCTCGAGGAGAACATCACCAGGGCAGGCTGGATACGGGGGTTCCTGGGGTAAGATGGAGAAGCAGCTCAGTTCCCTGGACCTGTACTTCCTCGTGAAAGAGCTCAGGCAGTTGCAGGGCTCCAAGGTGGACAAGGTCTATCAGATAGGCCATGATGACTTCTATCTCTCGTTCTACACTCCTGGTTCCGGGAAGAGCCTGCTCTACATATCCCTGCCGGGCATGATCATGAGGACAAAGCGGCGTTTCGCTTCAGGAGAGGAACCTCCTGCCTTCTGCGTGTTCCTGCGCAAGCATCTTGCCGGAACGACCCTCCAGAGCGTCGTCCAGGAAGGGTCAGAACGGATATTGACCTTTGTCTTCGAGGGCAAGAAGGGCGTCCGTTCTCTCCATGTCGAGCTCTTTGCGAAAGGGAATGTCGTGCTCACCAAAGAAGGCGACATCATCATGGGCTCGCTCCTCTCCAAACGATGGTCCCAGAGGGAGATACGTGGCGGGGTGAAGTACGAGCTTCCTGCATCAAGGGACAATCCCTTCACCCTCCCGGAAAAAGACTTCGTCAGACTGCTGGAAGATTCCGGGAAAGACTCGTTGGTCAAGGCCATCGTCCTGACCATGGGGACAGGAAGCACCTATGGCGAGGAACTCTGTCTGCGGGCAGGAATTGTCAAGGACACTCCGCTCACCAAGCTGAAGACAGGGGACTATGCAAAGGTCTATGCTGCTTTCCATGGTCTTCTCAAGGACCGTACCAAACCACGGGCAGTCTTTCGGGAGGGGGTGCTTATCGACATCACCCCGGTCAAGTTCAAACTCTATGCAGACCTCGAAGAGAAGCTCTACCCTGATTTCCTGACCGCCCTCGCTGAGCATCTTTCGACGGTCAAGGCCGACGAACGTCTTGTCCAGATGAACAAGGAGAAGGACAAGGTCCTCGCGAAGATGCGCAAGGTCATCGACCTGCAGCAGGACAATGTCGGTCGGTTGACCGCGAACATCACAGAAAACGAGAAGAAGGCCCGGTTCATCTATGAGCATTACGCAGAGATCAACCAGATCCTCGAGCAGACCAGGAAGGCGGTGCGCGAGCTCGATCCCAAAGCCATCAAGAAGAAGCTCAAGGGTCACAGGATCCTGAAAGACATCAACCAGAAGGACAAGACCGTCACGGTCGAGCTCTGAGGATCTCTGGCTTCAATCTCTCTTCGGCCATCCCTTCTCATCCCTTCAGCTGTTACCCTGACAAATCTCAGTGGATGAGCTAAGATACAAATTGTTCGTATCGAAACATTAATAAATCTCTCCCAAGAGAAGCGGCCTATGCCCTTCATCGATATCTTCGTGGACTATGCTCTTCTGGTGGCTTTCGTCGCCCTCACCGCAGATATCTTCCTGCAGATACGGAAGATCTTCAGGAGGAAGTCCTCACTTGATGTCTCTGCAAGAGGGCTCGTCGTCAGGATGGTCGGAGCCCTGATCCTCCTCGCCAAATTCATCATCATCGATGATACTGTCCTGATGGTCGGCCAGACGGTCTTCGTCCTGGCTTTCATGGCATACTTCCTGCTCGTCCTGTATTTTCGTTTCTATAAGAAGAAAGAATGAGGGTCACTTCATCTGGTCGAGGACATTACCTAGTTTGTCGAAGCCCCTGCCCATGGCGGTCCAGTCCCCGCTTTCCATGGCGTCGAGGATGTTCTGATAATAGCGGTTGGCCTGTTCGACGAGCGTCTCGTTTTTCCCTGCAGTGCTTTCTGTCCTGGTGGACCGGGTGTTCTGTTCGCTGGCGCTCCCGAACAGGCTTTCCAGGGCATCACCCAGGGTCTTTCTCATGACCACCTTGTCTCCGTCAGAGACCAGCACCCGTTTCAGCTGGGGCAATTGCCCCTGTTCTGCCTGTAGGTAGAGCGGTTCCACATAGAGCAATGCATCTTCGATGGGCAAGACGATGAGATTGCCCCTCGTTACTCTGCTGCCCTGCTGGCTCCAGAGGGTGAGCAGCTGGGAGATGTCCGAGTCCTGGTCGAACTTCGCTTCTATCTGCAGGGGTCCGTAGACCAGCCGGTCTTTTGGGAAGCGGTAGAGCAGGAGCTTTCCGTACTCTTTTCCGTCGCTCCTCGCGGCCAGCCAGGAGATCATGTTGTCCTTCTGTATCGGGGTGAACGGCGTCAGGAGGACGAACTCTTCCCCTGTCTCTCCTGGGAGCTTCATGATCATGTAGTACGGTTCCATCTTGACCTTCTGTCCGGTCCCGTATATCTCCGAGGGGATCTGCCACGCGTCCTCCTTGTTGTAGAACACCTTGATGTCCTTCATGTGATAGATGCTGTACATGTTTGCCTGTATCGCGAAGAGGTCTTCAGGATACCTTACGTGTTTCCGCAGGCCCGCCGGCATCTCCCTGATGCTCCTGAACTGGCCGGGGAAGATCCTTGCATAGGTCTGGATGATGGGGTCTTTCTCGTCGCTGATGTAATAGACGATGCTGCCGTCGTAGGCATCCATCACCACCTTCACCGAGTTCCGGATGTAGTTGAGCCTTCCGATCTTCTGGGAGTAGGGGAAGTTGCCGGTGATGGTGTAGCCGTCCTGGATCCACAGCATCCTTCCCTGGTAAAGGACCATGTACGGGTCCCTGTCCAGGACGATGAAGGGTGTTATCTTGCCGATGCGCTCCTGCACCGAACGGTCGAACATGATCCGGCTTTCCTTGGTGAGGTCGCTGCTGAGAAGGATCTTGATGTCCTTGAACCTCCAGGCCATGAGCACTTTCTTGAAGAAGCTGTCGAGGACGACCCCTCCTTTCCCGTCATAGCTGACGTATTTGTTGGCGCTTCCCTGGGGATAGTCGAATTCCTTGCTCTTGGTCTGGACCAGTACATAGTCATTGTCCTGCTCTCCATAGTATATCCTGGGCTGGGTGATGTCCAGGGACGGTTCGCCGATGAGGTTTATGGGCGGGATGTCCTTGATGAAATAGCTTGGCAGCCCCTGGTCTGTGACCCTGTTGACCGGGCTCATGACCATCCCGAATCCATGGGTGTAGATGATGTGCAGGTTCACCCAGGTCTTGGAATTGGCGGCGAGCTGTTGCTGGTTGAGCTCCCTGGCAGCGAGCATGACCTGGGTGTAGTTTCCCTTGATGGTGTAGCGGTCTATGTCGATGTTGGCCAGGTCGTAGTACAGCCGGATCTCCTGGGTCTGCTTATAGGTCTGGACGAGGGGGCGGTAATCCAGGATACGCACGTTGTCGATGGTCTTCTTCGCCCGTCCCAGCATCTCTCTGGTTATCTTTCCCTCTGCCGGGTAGTCGTGCACCTCCACATCGTCAAGGTTGTAGGCGATCCTCGTGAAGTTGATGTTGTTCTGGATGTAGGGGCTTTCCAGGTCGAGCTCGTTGGGGTCCACCCGGAACGACTGGACGAGCGCAGGCACAAGTGTCTGTCCGACCACGACGAAGAGCAGGTAGGTGAGGACGATGATACCGATGATGTGCCGCTTCTTCAGGCGGGGATCCCTGGAGAAGAGGAAGAGCCAGACATAGAAGAGGCCGGTGATGACGAGGGCGAAGATCATGAGGATCTTGATGATGGGCAGGAACACCACCACGTCGGTGTATCCTGCTCCGACCACGATGCCCTTCTCAGAGAACATGATGGAGAACTGTGACAGGTAATGCTTGGCGGCGAAGAGGAGGAAGCTCAGGGAGAGCAGGACCGTGATGTGGACGATGGCCGGCCGTTTGATCTGTTTCCAATACATCCGTATGTTGGGCATCTGGGGCAGGGGCTGTTCTGGCCCGGGGTTGAAGGGGTTTGGCTGTTTGAAGGTCCTCCTGAAGAATGTCTGGAAATAGTCTAGGATGACGATTCCTGAGGTGATGACCAGGATGGCCAGGGCATAGCTCCACAGGGCAAGGAGGAAGGGCAGGCTGAACACATAGAATGAGACGTCCCGGTGGAGGATGGGATCTGCGAGCGAGAAGCTCACCTGGTTGAGGTATTGGAGGATGGTGAACCATTGGGCAGAGGCTATCCAGCCGACGATCACCGAGATGCCCAGGATGATCCAGACCTTGGACTTCACCGATATCCTGTTTGTCTTGTCATGATGGAACTTTGCTGCTATCCAGACGTTGACGAGCGCAAAGATGAAGAAGATGATCGCTGCCAGCAGGAAGACCATGATCTTCGCCTTGAGCGATATGAGGAAGATGCTTTCGAAGCCGAGGGCCTGGAACCACCAGTAGTCTGTCAGGAGACCCACCAGAGAAGATGCGAATATCAGGACGATGATGAGCGCATAGATCCAGAACGTCGTTTTTCTTGCCATGAAGTCCCTCCCGGAAGGACAGAATCCTCTTCTCTTTTAAGTGTTATGCCTTCTCTCGGATGTATGTCCTGGCATATCCCTATTCAGGGCCAGTCCATCTTCGGTTCGGGCGGTGGGTTCTTGGCGTCTTCCTTCATCTTGACGACGGCCTTCTTGAACGCTTCCATCTGCTTTTCCGTCAGGTTGCCGTACCGCAGGTAGGCTATCTTGATGTTCCGCAGGAAGCCGTTGTCCTTGTAGAGCTGTTCAGGGATGTTGAAGAACTTCTTCATCTCAGGGTCGGCGATCTTTCCCTTGAGCTCTTCCTTCTGGCAGTCATAGCAGAGTTGGCCTCTGCTTCTCCAGGAGGTGATGACCCAGTTCTTCCTGCATCGGACGCATTTCTCCTTGTATTTGATTGCCGCCATCTTCAGGAAGAAAAGAATGTCCTTTAAAAAATGTCCTTTTTTTCTTTTCTTGTTTCCAGATGATTTCCGATGACTTCCTCCTCTGCTGAAATTCCTGGAATCTCCTGGAATCCTTGCCGTCTGGACTGGAACGGTTCCGTCTTCTTCTCCGAAAGGCCTTTCTTGGACCGATGGTTTCGAGGATACACCTGATGAAATAAATGGAGGTATTCACCATGGGATTGACGTATAAGAAAGAGAAGCAGTTGAGCAAGATGCCGATAGTGCAGTCGAGGATAAGCAGGAGCGAGGATGGCAGGTTCCTGATCCACAAGACCATCTTCACGGACATCAAGCCGATCGAATATTACGAGGCGGTCATGTCGAAGCCGGTGGAGACCTTCGTGACCGAAGAGGCAGACTAGCTGTTTCTGCTCTTCTTTTTTTCTTTATCGTATTTCTTCATTGTATGAGTTCTCTGAACATATTGACAAAATCCTTTGCCCTTTCAAGAGATGTTCTTGCTTTGGACTCTTTCAGCTCTTTTGTCATTTCATATTGGAAGGTAGAACGTTTCGTTCGTTCGTGTTCAAAAGAATCAAGCATGTTCTCAGCGAGGGTGAGGGCCTTCTCTTTTTCTTCTTCATACTCTTCGAGAAACCTTTTCTCTAACTCGTCTTTTGCAAGGATGATGAGCGTATCGTTGATTACTTTGTGGACTATCTTGTGTTGGGCTTTAAATCCTTTACGGTAGATGTACGCGCTCGCAATATAGAACATAGCATAATAGCTCACTACGATCGTCCAAAGATACGACATTCTGCTTTCGAACAATTCGTTTGCCACGGTAAGGCTTTCGATCGCGTTCTCTTGAAATTTTTCAAATATGTTCTGGTCGAACGGAACTTTCTTCAACAGGTATTCTGAGAGGTATGCATGGTAATTCTTCTTTGCCTCAAGAATTCTTTTCTCATCCATGTCTGATGACCTCATAGAATAATTCGATGTTTCTCAGGATGATCCCATCTTTTACTATTTCATGCCCGACATTAAAATCTTTATTCTTCAGTAATTGCACGAATTCGGAATAATGGAAGGGATGTAATTGGATTCTGGGGAGGATTCTTAATCTTGAAAGTGTAGGTTTTATCTCATCCTCATTGTCATGGATTATGCAGATATCAATATCTGAATTCTTTGTTTCGTTGCCTTTCGCGAATGATCCGAAAAGAATGGCAGCGAAGAAGGGGTTGCTGGCTGTTTGTATATCTCTGTACAGTATCTTTATCTTTTTTATGACGGCGTCCCTCCTTGCTTGTTCGGCTTCATATATCTGATTGGTGAGCTTTGGAGCATAAGTGATGTATGTGGCATTTCCTTTTTTGTTGATGTTTAATGACCCGATCAGGTTTTGTACAGCATCATAGGTATTCTTATAATCTTTTTTTAATTTCTTGGAAAGCCCTCTGATGGTGAATTCTTTTTCTTTGTTCTCTATGATTACTTTGAGTATCTGTTGTTTAAGATTCATTTTAATACCATAATGTTATGGTGTGTTCTACCATATATAAATGTTTTGGTTCTTGTAAAGGGAGTGTGTTATGCCCTTTTACATGGGGTTATTCCAACCGAAGAGGCAAAGAGCGTCATACCTCGCCTTTAGGACGAGGATGGCTCCGAGCGGCGAGATTTCTGATTTTAGTAAACCTTAAATAGTTGTTCTCTCAGAGAGTTATACTTGAATATAATCAAAATATAATTATTGTCGTTCCCTGTATCGTGTGTTACTTGCATAGGAAAAGAGGTGATCCAGGATTTGGCCATAGTCGCGACCATACGCAAATGGGGCAGTTCGCTCGGCATCGTCCTCCCGGCAGAGCTCGTCAAGGAGCAACACCTTCGGGAGGACGACCAGATCCTCTTCGATGTCATCCATCCGATAGACCTCTCCACCTTCTACGGGAAATTGAGACGGAGGAACAGGTGAACCGATGGAGTCCTCTCTTCCTTCCTATTATGTGGACGGCTATGCCCTGTTCAGGATCCTCCATGGTCATCCCCGTTTCAAGGAGTATGCGACGTCTGTCGCGATGCTCACCTCCAAGCACGACCTCCAGAGGATGCACGCCCTCCTGCTGAAGAGGGAAGGCCGTGGAGTAGCTGACCAGTACTTCGACGCTTTCCTTCCCCATGCCATCCCGATAGATGATGCCATCTACAAGCAGGCCAACGGGCTCGGGAGCAAGCGTCTTCCCGCGACCGATCTTCTCGGGTGGCTCACTGCACGGACAAGGAACATCCCCTATCTCACCGCAGACAGGCGTTTCAGGGGAAAAGAAGGGGTGATCCTGAGATGAAAGGCCTCTCTCCTGCTGTCCTGTCTCGTCTTATCGTAGTCTCCCTGCTCCTGCTCCTCTTCTTTTCGGTTGCACAGGGCGCTGTCCGGCCGCAGCAGTACGAGAACATCGAGGAGAAGATCGCCATGGAAGGTGCGGCAAATGTCATCATACGCCTGGTCGATCCGCCGCCGAAGCGCATACAGGGAGACCTTCCGCTTGCACGGGTGGAGGCGCTCAACAGGGAGGTCATCATCAGGCTCCTGCAGGACGGCTTCACTGAACATCATGACCATCCCATCATCAACGGATTCTCCGGAAGGATCACCCGGGCAGGGCTCAGAAAGCTCAGGAGGATGGGCATCAGGTATCAGATAGACGAGGACCTGCCTGCCTCCATCCTGCCCGTCGGCCAGGAAAGCCGTCCTTTCCGTCTCGACGACGTCGCTCTCCATCTCAGCACCAGCGTGAAGGTCATCGGTGCGAACTATACGCGAAAGGTCCTCAACATCACCGGCAGGAACATCACCGTTGCTGTGATCGATACAGGCATCGACTACACCCATCCTGATCTGGGAGGCTGTTTCGGTGTCGGATGCAGGGTGCGGGGAGGCTATGATTTCTACAATGATGATGCCGACCCCAAGGATGACCAGGGGCACGGGACCCATGTCGCGGGCATCATCGGAGCCAACGGGACGGTGGTGGGTGTCGCTCCTGAAGTCAGCTTCTTCGCCCTCAAGGTATGCAGCAATACCGGCCAGTCCTGTCCCACCTCGGACATCATCAGCGCCATCCAATGGGCTGCTGATAACCATTCCGATGTCATCAGCATGTCGCTGGGAGCCAACTATGCCTCGACACCGACGGGTCTGGCGGGGAAGGACCCGCTTTCCATGGCTGCCCAGAATGCTGTGGCACAGGGAGTCACGGTGGTGGTCTCTGCAGGCAACGATGGGGCAGGCGCGTCCACCATCGCTGCGCCTGGGCTCGCTCCAGGGGTGATAACCGTCGGAAACGTGAACGACCAGCGGACCATCCCCATAGATGATGATGCGGTTTCGGCCGATTCCAGCCGAGGGCCCGGAGGCTATGGCCGACTGGATCCCGACGTGTCTGCTCCTGGCACCTCCATCACTTCCACCTGGCTGGGCTCGTCCTACAACACTCTCTCCGGCACCAGCATGGCCGCACCCCATGTCTCAGGAGTGGCCGCCCTTCTTCTCTCAGAGGATAACAACCTGACTCCTGCGCAGGTCAGGGCCAGGATCCTCGGTTCGGCGAGGAACATCACCGGCAACGTGTTCGCCAAAGGTTCTGGAGAGCTGTCTGCGAAGGAGGCGGTGGAGGACAAGGTCTATGCGCAGCTGTCGGCGAAGGATTCCTTCGGGCAGCAGAGCACCAGCGATCGCTGGGAGTTCATCGCAGATCCCTTTTCCGCCCACGGGGCCAACATCACGCTCTTCAACCAGAACACCTACAATGTCACCTTTACCTTTTCCTACGACTCCTTCGAGAACATGGAGAACAGCACGATCCTGGATGGTTTCTCTCTCGGACTTCCGGACAATGTCACTGTCCTTTCAGGGAGCAATCTCACGTTTCCGATCAACTTCTCGCTCCCCGATATGAGCAATGTTTTCCGCACGACCTACGGCAGCCTGCTCCATCTCCAGGGGGTCGGGTCTCCTCCGGAGAACGTCTCGAAGGAGGTGAGCATCCCCGTCGTCGTGACCATTCCTCTTGTCAACTATCACTCTTCTCTACGCATCTTCGACACCTCGGGTGCAAGCCTCGGAGACAACTATGTCTATGCCTACTATAACAACCGTTCTGGCAACGACCAGATACGGGTGAACTGGTCCACCTCTTCGTCCGACCTGGACCTCTCGCTGTACAACATCTCCGGTTCGGTCATCGGCTTCAACGGCACCAGCGGAACCGACCAGGAATCCTTGGTCGATACAGATACCGGTCTCATCACCTGGATACGCATCCAGGCATATTCGCTCGCCCAGGCGACCGTCGGGTTCTTCCTCAACGTCACCGACCTGGACAACCATCCGCCCAATATCACCAGCATCAGCGATCTCCAGGGCAATACGGTGCTCTCTTTCTTCTTTGCAGAGAACGCCACCCTGCTGGTGAGCTATGATGATCTGGACAATGACTCGGTTGCCCTCGCTATCAATGACTCTGGATTCGTCCTCCAGAACAGCACCCCTGGCTCCAACGCCACCTACCGGAAAGCCCTTGACGGTACGCCCATCGGCAACCACAGCATCGCTGTGACCCTGGAGGACACCTATGGCGCCAGGGCCTCCCAGAGCTTTATCCTCACGGTGAAGAACGCCAGCCTCAGGATCGTCTCGTTCCAGCCTGTTTCCCTCAGCCCGACCCTGCGGAAGAACAGGAGCATCTCCTTCAACCAGACCACCTCCCGATATCCTTCGATCCCGCTCGCCTACCGTTGGTATGTCGACGGCATCCTCAACAGCACGTCAGGGAACTTCACCTTCAACTCGACCCTGTACGCTCCGGCAGACTATAATATCACCTTCTTTGCAGGCGACAACCAGACCAATGTCTCGCTGACCTGGATCCTCTCCCTGCTGGCAGAGAATCATCCGGTCCTCTTCAACGGCACCCGAAACATCACTGGCCTCAGCTGGGAGCAGGGAAAGAACAGGACGCTTGCCATCAACTTATCGTCTTTCTTCCTCGACTCCGATAATGACACCCTCACCTACACGCTGATGAACGCCTCGAACATCACGCTTCAGGCGGACAACCAGAGCAGGGCGTCGTTCTTCGCAGATACGTCGATCACCGGCATCCGCCGGGCATGGATCGTGGCGAACGACTCTGAGACCAATGCCTCCTCCAATGTCTTCTATCTCAACATCACCGCCGTCTCTGTCCCGGTGACTCCTCCTGCCGAGGAAGAGGCGCAGGTTTCCAGCGGTTCTGGCGGCGGTGGCGGCGGCGGGGGTATCTCTCTTCCCCGTGCAGAATCCTTCAGCAGCTATTTCCAGTCAGCCTCAGGAACATTGTCTGTCACGGGCGGCGGCAGCAAGGTCGCGGTGGAATCCCTGGACATTGTCCTGTTCGGCACAAGCAACGATGTCGACATCACCGTAACCCAGCTCAAGGAACCGTCGTTCCCTGCCAGTGTGTCTTCTTTCTCAGGAACAGCCTACAAGGTCATCGAGATCGAGCATCAGGGGCTTCCTGAGGTGGGCATCAACAGGGCAGTCATCACCTTCAGGATCAACAACAGCTGGCTGAAGCAGGAAGGGATCGCCACCGGTGATGTCGTCCTCTTCCGCCACGACCAAAGCTGGATAGTCCTGCCCACCCGTCATGTCTCAAGCGACAAAGACTATCAGCATTATGAGGCGATCTCTCCCGGCCTGAGCACCTTCATCATCGGCTCGTTGCATAGAGCAGCGGCTTCTGTGCCAGAACATCCGGTCCAGGAGAACGGCTCGGGCGATGCGAGTTCAGCATCGGGCCTGCAGAAGACCTTCGAGGAGCCGGTGGCAGCCATCCATGAAGAAGGACCGACCGTGCTTGAGGGATCATCTGCCCAGGATGCATCGGGGGCAGAAGGAGAGGGAGATGGGACCCACGAGCAGAGGATGCAGGGCTTCCTCTCGGTGAGCAGGAAAGAGGTGAGCAGCTTCTATGTGATGATCCTGGTGATTCTCGGGGCAGTCATGCTGGGAGTCACCTTCTGGGCAGAGCTCGAACACCGTCGTCATGAGACCGTCCGTAAGCAGCTTGACCAGCAGATGCTCCGGCACAACAGGGAAACCCATCCTCCTCCTGTGCCGAACAACCGAGATTCCTAGAATAGAGCTCCTTTCAAACAGATGAAAAGAACGAGGTGATCGGACAATGGGTATTATGCGATGGGCCGAAGACAAGCTCCACGGGCTGTCTCTCGGAGATTTTGTGGTGGTCAAGGTTGCTTTGGTGCTGTTCGGCATCATCATCGGTGCCTATATCTCAGCATTCGTGCAGCAGTATGTCTGGTATCTTACGGGGCTCTTTGTGGTTCTTTATCTGTATCTGATGATTAAAATCTTCAGAAAGTAGGCCCTGGCAACCCTGTTGAAGGAAAAGAAAGGGTGGCAGCTTTCCGTGTCTCCAATGTATACTGTCCTCGAGTACAACACGAAATAAGTCACCAGGATACTTTATCTTCCTGTTATTTGAGAAACTGACGTTATCTTTAAACCCGTTTTTATAGAGAGGTCATTCTTTATTCGATCCCAATCTTTAGCGAATAATGTTTTAGGGAGACCAAAGTCTTTTTGTCCATCTGAAAAAGAGAACAGAAGACCATATTGTGCTAAGTAAGATAATCCCCCAATGATTAATCCTGCAGATCCCACTGCCCTATTGACAGGATTCAGATTACACTCTTTGATTGCTTGAATATCTTTGATGCTGATTGAGATTCCCTTTCTAAATAAGAATTGCTGAGACAACTTTTCATCATCGATAGATAATGCGCTAATACTTGAAAGATAAAAGTAGACTACTAGCAACCATATCATGAGAAGCCCAAACATCTTGATATTTGAAAAAAGAATGAGGAAGCCATCTATTCTAACAGGCACCATGATGATGAATGTACTTAAAAAGACAATAACGATTATCAGATATATCTGCCAATAACTGAACAAACTCGATTTGTACGTGGTCATTAGTGACAACCTAAGTAAACTAGCTAATAAGGCTTTCGTTAAAAGAAAAATGAAGGTGAACAGCTTTCCGTGTCTCCCGTTCAGACGCTGAGAAACTGTTCTGGCAGTTTCTTGCGCATCGACGCGTTGCGTCAAGGGAACAGTACTGCTCTGGTCATTGTCTGAGCAAAGTTTGTTGGAGAAGGGTGACAGCTTTCCGTGTCTCCCGTTCAGAGAACAGTACTGCACGGAACGGAGACCTGCTTGACTTCCGAGTGCGAAATGGGATCGGGTAGAGCCAGGCCCCTATGGCCGTCTGATGCTCTGTGAACCTCCCCCCCTTTAAAAAGCTTACTGAAATGCGGCTAGCCCAGTTATCAAAAGGTTTATATATTGTATAAGTTTATACATATATATAATCATCCCTGGTGTTCAATGATGAATAATCAAATCCTTCATTACCCAAATCTTCGGACGGTATTGATAGTTGAGAGAATTATCCAAGAGGCGGATACTATTGTGTCTAAGGCCGAATTGAAAAGAAAGCTGCCTACTCAGATCATGCATCAAACGCTGAATCTGGTTTTGGAATATCTGGAGATGAGTGGCAAGATTATGCTTGGTTCGAAAGGAATAACTTGGATCGGTACTCCTAGTTCCAAGCTGAAAAGCCTTCTGGAAAGAGCAGTACGGATGGCATAAGTGGACAAGGAAGTCTGGGTTGAATTCTCTGAAGATGCTGCTAGCGACTACAAAGAACTGCAGGAAAAAGTCTTGGAGGAGAAGAAACAAGGGATAGAGAATTCTTCCAACATGCAACTACTCAAAGCTATTGATAGGGAAAAAAATAATGTCAAGATTGATCCTCAATACGGGGCGCACATCTCTCGAAGAAACATCTCGAAAAAGGCAGCCGAACGATACGGAACAGACAGACTTTGGAAAATCGACCTCGTTGGCTACTGGAGAATGATATACACAATCATGGGGGACGACGTGAAAATCATCGCCTTCGTCCTCGAATTCATGGACCATAAGAAATACGACAAGGTCTTCGGCTACAAAAAGAAGTGAGATTGAGTCCCTCCCCTCCAAAAAACTTTTTCATAAAGCTCGAAGAACTATGTTTTATCGATGAGAACCCCTACTTAAAACCATCGATTCCTAACAGAGGATTTCATATTAGCCGGCATTCTACCTGCTTTTTATAATACCGCCTCATGGAGACCGCTGCTCTATGAACTGAAGGACGACAGGAATTGAAGTGAAAGAAGAAAAAGAAAGAAAAAGAAAAAGGGTTCAGATGGCGCTTCCCCAGAAATATATGCTGCCGTCGGAGAAATCGCCGTTGCAGGGCTCAGGCAACGCAAGCCTGAACGTCACCGAGATCTCTGCTCCCGGAGAGAGCACATTGCCTGCCTGATAGTCCTTGCCTCCAAGGTTGACCAGGCCTGCATCTTGCATGATCTCCTCCCGCGCATCCGGGTCTGCGGTCTCATAGGGGATGCTGTAGTAGCCCTCATCGAGGCCGTCCTGGCCGTAGAGGTTTGCCCGCAGGGATCCCACCATGGTGTGGTAGGCGCCGTTGCTCGCATAATAGGCAAAGCTCCTGAGGTTCAGCACGTTGGAGTCAGGGCACTTGGCTCCTGAATTGGTCGGATCGTAGAAGTCTGTCCCTGAGATGGCCATGTCCAGCAGGACGCCTGAGCCGCTCTCGGCCGCATTCTCTACCAGGATGCTTGATGAGTAGCTGTTGGTCCCGGGAGTGACGGTCCCGAAATCCACGTCACCGGTGATGGTCAGGGAGATGAGAGGGTTGAGGAACCAGTAGGTGTTCTCATCGATGTCAGTCATGTCGCCGTCAAGGTCCTCCACGATGCCGGAGAGATAGTACTCTCCATGCTGGCTGTTCTGGGTCTCCACCGTAAAGGTGCAGTCGTAGGTCCTCATGGTGGAACAGTCGAGGGTGGTGATAAGCTCTCCGTCTACGCGTGCGTTGTATTCTGTGGGGTCGCCGCTGCAGGACTCCTGGCAGCTGGCTTCGATGCTGAAGTCTGCCGGGTTGCTGGTGGGCATCTCGCTCAATCCCACATAGACGTCCCTGATGGTGTCTGCTCCGTTCTTGTCCATGGCCAGGAATCTGCATTTTATCTGTTCTCCTTCGAATGCGTAGTTCTCGACTCGCTCGACGAGTTCCCCGCCGCCGTCGGCATTGTTGTGATAAAGTGTGCATCCGTCCTGGTGCAGCCATATCATCGGGACGAAGTTCTCGGTCTCGACAATGATGTTGAGGTCGCTTCCGACTACTGGTGTGAAGGCAAAGGCTGCCGACAGGCTCAGCAGTGCGGCAATCATAACAGAAAAGATCAGGTGTTTGTTCATGGTATATCCCCCGTTTCAGCTGTTGCTCAGTGGTTTTAGCACTCTTTCCCTGTACAGTGTTACTGCCAGGTAACGCTCTACCACTGCAAAGTAACAATAGCGAAGCCATGAAATTATTTAAATTGGTATGTTGCCACTTTTTTTGACGAAAATTCGATTTAAATGTGTCTGCGCTTCTCCTGTTCCTTGTCCTGTCCGATAGCAACATATATATACGGTCATAAATGCCTTCCGAACATGGATATCGCAGTCATCGGAACAGGATATGTCGGGCTGGTCGCAGGGACCTGCCTGGCAAAGCTCGGCAACACCATCTGGAACGTGGACGTCGATGAGGCGAAGATAGCCAAGCTCAGGAAAGGAGAGATGCCCATCTACGAGCCAGGCATAGCAGATGTGATGCGGCTCAACGTCAAGGAGCACCGCCAGTTCTTCTCCACCGACATCAAGGAGGCGGTCGAAAAGGCAGAGGTCATCTTCATAGCAGTAGGTACGCCCCAGTCAGACGATGGCCAGGCAGACCTCCGGTATGTCCTGCAGGTTGCAAGGGACATCGGCCGATACATGAACGGCTACAAGGTCATCGTGGACAAGTCGACCGTCCCCATCGGGACTGCTGATCATGTCAAGGCGACCATCAAGGAACATCAGCAGCATCCCCATCTGTTCGACATGGTCTCCAACCCCGAGTTTCTCAGGGAAGGCCAGGCGCTGCATGACTTCATGCAGCCGGACAGGATCGTCCTGGGCGTCGAGTCCGAGAAGGCAAAGAACGTCATGTATCGCATCTATCGGGGCATCGAGCGGACAGGAAAGCCCATCCTCTTCACCGACATCAAGAGCGCTGAGATGATCAAGTATGCGTCCAATGCCATGCTTGCCACAAGGATAAGCTTCATGAACATGCTCTCTCCGCTCTGCGAGAAGGTCGGAGCCGATGTGAAGATGGTCGCAAAGGGCATGGGGCTGGATTCCCGCATCGGGCCAAGATTCCTGCAGGCGGGCATCGGCTATGGTGGTTCCTGCTTCCCCAAGGATGTGCGGGCCATGATGCATTCGCTCAAGGCAGAGGGCTGTGATGCCTCGTTGCTTGACGCAGTGGATTCCATCAATGACCGGGTCAGGGCAGCATTTGTCCAGAAGGTGAAGGACCACTACGGTTCGCTCAAAGGGTTGACCTTTGGCGCATGGGGGCTGGCATTCAAGCCCAATACCGATGATATGCGTGAAGCGCCGTCCATCACCATCATCCGGGCTCTCCAGAAAGAAGGGGCCAGTTTCGTCGCTTTCGATCCTGTCGCCCAGGAGACCGCCTCGAAGGTGCTGGACGACCTCTCCTTTGTGGACAATCCCTATGACGCGGCCAAAGGCGTGGACGGGCTCATCCTGTTCACCGACTGGGACCAGTTCAGGCAGCTGGACATGATGAAGATAAAATCATCCATGAAACAGCCGGTCCTCTTCGACGGACGGAATGTCTTCGATCCCCATGTCATGAAGGAGAACGGCTTTGTCTATTACGGAACAGGTCGATGATGATGCGGATACTCGTGACCGGCGGTGCAGGGTTTCTCGGTAGCCATCTCTGTGATGCGCTTCTCGCCAAAGGCAACGATGTCATCTGCGTCGACAACTTCTTCACCGGTTCCAAGAAGAACATACAGCATCTGGAAGGGAATCCTCATTTCAAGACAATCTCCCATGACATCATCGAGCCGTTGTTCATCGATGAGCACATCGACCAGATCTACAATCTTGCCTGTCCTGCCTCTCCTGTGCATTACCAGTTCAATGCCATCCGGACCATCAAGGCGAACATCATGGGAACGATCAACATGCTCGGCATGGCAAAGAAGCACCATGCAAGGATCCTGCAGGCCTCCACCTCTGAGGTCTATGGCGATCCCACCGAGCATCCTCAGAAGGAGACCTATTGGGGCAACGTGAACTGCACAGGGATCCGCAGCTGCTACGATGAGGGCAAGCGGGCTGCAGAGACCCTTATGTTTGATTATCACAGGCAGAACAGCATCGATATCCGGGTGGTACGGATCTTCAACACCTACGGGCCCCGGATGGCACGCAATGACGGACGGGTGGTCTCCAACTTCATCACCCAGGCTCTGGCGGGGAAGGATCTCACGATCTATGGTGACGGAAAGCAGACCCGCAGTTTCTGTTTCGTCAGTGATCTCATCAGGGGCATGATTGCCATGATGGGA
>JAADFO010000036.1 GCA_013152815.1 Nanobdellati archaeon
AGCTGGGGGTTCCCTGCCTGACGGCGAGGTTCAATACCGACAGGCCAGAGACGGTCATGGAAGCACATTCCAATATCCTGGTGCCGCCGGTCAATGCGAAGTTCTTCTCTGAAATCGTCCATCACACGCTTAAGGATGTTCCCCTCGTTAAGCAGCTTTCCAGAGGAAAACGCCTCTATGGCCGCTATGTTGCCAGAAAAATCGTCAGGAAATTGCCTCCTGCATTGCAGCAGCCCTCCTATCCCTGGGCACACCACCGTCTCAAGCTCTTGAAAAAAGACGAAAGCTTTGAATATCTGTAATTATCCGGGGGGAGGAGAACCCCTCTTTGAAATCAACAATCAACAATCAACAATCAACAATCAATCAAGAGGGATATGATATATGCAGGGCATGAAAACGAGAGATGTGATCGCATTGGCTGTCCTCTTTGTGGTGGGGCTCTATGTATGGTCCTTGCCTGTGCAGGACAACCCTTTGCCCTTCGGTGAGGGAGACGCTGCTCACCAGTACGGCAAGGCGGATTTTATGGCTTCATTCGACCATGTCGGTTTTGACAATCCTCCTTTTTTTTATCGGACCTGGTATGGCAGCCTACATCCTGGCGATGAATCCGCGCCCATCTATCCACCTCTTTATTTCATCGATCTTGCCCTGGTCCAAGAGTTTGGTGGGGATCGTTTCATCCCGAAGAATCTTCTGCTCATCATCCTTTCTTCGACATTGGGGATTTTCGCTGTCTATTTCCTGACCCGGCAATGGTATGGTTTCTGGCCGGCTGTCCTGGCAGGATTTCTTATGATCTTTTCACGACGTGATTTTGTCTCCTTTCTCTTCGGACAGAGGACCATCCTCGCATCATTCGCCCTGGTTCCTCTCATCCTCTATTGCTATTACCAGTATACCGAGTCTTTTCTCAAGGACCATCAGCATGCGAAGGATGCCTATCTCTACGTGATGGCCGCTCTTCTGGCTTTTTCAGGTCTCATCCATACGCAGGGCGCATTCGTCGCCGTCCTTACCCTGGGCCTCTACTCTGCTTATCTTCTTTGGAAGGAGAAGAGCTTGCCCTTCTCCTGGAAGGCGATGGCTATCTCGATTCTTCTCTTCAGCATCATTTTCCTGCCCTTCGCCCCAGACCTCTTTTCCCAGACCCAGGCTCATCCCGGGACTTTTCATCTCCAGAGACTCTCCTCGCTCTTCAGATGGTATGAGCATCCCACTCCACCGAGTCCTGCATTCATGTACACCTATGGCGGGGTCCACGGAGGATACTGGACGCTTCCCTTCCTGCTGTTGGGGATACTCTATCTTTTCCTGAAACGACGCAACAACGATATGCTCATGTTCTTCTGGCTGCTGGCCTTGTATCTGGCACTTCATCTTGATGTGTTCGGGTTCTTCGGAGGACGGAACGATCGTTTCCTGAAGGGGGAAGCAGAGCTCTTTTATCCGCTCATCGCCATCGGTTTCATGAGCCTGCGCTCCTATATCAAGATAGGGAAGCGTATGAAAGCTTATCTCTCCTGGGGCCTTGCTCTGCTCTTCCTGGTCCTGGTCTTCTCTTTCAATGCTCCTCCTGTCGTCGATGCTGCCAAGGGTGCCTATCAGGGGATCATGAGGATAACCCCTGCTCAGCTGGAAGCTGCAGAGTGGATCGATGCCAACCTCCCGACCGAAGCAATGGTCTATTATATGCCCTCACGCGATGACCTGCCCGACCAATACCGGGGGTGGATCTACCAGAAATGGAGATGGATGCAGATGCTGAGCCACCGTGCGTTCCATGATAGTCTTTCCGAGTACAACCGATCAGAATTCACCCATCTGATCATCGACTTCTCGGATCTTGGAGCGATGGGACAGCAAGAACTTGTCAATGCATTGCGGGCTGCTTCAGATGAGCGCTTCAGCAACAAGACCCTGCTTTACAGAAAGAACTTGATAGAGGTGTATGTCCTTGGTTGAGGAAGACCTATCCCGCCGATTTCCCACGCCTGTTCCTGTCATCATATCAGCAGTCATGGCTGTCTTCCTCCTCTGGCTTTTTGGATGGTACGGCCTCTTGGGTTTCGTAGTCCTGCTGCTGCTCTATGTGATGCCGGGCTATACGCTTCTGGACCTGTTGAAGCTTTCCCGCTCTGAGAAAGCGTTTCTGGCCTTTCCTCTGGGTCTTTTGTTGGTTTCCCTGGGGACGTTCTGGCTGAATCTGGTCATCGGTTCGATGCGATGGTCTGCGGTCATCACTGTGGTGATGATCATGACTGCAGGAATTCTCCTGAAGACGGTAAGAAGATAGTTGCTTTCGTTCAGTTTCCTGGTCTGTTATTAACCGGAAACTTCCATAAGATACCTGCTCCCATGATGACAAAAAGCAGCGGCAGCCATAGGCCCATCTCTTTCCCATTGACCCCCAATAGTCCTAATGGATAAGATACAATAACAAAGAGGGCGGCACTCAGAGGAACCGCAGTGATGACCCTCTCGAGCAGGCTCAGGCCATGACTCCATCGGTAGAGCAGGACAAAACCGGGCAGGAAGAGCATCCAGAAAAGGCCTGCCACCACCTTAAGGATGACCAGAACAGACTCCTTGAGGAAGACGATCTTTGTGATGATGATCATAGCGATCAGAATCAAGATGAGCAGCGGCAGTTCTTTCTGCAGCTGGGAAAAGGGGTTCACAATTATGCTGCTCTTTTCTTCCTCTGTCTTCTTGTGTTCAGAATTTTTGGTCATCGAAACAGCCCTCCGTTGGATGCTTGTTGTGATAGATGATGGTCGCAGCATTCTGGAAGACCTCTTTCAGCTGCCCCTTTCCTTTTTGTTGAAGATAGCTTGTATATGCCTTGCGGATGAGTTCTGTATATTGGATGATTCCCCTGTTGCTGCTTACCTTGTCAAAGACGACATAGTCAAATGTGCATATGGATCTATTTGCTGTTATTTTCGGATTGTCTTCGATGAGATGATAACCGAAAGAGAAGAGACCCGTACGGTATGCCAGTTGACCGTCTCCGTTATTGATCTCCGTCGTTTCAAAGGTGGACGGGATGATCCTATTCTTGATATCTTCCATCAGCGGACGTAGTTCTATCCAGTATGAGCGTCGTTGGCCAGCAAGCAGGATCGGTTTCTGATTGTAGACATCGCCATAGACATAGAGGATGCGTGCATCCTTTGCTGTCTTCTCTTTGATGAACTGGAAGCTTTCCCAGTGATAGGGATCCATAAGCCCTGGCGATGTCGATGAGTGATGTGTTTTCTCGATGATGATCGGTGTCAGGATGATGATGAGGATGATGATGAGCGGATATCTGATCTTTTTCAGAGGGACTATCTTTCCGAAAAGTTTTATGGCAAACCACACGCCAAGACCAAAGAAGAACGCGAGATAAAGGGGCCAGAAGTAACGTTGCTGGAATGACCTTTCCTGCATGCCGATGTAGTTGGAGAGTCCAAGGGCAAGCATGAACAGGCTTATGCCTATGATGAGAAGATAGACTTTTCTTTTCCTGTGCTGGATACTCTGCAGGATTGCGATTCCAAAGCCAACTGCCAGAACAATTCCGATCCAGCCGGAGAAATCGGTCAGGTGAAGGACAGGGTAGCCGATATCTGGTATTATCTTGAACCATCTGATTGTCGTGCTTGCCCCTTTCCAGAGTGTATTATAAAAGATAACTGCGTAGGGCAAGGCCAGAACGAACCCTAGCAGAAGCCCATAGGCCCATTCCTTTGTCTGGTTCCTGTCAAACGAACCGTTGAGGAAATAGAGAACACTCATACCGATGAGAAAGCTTACCGCGAAGATGAATTCAGGGGGGTGGCTCATGAGGATGGCAGCCAGAAAGATGCCGATGATGGTCCAGCCCTGTTTCTTCGGTTGCATATCCATGGCAAGAAGCGACCAGAAGAAGGTGAGAAGGAAGAAGCCGCCTGTTATGACAAGGTGTTTGCCCCAGGTGATGGCCGTATAGTTTGGTGCAGCGAAGAGCATCGTCATGAACGGAAGAGAGAGCAGGGCCACGTTCCTGTTGAACCGTCGGATGATAAGAAACATGATGAGTGCGCTGAACGAGAAGAGCAGTGTTATGAGCAGGATGAGCGCATCATAGGGTGCTATCCCGACAAGATGGGCAAATCCCGCTCCCAGCTCATAGGTTGCCGGAGGCAATACTCCGAGGACATCCTGATACCCTAGAGAATCATAGAAAGGCCGAAGCGCATCGTTTCCTGTATCGTAGACTTGAGTGGTATATACTATCTGCCAGAAGGCATCTGATGCGTAATACCCATGGGGAAATTCATGGACGATGCGTTGTTGCAGGAGTGGTGCAGCACCTAGGTAAAGAAGCGTCCCGAAGAAAAGGAGCAGGACAACCCCTTCGACGATTCTCTTGTTGAAAGAGAACTTGACCATTATTTCCGATACCTCTGTGTTCGTTCCAGCGTATTTTTACCACGTCGAGAAGCATGGAGATGGAATCCCTTAAAAGCTTTACTTTGCTTTCTCCATCATTCTGCCACACGATGGGAACCTCTCTGACCGAGAAGCCCAGCATCCTCGCGAGGTAGAGTAGTTCGATATCAAACCCGAACCCTGTCTGCTGCTGAAGAGGGAAGATCCTGTTGGCAGCTTTCCTGGTGAACAGCTTGAAGCCGCACTGGCTGTCTTTTATTCCGGGAAGCAGCAGGACCCTCGTGATGATGGAAAATATCTTTC
>JAADFO010000037.1 GCA_013152815.1 Nanobdellati archaeon
TCGACGACCGGCCAGGAACCGGTGTGGATGCTCACCGCGTCTTCTTTCTTCCTGAAGTATTGCTGATAGATCTCCTCGGTGATGTGCGGGATGATGGGCGCGAAGAGCCTGAGGATGGTCAGCAATATCCTGTAGAGCGTCTCCTGGGCCGATTCCCTGGCTTCCCTGCCCCGTTCCTCGGCGTTGTAGAGCCGGTCCTTGACGATCTCCAGGTAGAGGTCGCAGAACACCTGCCAGAAGAACTTCTCGGTCTCATGTTTCGCCCTCCCGAAATCAAAGGCATCAAAGGAATCTGTGCATTGCCTGATGAGCCGCTGCATCTTCGAGAGGATCCATCGGTCCATGGTCTCCAGGTCTTTCGCGTTCCCTCGTTCCAGGTCGTCCAGATGGAGCAGGGTGAATTTCGAGGCGTTCCAGAGCTTGGTGATGGTCTTCTTGCCGGTCATGAGGTCCTTCTCCTGGAAAGGCAGGTCATCCCCTAGTTTTGTTCCTGCCGACCAGAACCGCAGCGCATCGGCAGAATACTTCGCTATCATCACCTGCGGCTCGACAACGTTCCCCTTGCTCTTGCTCATCTTCTTGCCGTGGGGGTCGAGGGCAAATCCTGATATCATAATCTTCTTGAACGGTATCTGGTCGTCGTGGATATGGCTTCTCACCAGGGTGTTGAACAGCCAGAAGGTGATGATGTCATGAGCTTGAGGCCTGAGCGACATGGGCAGGAGCCTGTCATAGATTTTGTGGTCCCTGAAGAGCTCTGCCGCTATATGCGGCGTCAGCGATGAGGTCGCCCAGGTGTCCAGCACATCCTGCTCAGGTTCCACCTGGTCCCGGGTGTATCCTCTGGGAAGGTCCACCAACGGATCCACCGGCAGCTGGTCATCGTCGGCGAAGATGGGTTCCCTGGTCTTCTTGTCGTACCAGACCGGGAAGGGCACACCGAAGAAGCGCTGCCGTGAGATGCACCAGTCCCACTGGAGTCCGTTGATCCAGTTGTCCAGACGATGCCGCATGTAGGCAGGATGCCATTCCATCTCTTTCCCCCGCCTGAGGAATTCCTCCTTGAGGTCGAGATAGCTGATGAACCACTGGGGGGAATTGATGAACTCGATGTCAGCGCCTGACCTTTCTCCCACATTGACCGTGTGTTTTATCTTCTTCTGGCCGATGAGCTCTCCCTGGGTTTTCATGGCCTCGATGATGCGTTCCCTGGCTTCCTTGACCTTGAGCCCTTTGAGGTCTCCTGCCAGGTCGGTCATCCTGCCGTCCTTGCCGATGCCTTCCTTGAGCGGCAGGTCGTATGCTTTGTACCATTCGATGTCGGTGAGGTCGCCGAAGGTGCAGCACATGACCACACCGGTCCCTTTCTCCAGGTCGACCCGCTCGTCCTTGAGGACCGGGACCTTGAAATGGTAATAGGGGACGATGAGCTCTTTGCCCAGGAGGTGGGCGTTCTTCTTGTCATCGGGATGGATGAAGACCGCGACGCAGGAGGACAGCAGCTCAGGACGGGTCGTGGCGACGACGACGTCCTTGCCGTCTTCGGTCCGGAAGACGATGTCGTTGAACGTGGATTCCTTCTCCTCGTCCTTGATCTCCACCTGGGAGAGCGCAGTCTGCATCTGCGGGTCCCAGATGACCGGCGTCTCTTTCCGGTAGGCCCTTTTCTTCCTGACCAGGTCGAGGAACATGCGCTGGGATATCCTGCGGGAGTGCGCATCGATGGTCGTATAGGAGATGCTCCAGTCGCAGGACATGCCGATGCGCTTCCAGTCCTGGACATACTTCGGCCGAAGCTCCTGGGAAAGCGTGTCTTCGCAGAGCTTTATGAACTCCTCACGCTTCATCTTTGTCGCCCGGACGTTCTTCATCTTCTCGATGAGCCTTTCTGTGGGAAGGCCGTTATCGTCGGTGCCGAAGGGACAGAAGATGTTGAACCCCTGCATCCGCTTGTATCTGACGATGAAATCCTGATGGGAGAAGGAGAACGCATGGCCGATGTGCATCTTGCCGGAGACGGTCGGAGGCGGCGTGTCGACCGAGAAGACCGTCTTCTCTGATTCCGGATCAAACCTATAACAGTCCTGCTGTTCCCAGTATTGCTGCCATCGAGGCTCAGACTGTGAAGGATCATATCTTTTCGGGAGTTCCATGATTGCTTCCATGAACTCCGGATGGTATTTAAAGCTTGTTTAGGGAGCAATTTCTTTTCTATATTGAAAATTGTTGGATGGATGATCTGGTCGTCCTCTGCCCTGCCCGTTTTCCTCAACAACCATATCCCTTCCACCAACAACCATAAAAGAGGCGAATCTCTCCCCCGCTGCATGAGCCTTCCCTGGATACGCAAATATGAACCTGAGAAAGCGAAGGACATCTTCGGCCAGGACGTCCCTCTTGCCAGGCTCCGGGCGTTCATCGAGCATGTGCAGGCCTCCAAACGGAAGGGCGTCATCATCCACGGTCCCAACGGCTGCGGCAAGACTGTCTCGGTCTATGCCATCGCCCATGAGCTGGACCTGGAGGTCCTGGAGGTCAATGCCTCTGATTTCCGGAACAAGGACAAGATCAACGCCGTGTTGGGCAATGCCTTGCATCAGCGAAGCCTCTTCGGCAGGGGAAAGGTCATCCTGGTGGATGAGGTGGACGGCCTCTCTGGACAGAAGGACCGGGGAGGCATGGCTGCGCTGGCCGCTCTTCTGGACCGGTCGCCCTATCCTCTGGTCATGACCTGTGCCGATCCCTACATCAGACAGCTGAAAGGGGTGAAGAAGAAATCAGAACTGATCACCTTTCAGCCCCTGGACTATCTGACCCTGTTCAGCCTCCTCAAAAAGATAGCTGACAAGGAAGGCTTCAGCTATGAAGAGACCGCCCTCAAGAGCCTTGCCCGCATGGCCGGAGGCGATGCCAGGGCTGCCATCAATGACCTGCAGACCGTCCATGCTTTCCAGAAGAAGGTCGACAGGAAATCCCTTGAGGTCCTGGGAGAACGGGACTCCCATGAATCCATCAAGGATGTACTCATCAGGATATTCAAGACCACCGACGCTGATATCGCTCGGGCAGCGCTCTGGAACGTCAAGGAGAACATCGATGAGGTCATGCTCTGGATAGACGAGAACCTGCCCAAGGAATACCGGAAGCCCGACGACCTCTCGCGTGCATATGACCGCCTCTCACGGGCAGATGTCTTCCGGGGACGGATACGCCGCTGGCAGCATTGGGGGTATCTCGTCTACATGAATGCCCTTCTCTCTGCAGGGATCGCCACTGCAAAGGATGCGCGATATCCTTCCTTCACCAGCTTCACCCAGACCAGGCGGCTCCTCAAGCTCTGGATGGCCAACCAGAAATACCTCAAGAAGAAGAGCATCGCCGCGAAGATCGGCCAGCACACCCACAGCTCGACGACCTATGCGCTGCAGCACGCAGTCCCCTACTTCCGGCAGATGTTCCGGCATGACAAGGAAGGAACCGCCCTGATGGCCCAGGAGCTGGACCTCGTCCAGGAAGAGATAGACTGGCTGCAGAAGTGAGCTGTGGACGATGTCATCATCACCATCGGACATTTTCCAGCGTGTCCACCCATAATTTAATAAATCCCAGACTGACACCAGCATAGCCCAGGGGAAAGCCTCCTGAACGTTCCAAAGCATGCTCTCCCCAGGGATCCCTGCTTCAACAGCCCCCCCCGACAACCCATCAGAAACCAGGAACCATGATATCCATAGACGAACTGGCGGCCTTCTGCAAGAAGAAAGGCTTTGTATTCAGGACCAGCGAGCTCTACAACGGCATCGCCGGCTTCTTCGACTTCGGCCCTGTGGGCGTCGAACTGAAGAACAACATCAAGCAGGCCTTCTGGAAGACCTTTGTGCGGTCAAGGGATGACGTCGTCGGCATGGACGGGGCCATCATCACCCACCCAAAGGTCTGGCAGGCATCAGGCCATACCGCCTCTTTCGCCGACCTCATGCTCACCACCCAGTCTGGAGAGAAACTGCGGGCAGACCAGTTCATCGAAGAGCAGCTCAACATCCCTGCAGACGGCCTCGACCGTGATAAGATAGCGGCCCTCCTCAGGAAGCATGGTCTGAAGCATCCCAAGACCAAGGAACCTCTTGAGATTGCGGGAGCGTTCAACCTCATGTTCACGACCAATGTGGGCGCGGTGAAGAGCGAGGATTCCCTCGCCTACCTCCGTCCTGAGACAGCCCAGCTCATCTTCTCTGACTTCAGGCAGGTGATGGACACGTCACGCATGAAGCTTCCTTTCGGCATCGCCCAGATGGGCAAGGCCTTCCGCAACGAGATCTCTCCCCGGGATTTCCTCTTCAGGAGCAGGGAATTCGAGCAGTTCGAGATCGAGTTCTTCTGCCACCCGAAAAAGCTCGACGACTGTCCGGGCTATGACTCCATCAAGGACATCAGGGTGCAGATACTCACCGCCAAGCATCAGGAGGCAGGCAAGGACCACGAGACCAGGACCATCGACCAGCTGCTGAAGGCAAAGGTCTTCAGGACGAAGTGGCATGCCTATTGGGTCGCTGTCTTCCATCGCTTCTTCACCTCCTACGGCATCCGGCCCGAGAACCTCCGGCTCCGCGAACACCTGCGGGACGAGCTCGCCCACTACGCCTCGGCCTGCCTCGACATCGAATACCGTTTCCCCTTCGGCTGGAAAGAGATCCACGGCGACGCAGACCGCGGGACCTTTGACCTCGGCCAGCATCAGGAGGCATCATCCCAGGACCAGACGGTCTTCGACGATGCGACCAAGGAGAAAGTGCTGCCCTACGTCGCTGCAGAACCGTCCCAGGGCATCGAACGGGCGTTCCTCGCCTTCCTCTTCGACGCCTATGACGACGACAAGGACCGGGGGAACATCGTCCTCCATCTCCATCCGCGGCTTGCCCCTATCCAGGTTGCTGTCTTCCCTTTGGTCAACAAGCTTGAGCAGCAGGCAAGGGAGGTCTTCAGGAAGCTCAACGGTCCTTTCTCGGCTGTCTTCGACCGGTCAGGCAGCATCGGAAGGCGCTATGCACGGGCAGACGAACTGGGCATCCCCCTCTGCGTCACCTTTGATTTCGATTCTCTGGAAGATGGCATGGTCACGGTGCGCGACAGGGAGACCACCAAACAGACCAGGGTCAAGATGGCCGCATTGGCCGACGAACTGAAAAAACAACTTGAGAGGTAAAGCATATGGCAGTGAAGGATCTGCAACCGAGAACAGGCAAAGTGAACATCGAAGTGGACATCATCGAGAAGGGGGAGCCCCGGGAGTTCCAGAAGTTCGGCAACAGCGGAAAGGTCTGCAATGCCAAAGCGAAGGACGACACCGGCCAGATCACCCTGTCTCTCTGGAACGATGATGTGGACAAGGTCAACGTGGGCGACAGGATAAGGATAACCAACGGCTGGGTGAGCGAATATCAGGGAGAGATGCAGCTTTCCACCGGCAGGTTCGGGACGCTCGAAGTGCTCTCTTCAGGAGCCCCTGCTGCCGACGGTCCGGCATCGCCATCCGAAGCCCCGGCAGAGACTCCTGCCGAGGATCCTGGAGCAGCTCCGGAAGAGCCTGCAGCATCGCCCGACACGAGCGGCATAGAGGAAGAGCGCATCTAGACCGGCATATTTATAAATGGTCTGATGCCACTTTTTTCTCTTTCCGTCTCTTCGGGACTGTAGCTCAGACTGGGAGAGCACCACGCTGAAGAACTGATATCTTCAGTCACGTGGGTGATTGACCTGGCGGGAGTCAACCCAACTCCTGGGTTCAAATCCCAGCAGTCCCACTTCCCGCCGCCTTTCTTTTTCTGTCCTGTTCTCTCCTGTCCGCTTTATGGTCATTTTGTGGCTTTTGTCCTGCGGGTTGTTGTGTCATCGATGGTTTCTTGTTGTCCTGTCGACGGTTCCTCTCTTGCCTGTCCTTGTCCTGGCCTCTGCCGCAGACACGCTTCGCAGGACAGGCAGGACATGCTCCTGTCCCGCAGAAGAGATGCTTCACGGTCCTGTAGAACACATACATGATGGCCATGCCGGTCATGTAGAAAAGGATCATCGATGTCATGGTCTCATCACCGCCCCTCTCTTTCCTGTTTTCTCATGGTCCTGACCGATCCTATCCCAACCCGAGCAGAAGACCTCCTTGGTAGATGATGAAGGACACGGTCCAGGCCAGGGCCGTCAGATAGAATACCGAGAACCACATCCACCGCCAGGAGTTGGTCTCTCTTCTGATGGCCGAAAGCGTAGCGACGCAGGGGATGTAGAGCAGGGTGAACACCATGAACACATAGGCGGTGAGCGGCGTGAAGGTGGTCTTCAGGACCGTCCCGAGCCCTGCCTCAGCCACGCCGTAGAGCGTTCCCATGGTGCCGACGACCACCTCCTTCGCAAGGATGCCGAAGAGCAATGAGACCGATGCCTGCCAGGTCCCGAATCCCAGGGGCGCGAAGAGCGGAGCTATGAACCTGCCGATGATGCCGATGATGCTCTGTTCCGAGGCGTAGGGAACCCCGAACGGTATGTTGCCCAGGAACCAGATGACCAATACCGCAGAGAAGATGATGGTGCCTGCCTTGGTGATGAACAGCCTGCTCCGCTCCCACATGTGGATGAGCATCCCTTTCAGGGTCGGCAGCCGGTAGGGAGGAAGCTCCATGATGAACGGAGAGGTCTCGCCCCTGAAGAGGGTCCTCTTGAAGAGCAGGCCGATGGCGATGGCCATCAGGATGCCCAGCAGATAGAGCGAGAAGATGATGATGCCCTGGTCTTTCTCGAAGAAGGCGCCTACGAAGAGCACGTAGACCATGAGCCGGGCGCTGCAGGACATGAGCGGATTGATGAGGATGGTCAGGATGCGGTCCTTGCGGTTCTTCAGGGTGCGTGTGGCCATGATGGCCGGCACGTTGCAGCCGAAACCCAGGATGAGCGGGATGAACGACTTGCCATGGAGCCCTATCCGCTGCATCAGCTTGTCCATGATGAACGCGGCCCTCGCCATATACCCCGAATCCTCCAGGAGCGCGATGATGAAGAAGAGCAGCAGGATGTTCGGGAGGAAGATCAGTACCGAGCCTACACCGCCGATGATCCCGTCGACCAGGAGGGAGCCCAACCATCGGGGACCGTCCACCAGGAGGATGCCCTGGGAAGCCAGGGTGCCGAGCATGCTGAAGAACCTGCTGATCAGGTCGGTGAAGGGAACCGCCAAGGTGAAGGTGGCCTGGAACATCAGGTACATGATGATAAGGAAGAGCGGGATGCCGACGTATCGGTTGGTGACCACCCTATCTATATAGTCTGTCCGCGTGATCCTGTCTATCTTGGGTCGTCTCACCGTCTCCTTGATGAGCCCGGCGATGACGCCATATCGCGCATCGGCGATGGCCGCATCCACATCCTCTCCGAACACCTCCTGCAGATGCTGCTGTATGGCTTTCTTCCTCCTGAGGATCTCCTTTCCCTTCTTCCAGGTGCTCACCTTCTCGATGACCTGCCTGTCCTCTTCCAGGAGCTTGAGAGCGATCCATCGTGCATTCCCTCCTACCTGGGGTTCCCTGCAGCGGGACACCTCCTGCTCCAGCTGGATCAGGTGATCCTCGATCTCCTCATTGTACCGTACCTTGTTGTGGTGGTTCTTCCTGGTCCTGCCCGCATCGATGATGGCATCGAGCAGCTTCTCTCTCCCGGTCCTGTCCACCGCCTCGATCCTGCAGACCGGTACGCCAAGAAGCTCGGCGAGCCCTTTCTCATCTATCTTCAGCCCTTTCTTCTGTGCATACCGGTTCATGTTGAGAGCGATGATGATGTTGGCTCCCAGTTCGATGGTCTGCACGGTCAGGTAGAGGTTCCTTTCAAGATTGGCCGCGTCCACAACATGGACGACCACATCAGGACGTTCCTCCACGAGATAGTCCCGTGTTATGATCTCTTCGGTAGAATAGGCGGTAAGGCTATAGGTTCCAGGCAGGTCGATGATGCTGAGCCTCTCTGTTCCGTGGCCGCAGATGCCTTCCTTCTTCTCGACGGTCTTCCCCGGCCAGTTGCCGACGTGCTGGTGAAGGCCGGTGAGGTTGTTGAACAGGGTCGTCTTTCCGCAGTTCGGGTTCCCGATGAGGGCGACCCGTATCATCCGTCCTCACGCCCCGTCCTGTCATCGGGTTTCTGACCGGTCCTCTCTTTCACGAGGATCTTGTCTGCCTGTCCCCTTCCCAGTGCGAGTTTGGTGTCCTTCACCCTGACGAGCAACGGACCGGAGACATCGTTCCTGATGACTTCGATGCGGGTCCGGTCATAGATGCCGAGATCGTGGAGCCTCTTCTTGACGTTCTGGCCGCAGAGCACGTCTCCCACTTCCACTTCATCGCCTGCAGAACACATGCTCAGAGGCATCATGGGATTTCCACCTCGATGCCTCCTGCCTCCTTCTTCCTGAGCGACAGCAGATACCCCTTGACCTTGATCTCGATGGGGTCTCCCAGCGGGGCGATCTGCTGGACCTCCAGCAGCGTGCCCTTGACAAGACCCATGTCCAGCAGGCGTCGCTTGATCCTGCCTTCGCAGGTGACTCTCAGTATCCTGCCTGATTCCTTCTTGCCGAGCTCTGCCAGCGTCTTTCTCATCAGAGGTCCCTCCTGTCCTGCCGGACCTGGCGTGCAGGTCTGATGAGACGTTGTAACCTCTTGACGGATTCTCTAGAGAACGCGTGCTCAAGCCGGTGGGCCTCCTCATGTGCCCGGGCAGGACCATACTTCAAGACCTTTGTGAGAAACGCTCCGATGGTCTGGTACTTCTCGACGATGCGTGCCGCTTCCTTCCTGCCTTTGGCAGTGAAGAAGATGTTGCCGTAGGGTCTTGCCCGGACATAGCCTTCATCGACGAGCTTCCTGGTCATCGCCGAGACGCTGGGTCTCGATATGCGTAGGGCCTTCGCGACGCCGGCCGGCTGGACACCCTTCGACGGGTCGATAAGTTCCTTTTCGCAGGCATGGATGACCCGCAGATAATCCTCTCTCGACCGTCGCTCCATGGAAGCAGACCGCAAGCTTCTCTATATAAATCTTGTCAAATATTAGTCATGGCTAACTTTTTCCTCTGCTTCCGTCCCGGTGGCCCTCCCGAGCCGCATCACAGCGGGATGGTCATGCCCATGTTCTTCAGCAGAAAATCGTAGAGGATGATGGCGAAGATGATGAGAAAGATGAAGATGAGGACCTGGTACTTGCCCAGATGCCGGTGGTATTTCACCCTGTCCTTGTGTTCAGCCACGTCGATGAGCTCGTCCCCGAAATAGATGGACAGGAAGGTCCCCGCGACAGAGATGAGGATGATGGTCCAGCAGGGCCAGGGCTGGGAGATGATGTGGTAGAACAGCCGGAGCAGGACGGTCTTCTGGTAGATCTCCGGATGGACGAGCAGGGTGAAGACATTGAGGCTGAACGCCAGGGTCCAGACCCCCATCTCTGAGAAGATCATCTTTACATGGGTCAGGAGACGTACCGGGAAATCCAGCAGGAACCCTGCATCGGCGATGGGCGTGCAGAAGACGAAGAACGACCAGGTCAATGCGGTGATGAAGAGTCCCTGGCCTGCCCCGAACTTCCTCGAGATGAAAGCCCCATAACCGATGATGATGAGCACCAGGAACGAGAACCGTACGAGCGAATGGATCTTGGTCCTGTGACGGAAGAACTGCAGGTATTCCTTTTCGCTGAAGAACCGCATGATATGTCTCCAGGAGCATCTCCAGCTTATATGTCTTTGTGTCTTTGTGTCTTTGTGTCTTTGTGTCTTCGATGTCTTCGATGTCTTTGTGTCTTCGCTTCGTTCTTGACCCTCTTTTCATCCCTGTCGCTTCCGACGAAAGATTTATGTGTCAATATCTATTTATCCATTGTATTGATTTGTCGTTGATATGAAAAGAATCGACGCACCCCTGCTCAAGGCGAGATGGACAGGAGAATACTACGGAAGGAAGAGATACTATGAACTGAAGGGATTCCAAAGATTTATAGGGCCGGTGTTGTTACTCGCACGAATCAGGATCTTCCTGATCATCCGATGCCGGGACAAGGAGAAAACACCATGCATGACCACGGAAAAAAGATGGGCTGGACCATCATCCTGAACATCATCATCACGGTCACGGAATATATCGGCGGCATCATGTCAGGAAGCCTCGCCCTGACATCTGATGCAGGCCACAACCTGACCGACGTCCTCGCCCTGTCCATCGGCTACGTCGGTGAGAAGGTATCCGGCGTCAAGGCGACCAGGAAGCACAGTTTCGGCTTCAAACGGGTGGAGATCTTCACCTCGCTCTTCAATGCGCTTTCCCTCTGGGGGATAAGCATCTACATCATCTACGAGGCCCTTCACCGGTTCTCCCGGCAGGAGCCCATCGCCATCGGGCTGATGCTGTCCATCGCGGTCATCGGCCTTCTGGGAAACCTGTTCTCCATCCTTCTCCTGCGGAAGGGAAAAGATGATTCCCTGAACATGAAAGCGGCCTACCTCCATCTGTTCTACGACACCCTCTCGTCTGTCGGGGTCATCGTCACCGCTGTGCTCATCTTCTTCACCGGATGGTATGTCCTCGACCTTCTCACCAGCATCATCATCTCCCTGATGATATTCTTCTCCGGCTTCGAGATCATCAAGAAAGCGACCCATATCTTCATGGAAGGGGTTCCAGATGATCTGGACATGGAGCGCATCTGCCATGACATCAAACAGGTCAAGGGTGTCGGAGGGGTCCACCACCTGCATGTCTGGGCCATCAACTCCAACGACACCTTCCTCGCCTGTCATATCTGCATCTCCCGCGGCCATGGCTCTCGCAGGACTGCCGACGCCCTGATCCTGGCAGTCAACAGCATGCTCAAGAGAAAGCACGGCATCACCCACACGACCCTGCAGACAGAACAGAAGGACCTCTGCGAGAGCGAACTGATCTGCGATGAATGAGTGATCCGCGAGGGATGAGGACACCGACGGGCCAGGGAGGACCCTGAAACCGTCGAAAAAAAAGAATCATTTATATACCGGCGGAATCATTTGCCATGCTGTTGCTATGCATTCACCATGAAAAAAGAGGGATGACCAGTGGACTATTATCGCATGACCAAAGAGAAGGTGCTCGCCAGGCTCCGCTCGTCCCTCCACGGGCTCTCCCCGCGAGAGGTGCTTCTCCAGCGGCAGCGGTTCGGAAAGAACATCCTCACCATCAGACACGACATCTCCTTTGCGAGACTCCTCGTCGACCAGTTCAAGAACTATCTTGCCTGGCTCCTGATCTTCATCGCCGGCTTCGCCTTCTTCGCAGGCTTCGCCTTCCGGCGGCAGGAGCAGATCATCGACGGCATCATCATCTCGGTCATCATCATCGTCAATGTCCTTGTCGGGGCCTACCAGGAATACAAGTCCGAGAAGACCGCCCAGCTGCTCGAATCGATGATGCGCAACGAGGCCATGGTGATACGTGGCGGCGGGAAGCAGAAGGTCTCTTCGGAGGACCTTGTGGTGGGAGACATCGTCCTTCTGGAGGAAGGGAACAAGATCCCTGCCGACTGCCGCATCCTTGAGAGCAATGAATTCCGGGTGGACGAGTCCATGCTCACCGGAGAGAGCAAGCACGTGCTCAAGGACACGCAGCCCATCCCCCGGGAAGTCTCCCTCGCCGAACGGAAGAACCTCGTCTTCATGAACTCCTACGTGGTGGGCGGCACAGCGCTTTGTGTCGTCACTGCCATCGGCAAAGAGACCGAAGTGGGGGTGATCGCGAAGTCTCTGGAGATCGAGCAGTCCTCCCCGTTCATCGAAGAGGTGGACACGGCCAGCAAGAAGATCACCTTCGTCGCCCTCGCCCTCATCATCATCGTCCTGGCCATCTTCTTCATGAAAGACCAGCATTGGATATCTGTTTTCATGATAGGCTCTGCGCTGGTCATCGGCTCCATCCCTGAAGGGTTGCCTGCCATCGTGACCTTCTCATTGGCCATAGGGTCGTTGAAGCTCGCCAGGAACAAGGTGCTCGTCAAGCGCAAATCCCTCCTCGAGACGCTGGGCAGTGTGGATGTCATCTGCACCGACAAGACCGGGACCCTGACCCAGAACAGGATGGAGGTCAAGAAGCTCTTCTTCGACATGAAGACCTGCGCCACGGTCAAGAGCATCTCCCGGGAGACGTTCACCCATTTCCGGAACTCCTCGCTCCTCGCGAACGAGGCCAAGAACACCGACAAGGGGTTCCAGGGCGGTTCAGAGGACATCTCCCTCATCGACTTCTTCAATGATGCAGGGGTCGACATCCTCAAGCTCCAGAAGAGCGCTCCGGTCGACGACAGGGAGCCTTTCTCCTCAGACAGGAAATATGCGAGTTCCATCGCCCGTATCAAGGGTGAGCGGCTGATGTACAGGAAAGGGGCGCCCGAGATCATCCTCCACGACTGCGACAGGATATTGGTCCAGGGAACCATAAGGAAGCTCACCGACAGAGACAAGAAGAAGGTGCTCTCCGAGCTGAAGGCCTTCTCTGCAGACTCTTTGCGGAACATCGCCTTCTCTTTCCAGCATCTCGGAAAAAAGACGGCTGCTAAGAAAAGGAAGCACGTGTTCATCGGTTTTGTAGGCATCTATGACCAGCCCAAGAAGAACGTCCAGGAGACCATCAGGACCATCTACCGGGCAGGCATCGACCTGAAGATGATCACCGGCGACAACCGCCATACGGCCATCGCCATCGCCAAGGAATGCGGCTTCCGTAATGTGAAGGCGGTCAACTGGGACGAGCTGAAAGACCTCTCTGCCGGAGAGCTCAAGAAGACCGTGGAATCCTGTAACATCTTCTCACGCATGTCCCCGGCCTACAAGCTACGGATAGTCAATGCTCTCCAGGAGAACGGACGAAGGGTAGCCATCACCGGCGATGGGGTCAATGACGTGCCCGCACTGAAGAAAGCAGAGGTCGGCATCGCCATGGGCGAGCGTGGCACGGACATCGCCAAGGAGGCCGCAGACCTCATCCTGTTGGACGACAACCTCTCGTCGGTCGTCAAGGGGATAAAGGAAGGCCGCACCATCTTCTCGAACATACGGAAGGTCATCAATTACCTCCTGACCGCGAACCTTGCTGAAGTGTTCGTGGTCTTCCTGGGTTCCATGTTCGGGGTCATGCCCTTCCTCGCCATCCAATTGCTCTGGGTGAATTTCGTCACTGATATCGCACCGGCGATGGCGCTCGGTTCAGACCCGCCCCACAAGAACATCATGAGCCGCAAACCCAACGGAAAGGACGAGAGGCTCATCAACAAGCGCATCACCCTCCTCACGATCTTCATCGGCCTGAAGAAGGTCATCATCATGTTCCTACTCTTCTATATCACCTATATCCTGACCGACGACCTGCGTCTTGCCCAGACCCTGTCGTTCACCTGGCTCGTCATGTCCCACTTCGTCAGGATCGCCGCCATCCGGTTTGATGAGAAGGTCGCTGTCTTCTCCAACCGCTATGTGAACTGGGCGATCTTCATTCCTGTGGTCTTCCAGGTCATCATCATCTACACTCCCCTGGACTCATTCTTCCATGTGGTCCCCCTGAACGCCTTTTACTGGCTGCTCATCATCTCCTCGATACTCCTGGCCGTGGGTCTCGCCAAGATAATCACGTACATCATAGACAAGAACCTGCCTGAAAGCGAATTTGACTATTGAACTATTCTGTTATCTTATTGCTTATTGAACCGCTAGCTTATTGAACTATTGAACGGCTGTCCTCGGCAAGTGCGTCATCATCCCTTTACCCTTCAGAGCCGGTAGCCGAAGAACATCTCATCCTGGCCATAATGAAGGCCTTTCAGAATCCCCATCTCTTTGAAGCCGGATTCCTGATGGAGGCGGATGCTTGCCCTGTTGCTCACCTGTGTGCTGCTGAGGCAATACCTCTGCTTCGTGGGTTGTTCTTTTCGGCATTCCTCGACGAACCTTCTGAGCAAGGCAGTCCCTGTGCCTTCTCTCCGGTGGCCCTTCTTGACAGCCAGGTCAGAGACATAATTGGCATGGTGAGAATAGTCCTGCTGATATCCCAGCAGGCCGACCACTTCATCCCCTTTCAGGGCCACCAACCACCTCAGAGGTCTCTTCTTGCTTGGCTCGGCCCGTATCCATGCTCTCGCCTTCTCAAGGTCATGGAAATAGGTCCTGTCGAGGACGGCTGCCGCAGCATCCACATGGACCTTCCTGAGTCTCACGATCCTCATGCAAGCTTCATCATGCTTTCTCTTATTTAATGTTTTTTAATGTCTTGCCACAGCACATCGTCAGAGCAGCCTAGTAGAGCTGTCTAGAAATACATATAAATGAAAAATATTTCATCCTTTTCCATGGAACTTGAGGACAAAGTCATCAGGACGCTCCGTTCTTTGATCCATGACATATATCATGTCCCTGGGTGTGACTATCTTTCTGCGGAGACAGTGGAGGAGAAGGTCAGCAGGTTCAAAGGCAACGGCCATGATCCGCTCATCGATGGATTGGTCGAGGACTTCCTGAAGACTGCGGGCTTCACTCCGGGCACCGATGGCCACACGGGCTACTATTTGAGGATAGCCAACGATCGCAGAGGAAAAGCATACATCCAATGATGCGCACGCTTTCTAGGTTTCTAGGCAGGACCATACCGCCAAAAGAAAAAGAAGAAAAAAAAGAAAGAATCCTCAGCTCAGATAACCACTGATGCAGTTCTGGGCGCAGGCCTTGAAGCCGTCCACATCCTGGCTCGCTTCGGCAGCAGACTTGCAGTCTGAGACACAGCTCTTCGCAGGATCGATGTAGTTGGTCTTCATACAGTCCTTGGCGCATGACTTCTCGTCCGGCTGCCCTGTGCAGTGGCTCACACATTCCTTTGCAGGGTCAGGGCCATACTGGTTGATGCAGTCCTTCGCCTCGTCCTGGAAGGATGCTTTGCACTGGTCAAGGCACGCCCTTCGCTGTTCCCGGTCGTTCTGGGAGCAGGAGCTCACGCAGGACGAGATGATGCCGTCCGCCTTTGCCTTGATGCAGTCGGTGGTGGGCTGGAGATAGTCTCTCAGGTTAAGGCCCATGCCGTTACCGTTCCTGCTGTTCTGGAAATTCCCGTTCTTGAACTGGGACATGTCCATGTTCTGGAACTGGCTCCGGTCCATGTTCCTGAACTGGTTCTGGTCGAAGTTCTGGAATTGGGACATGTCGAACCCTCCGCCTGAACCGCTATTCATGCCGAACCTTCCGGCCTGGCCGCTGATGCTCATGCTGAAGAACAGCCCGATGACGCCAACGATAGCAACAACTGCCACCAGAACCAGAACATAGAATGAATTCTTGTCTTCTGCCATCCTTTCACCTCTTCTTGCCCCATGCTTCCTTGCTGATGATCCTGGGCAGGGGGTCTGTGCTTAACATGCAACATATATAATATATAGGATGTTGACATTTCTGGAGAATCTTTCTTATATATGTTTCGGTGATTCTGGTCTGAAACCCCCCTGCACGCATCAGGGCCTTCTCTCTGAAAGCAGGGGCAGGAGAACAAAACGCTCTGTTGCGCTCAAGAAGACCTCACGGAGAGACGATCGTGTCCGGCTCTGTGGAAAGTCACGCTGGCGCGTGGCCGGCATCGGGATCCGGCCACAGCAGGGACTCTGTTTCCGTCGTTCCGGTCCTGCACAGGGTCATGGTCTGTTGACGCGCAATCTACAGCGCCCGACAGAGCCAAACATTTAAATATGACAGACTTCAGAAATGCACCTGTAGACGACCATCGAAACGATCATCGAAAACAGAAAAAGAGGTGTCTGATTGGGGAACATACTTTTTGATATAGGCAGCATCATCATCATCGCCACGCTCATAGGTTTCATAGCGCGGCTCTTCAGGCAGCCGCTGATCCCTTCCTACATCCTTGCGGGCATCATCCTCGGCCCTGTCGGGCTGAAGATAGTCGAAGACACCCAGACCATCGCCCTGCTTTCTGAGATAGGGATAGCGTTCCTCCTTTTCATCGTCGGCATGGAACTGGACATGCGGAAGCTCAAGGACATCTCGTTCAGCGTCTCGCTCTCCGGGGTCATCCAGATAAGCCTCATGTTCTTCATCGGTCTCATCATCGGCAACCTGCTGGGAGCATTCCATATCATCGATGGAAGCAATCTTCTCCAATCCGTCTATTTTGCCCTGATGGTCTCCTTCTCCTCGACGCTCGTGGTCATCAAGATGATATCTGACAAGGAAGAGCTGGACACCCTCCATGGCCGCATCATCATCGGCATCCTGTTGATCGAGGACCTCTTCGCCGTCCTGGCCATCAGCGTCCTGAGCATCGACCATTTCACCGGCTGGATCATCATCGGTGCCCTGGCAAAGGGGCTCTTCGTCGTCATCCTCGCAATCCTCCTCGGCAAATATGTCTTCAACTCGCTCTTCGGTCTCGCCGCCAAGAGCACCGAGATGCTCTTCCTCATGTCCCTGACCGTCTGCTTCGCCTTCGTCCTCCTGGCAGGGAGCCTGGGCCTTTCCATCGTCATCGGCTCGTTCATGGCAGGCGTCGCGCTCTCCAACCTGCCCTATCATTTCGAGATCATCTCCAAGGTCATGCCCCTGCGGGACTTCTTTGCGACCATCTTCTTCGTCACCCTGGGGATGGAGATCATTCCCCGCTCGCTCCATGCCTACCTCATCCCTCTCGTCGTGCTCACCTTCGTGGTCATCATCATCAAGCCGCTGCTCATCATGCTCCTCCAGGCACTCTTCGGGTTCACGGCACGCACAGCTTTCCTCACCGGCATCAACCTCGCCCAGGTCTCTGAGTTCATGCTCATCATCGTCGCCCAGGGATATGTCAAGGGTCACATCTCTGGAGGATTGTTCTCCATGACCGTCATCCTCGCGACCATCACCATCACCATGACCTCCTACTTCATCAAGTTCGACAACCAGCTCTACCGGTTCTTCCAGCCCTATCTCCGCTGGCTGGACAGGCTCTCTCCGATGAAGCACGAGCCGGTCTATGACGGCGTGGAGCAGGACTACGAGGCCATCCTCATCGGCTACAACCGGATCGCTTATTCCATCGCCAAGAAGCTCCGCCAGATGGAGAAGAAATTCCTGGTCATCGACTACAACCCCGACCTCATCAAGCGCCTCCAGAAAGAGAAGATCCCCTGCATCTACGGTGACGTCGCGAACATGGAGATCCTCAAGAAGATCAACTTCAAGAAGGTGGAGCTGGTCATCAGCACGGTCCCTGACCCGGGAGACAACAACCTGGTGGTGGACTATGTCAAGAACCGCTCCCATCGGACCATCATCTTCGTCACGGCCACCAACCTGGACGAGGCGCTGCTCTTCTACGACCACGGCGCAGACTATGTGATCCTGCCTCACTATCTCGGCGGCGACCATGTCTCCATGATCATCGAGGATACTGCCTCTGACATCAGCAAGATCCTCGCCAACAAGATGCAGCATATCGACGAGCTGAAGGAACGGAAGCGATACGGCCATGACCATCCCCGCTGGGGCCATCCGTCGACCGCGCATCCGCCCTAGGACCCCTGCTGCACGGCCAGGCGTATCTTTCTCCCTGCAACCTCTTCCCGCTACATTTTAATATGACCTGAGACCTCTTTTTCTCCATCACCATGGATCCTTCCATCAAGGCATCGAGAGCAGAGGCCCAGGCACTTCCTGTCGGACTGCAGATCGGCAAGAAAGGCATCACCGAACAGACCGTCCTTGAGATCAGGAAGCAGCTCAAGAAGAGAGGCATCCTCAAGATACGGCTCCTGCAGAGCGCCTTCTCCGATGATGCGCTTCCTCTCCAGACCAAGGCCTACATCCAGGAGGTCCTCACCAGGACGCCCGCCCTCCTGGTCCTCCATGTCGGCAGGGTCTTCACCATCATCCGACCCAAAGGAGAGGAACAACACACACCCCTATCCGATGCTCCTGCTCCTGCGTCACGATAGGGGATAAACAGTAAAGTATTTAAACGGATTTTCCGCATGGATACCCATGGCTTCTTCAGAGCTCCTCAAGGACTACGGGTTCTCAGAGGAAGAGATAGAGGTCGCAGCCACCGAGCAGGGTGACTGGACCATGGGCAAGACCGGGTTCCCTTCTTCGGTGCGGACCTACCGGCTGAGCATGGAGGCCTTCAACCAGTCCATCGAAGAGGCCTATTTCTGGATGGTCAACCATCTACGGCAGAACGCCGGCTATCCGACCCTGGAGAAGATCACCGACCTGTTCTCTGCCTCGGAGCAGAGCTCGTTCTTCGGAGCGGCTTCCCAGCGGCTGAGCATCCAGCAGGACAAGGTGAGCCAGTTCCTGGCCACCATCGGGAAGATGGTGAAGGAGCTGTTCCAGCTCGTGAGAGAACTTCGTATCATCGATGAGCGGCTGCGCTACTACAGGGATTCCTGGTCTGGTTCCCGTTCATCGGGCAGTGCCGAGATCACCCTCAAGGGCATCTGGATAGACCTGGTGGAGCAGGGAGCGAAGAACCCTGCGTCGGTCTACGGCATGGCCCGGGAACTGCAGTTCATCACCCTCCCCGACCTCTTCTTCTCGGTCCATCCCCAGAATGCCCGGAGCGTCGACGATCTCGTCGACAACAAGGTGGAGTTCAACAGGAAAGTGCGGGAGGTGCTGAAGCGCAAACTTCGCAGCTTCCTCGAATGGAAACAGTCGACCTATAAAGAGCTGAATACCCGGAGGAAGTTCACCCTGAAGTATCTCCGCCAGCACTACGACATCATCCACATGTACATGTCCTGGGTCAAGCCTTATCTCAAGAACATCCAGCGTCTGAAGATGGCCGACAAGGCGTCATCCCCTGACCTGATCAACGCCTTCGAAGGGGCATTGATCGAGATAGAGATCCTCGCGAAGAAGCTTCCCATGCATCTGGTCCATGACGAGGCACCGCACACCAACCATGACGTGCACAGCGTCCTGCTCCTGACCTTCGCCTACCGCACAAGGCCTTCCATGACCTTCCAGCAGGAGGGATACCACAAGGGACCGTCCCATCTCGGGCGCATCGACATCGGCATCCGTGCCTATGCGTGGACAAAGAACGATGTCAAGCAATACCTGAAGATGAAGGAGAAGGAGGACATGGAACTGATGATGCACATCGATGGCAGTGTACAGGCAGCCATGGAGGCTCTGGGAGGTGAGCTGGAAGACTATCTGAAGGAGGCCGGCGAGACCTTCGACAAGGTGGCCAGTCCGAACAGGCCTGTCGTCCAGCAGCGACGTCCCGGCGTGGCTTCCGGCGCCGCCGAACCCTTCATCGGCGTCTTCAAGGGATTGGGGGAGCTGTTCGGCTCTCTCCTGCCCCATGGTGCCGGGGCTTCGGCAGACGGCGATGCGCGTCCCGACAGGAAGAAGCGTTATGCCCTCGGGAAGGAGAAGAAGATCGCAGAGGCCTACGCCAAGAAGAGCGCATATCAGGTCTACAACGACTTCAAGAAAGACCACGGAATGCTCTACTGGGACTGAAAGACTGCCCGCTGTTCTTTTCGTCCTTTTCTTGTCCTCTTTTTTTCTTCTTTTTCTCTCTTCCTTTTTTCCTGTCTTTTGCGTCCATTGACCAGCACCATTAAATATCCTGCTGCATTCATAAGGGTCCATGCTCGACAAAGAAAAGATCGAATCGCTGCCCCTGCCTGACCGGGTCGAGGCGCTGCGTCGCATCCAGGAAGAACGGAGGAAAGAGCTAGAGGAGGCGAAGGCGCTCCAGGAAGAGGCAGAGCAGCAGATGGACCGGGACCAGGCAACTGCCCAGGTGTCTGTCCCGATGCCCGAACCAGTGGACATCTCCAAGCTCTTCCTTCCGGAAGGTGATGAACTGGAAGCGCGGGCAGAGGTCGAACAGGTAGAAGGAGAGGACTTCTTCATGGACTATGGCCGGGCATTCGAAGGGCTTTCTGAGGAAGGGTTCTACCGCACCATCGTGACGGCCATGCAGGCCGACCGCATCGAGACCCATATCAACCCCAGCCACTACACGCTCCAGAGCAAGAAAGCGGTCGAGGACAGCACCGCATCCGTGGGTGTCATAGAACAGATCAGGAAATACACCAAAGGATGAGCCTGTGGAGCTGGTCCATCTTCCGGGATGCCCCGGGTCTTCCGGCTTTTGTCTCTGTCTTGCCTGGAAGACCAGGAGACCTTCTTTTTCCTTCTTAACTGGTCTTTGGCGCGCTGTCTTCTGTCTCATGTACAAATATTTATATATCAGTATAGTTATAGGTATACTCTAGCTAAAGCCAGGACTATCATCCGCAGGAGCACTCATCAGGAGAGAACATGGAATTCGACACCGGAAGCAGCGGCTATTACACGCCCATGGACAGGAACTTCGACTCGACAAGCCCTCTTGGAGTGGATGAGGGTCCGATGCCTTTGAATGACCCTCCTGAGTCTTCTTCAGTCGGTCCTGAGGGGTTAGGGATCAAGGATATCGGCATGTCTGTCCCCATGGGGATAGCTGCTGCCAACGTGGAAGGCGTACAGGCAAAGATCAGGGCAGGAGCCCAGCAGCTGGAGATCCAGTTCGCCGGTGCAGGATCAGGCAACAGACAATCCCAGACCCCTGGCATGTACGGAGAAGACCAGCGTCAGGCATTGAGAGAGGTCTCGAAGATAAACGAGGTGGGCTTCACCACCCACGCATCTTTCTCCATCATGGGCGTCACCGGAGCGGACCAGCAGGGGAACATGTCCCTTGCCAGAGGGGGCATGGCTCTTGGCGAGATGATACGGGCCATCGACTTCGCCAGGGACGTGGCCGACGGAGGATCTGTTGTCCTGCACGTCGGGGAGTTCGAGAGGCCCCTGACCCACATCTATCCTGAGGGTGTCTGGATGGACCAGAAGGGCCAGGTGCAGAAGAACCTTTCACGTGATGAGTCAGGACGATTCATGTTCAAACGGCATCCCCAGGAAGAGCAAAAAGCGCAGTTTCTCCTGGTGGATGACCGGACCGGCCAGGCCTTCCAGCAGGTGCAGATGGACAGGATGGTGGCCCAGCCGATATGGCTCAGGGCAAAGAAGGACTACTGGGGGACCAATCAGGAAGGGAAAAGGGTCTATGTGAGGACAGGGGATTATATCGACTATGAGAACAGGAAGATCGAGGACCCCTTCGGCATCAAGTTCGAGCGCGGGATGACCGACAAGTTCGTCGGAGGCAGGGTTCCTGAGATCGACTCGAAGACC
>JAADFO010000038.1 GCA_013152815.1 Nanobdellati archaeon
GCGGTGGCCAAGAAGCTCAACGAGCTCCTGCAGCCGGTGCGGGAGCATTTCGAGAAGGACAAGAAAGCGAAGGAGCTCCTCGAACAGGTCAAAAAATTCAATGTGACGAGATAAATAAGCCGATAGATGAGCTAATGAATAAGATACTGAGATAGAATGCGACTTTCAGAATTCTCACGATGGCTCTGTCGACAGAAGCTAGACCTGGCTTTCTTTCTCACGTCATCTGGCAATAAAGTAGACAAGACGGTACAGTGGCTTACCGGCATCGCCGTCTCTGACTTTGCCTGCCTTCTTGTCGGCAAGAGCGGAAAAGCGACAACAACTTTTGTTAAAGGATTAGAACTTGAGAACGCCCGTTTGCAGAAACATACAGGAACCGTCAAACAGACGAAACGCATCTGGGAAGACATTGAACCCGTACTCAAGAAAACGAAACGCATCGGCGTCAACATGGACAATCTTTCCTTTTCTGAAATCAGGACCTTGCGTAGGATCTCAAAGGCAAAGCTTGTCGATGTGAGTGAAGAAGTCAACAGGCTTCGAGAACTAAAAACCACGAGAGAGATCGCTTACCTCAAGAAAGCATGCGGGGAAGGCGACGCGATCTTCAAACAGGTCATCAAGCACTGGAAGACCTTCAAGACTGAACTTGATGTCGCTGCCTTCATCGTTACTGAAACATATAGTCGTGGCTTGACATCAGCTTTTGAACCGATCGTTGCAACAGGCAAGCATGCTGCTGCCCCGCATTACTATCCGACGAAGAGCAAGCTTCTCAAAGGTTTCTGTGTCATCGACTTTGGCGTGAGGTATAAGGGCTACTGTTCTGATATGACCCGGACCCTCTATGTTGGCAAACCAACAAAAGAAGAGCGGGCAAGATATGAACTCTGCCTTGCATCTCAGAAGCTAGGTGTCAAGATGAGCACAACAGGCACTAAATCCAAAGATATTGACTTTGCCGTCCGTGATGCTCTAGGAAAAGAAGCCAAAAACTTCAACCACGGCCTAGGCCACCAGGTCGGTCTTGATGTGCATGAGAACCCGCAAAGAGCCATCAACCGCAGGGGTGATTTTTCTCTGGAGCAGGGTATGGCTATCACCATCGAACCCGGCATCTATGAACCCGGAAAGTACGGCATCCGGATCGAGGATACGCTCATCGTCGGCAGGAAACCCATCATCCTCACAAAGACGACGAAACAGCTTATTACCGTTTGATTAACAACTTTTCCTTCTGAAAAAGATCACGGAACACTTTCACATACGTCCTGAACACCATATCAATTCTAAGAAGATACACATGAGCAACGCCTTTCTTAGATGATGGTCCTTCAACATTATTTATGATCTTATGCAAATCAGTGAATCTTTTCATAAGCATGGCAAGCGTTCCCTTATCAAGACGAACCGACCGTTTTTGGGCCTTTGATTGCTTGATAAGGACTTTTTTCGTTGCTCGCCAATCTTTGTGTTGGATACCATCTCGCAACGAATTTTTGATATGTTCTTCTTCTTTTTCAATGGCCAACTCTTGTAAATCATTTTCCTGAAGAATGAATAGGATTTCTTGTATTTTATCAAAGAGGTCTTCATTAGCTGCGTGAAGTGCTTTATCACCGCCACATTTCTCAGAGAGATGGAGGTAGATGTGCTCCCAACCAAGTAATTTGGATGCTATCTCATGTGATTCGGTTATCTCGCTTTTCTTTATATTGATGCCCTGTTCTAAGTTCTTTAAGTGTTCAAGCGATTGGCCCCAAAGATCATAACTACCTTTCATTCATGAATATGACCCGCCCTGCCTTATATTTCTTTTTCATGAACGATATCTTTAAATACCCTTTCTTTGAGGAGACATGCATGGATACCGATCTTGCCGACTTTGCCGTCACTTTCGCCCGGAAGAACGGCTGCGAATATGCCGAGGCAAGGATGGAACATGCAGAGTCCGATGCCTATCTCCTGAAGAACGGCATCCCGCAGATATCCGGCTTCGACGAGACCACCGGCATGGGCGTCCGGTTTCTTCACCAGGGCGCCCTGGGATTCTTCTCGTCCAACGCACTCACCCGGACCCATCTCCGGGAGGGGATCCTCAACGCCATCAGGAAGACCAAAGCAGCACTGCCCCTCGCGAGCAAGGTATCCTTCGCAGAGGAGAAAGCATACCAGAAGACCTATCGGGTCAGGCAACGACGGCCGTTCGCAGATGTCTCGCCCGAAGACAAGCTTGCAGAACTCACCTCGATCGACAAGGCCCTCAAGCAGTCCAAGGCAAACGTGATCTCCTCTTTCTTCGAACTCTCCGACACTATCCACAGCAAGTATCTGGTCACCTCTGATGGCGCACGTATCCGCTCTGAGATACCTCGGGTCTCTTTCTTCTACATGATGACCATCCAGGAAGGGGGACGATCAAACCAACGATACTGGGAAAACGCCAACGTCGGAGGATTTGAGGCAGTGAAGAGATGGAACCTCGCAGAGACTCTCCAAAGCGAGGCAGAAGCCCTGAGAAAGAACCTCCTGGACGGGAGAAAGGCCCCTTCCCAGAAGCTTGACGTCGTGGTAGGTCCGCAGATAGCAGGCATCATGGCCCACGAGGCATCCGGCCATCCGATGGAAGCGGACAGGATCCTCGGGCGCGAAGCGGCACAGGCCGGCGAATCCTTCATCACCCAGGACATGCAGGGGACGAGGATAGGTTCTGACGCCGTCTCAGTGGTCGATGATCCGACCCTGGAAAACACCTACGGCTACTTCCTCTATGATGACGAGGGAGTGAAGGCCCGGAAGAAATATCTTTACAAGAAAGGCATCATCGATGAATTTCTCCACAACAAGGAGACCGCGGCCCTCATGGGCGTCAAGAGCAACGGTTCCAGCAGGGCCTCTGCCTATGACCGGGAGCCTTTGCTAAGGATGTCCAACACCTTCATCGAGCCAGGAACCTATGCGAAAGACGAGCTCTTCGAGGACATCAAGCTCGGTGTCTACATGAAGAACTTCACCGAATGGAACATCGACGACCGGCGGTTCCAGCAGAAATATGTGGGTGCAGAATGTTATCTCATCAAGGATGGCAGGCTGACCGACCAGGCAGTCTTCGGACCTGCCCTGGAAATAACGACACCGCAGCTCTATGGTTCCATCGACGCATGCGGGAAGGACCTTGAATACCATCCCGGCAACTGCGGCAAGGGCGAGCCCATGCAGGGCATACCCGTAACCCTGGGGGGTCCGAGCGTCCGTATACGAAACCTGAGGCTGAACTGATGAAAAAAGTCATGGCATACCTCCTTAAAGAGCTTCGTAAGCTAGGCGATGATGTCATCATCGACGGGACGGTCTCCGACGATATGCAGGTCAAATTCTCCAATTCTGAGATCGTCGGAACGTACACCTGGCATCATGCCAGCATAAGCGTGTTCGTCAACTTCGGCAAGCGTCTGGTCTCCACGGCACTCAACGAACCGACCCTCTCCAAGGCGAGACGCCTCATCAAGAAGATCGCCGCCCTTGCGAGAACGGCCCCTGAGAACAAGGAGTTCGTCGGAATCGCCAGGGGTCCCTTCACCTACAAGCCGATCAGGGACGGCTATGACCCGCTCATCGCCAGGCAGGACCCTTCGCTCATCGAGGATGTGGTGGATGCGCTTCGCTATGCGAAGAGCCGATCGATCAAGAGGACCGCAGGAGTCCTTGAGACCAGCAGTTTCCAGCACAGCATCCTCTCCTCTGCAGATGTCGATGTTCAGGAGAAGGGCACGATCATCTATTTCACCCTCCGAGCATTCAAGAACAAGGAAGCATCCGGTCATCACGGCGGCTTCGCGAGGCTTCGGGCAGGCATCGATTTCAGGAAGATCGTGGATGTGGCAGCTGACATCGCCCTCAAGGCAGGGAAACCCAGGAACATCCCTCCAGGCACCTATGATGTGCTCTTCACCCCGCTTGCTGCAGCGTCCATCCTCATGCATGTCGGCAACGCAGCGTCCGCCTTCTCGGTGGAATCTGGCCAGAGCCCTTATCATGACACGCTTGGAAAACGGGTAGCCGGCAAGGCAGTGACGCTCTATGATGACGGTACTCTCAAGGGAGGCTATCATTCCTCTTCCTTCGATGAAGAAGGGCGGCCCACCCAACGCACCAAGATGATCGATAAAGGCATGCTCAGGACCTTTCTCCATAATACCAGCACTGCAGCCAGGTTCAAGGCCAGACCGACAGGCAACGCGGGCATCATCTCTCCAGAGTCCACCAATATCGTCCTTTCTCCAGGAAAGCGAAGCCCCGAGGAACTCCTGCGCAGCATGAAGCGAGGACTCTACATCACCAATGTCTGGTACACCCGTTTCCAGAACTATCACACAGGCGACTTCTCCACTATCCCCCGGGATGCTGCCTTCCTCATCGAAGACGGCCGGATCAAGCATAGCGTCCGCAACATCCGCATCTCAGAGAACCTGCTCAACATCATGAAGAACCTGGCTGAGACAGGGAACGACCCTCAGCCCATCATCGGCTGGGAAGCAGAAACGCCCTGCGTGACACCGCATGTGCTCATCCGGAAAGTCAACATCACCCGACCGACCAAGTGAACA
>JAADFO010000039.1 GCA_013152815.1 Nanobdellati archaeon
CAGAAGAAAAAACAGCATGAGCACAGGAACTCAGACCGTCACCACTGTTCTACGCTTCATGCGCATGAAGAACTTCTTGCCCCTCTTTTCGAACTGCTGATGGGTGTAGCATGCTCCCTTGACCTTGATGTCATCAAGGAACATGGAGGCACCCACTAGCCTCACATCCACATGATGGATAACCAACCACCCCCCTGCTGCAATCTTCGATTTCCAGATATAAAAAACTATCGCTTGCTGGTCTGGTAAAACGTATACTAGATTAACTGAGAATGTTCCGACACTCAGTCTTCCGGAAGCATGTGCTTGGAGATGGTGACCCCTCCGATGATGGCACCGGGCTCAGCATGCTTTGCGCATCCCTCACAGAGGTCGATGGTGGTGTCTGCATTCACCCTGATGCGTGTGCGATGGGTCTCGCAGCACCAGTTGTTGCATTCGTCACAATAACTTTGCGTATGGCTGTCGCAGAACTTGCAATGTCCTGCCTCGAAAAGATCCTCTGTCATTTTTTCTTCCTAATGCCTGAACGCCCGTGTGCGGGTGAAGACCATGGCCATCCTGTTCTCGTCACAGGCATCGATGGACTCCTGATCGCGTATGGACCCTCCTGGCTGGATGATCGCAGCCACTCCGAGCGATGCTGCCAGGTCGACCGTATCCCGAAAAGGGAAGAACGCATCAGACACCATGACGCTTCCTTTGAGGTCATGGCCTGCTTTCGCAGCCTTCTCCTTGGCGATGAAGGCCGCGTCTATCCTTGACATCTGGCCTGCTCCGATGCCTATGGTCCTCTTTCCTTTGATGAACAGGATGGTGTTGGACTTGACATGTCTGGCAACCTTCCAGCCGAAGAGCATGTCCTCCACCTGTCCGGGGCTTGGGATGCTCTTCGTCACGGTCTCGAGGTCGGTCTCCAGGATACTCTTCCGGTCCTCGTCCTGGACGAGCAGGCCTCCTGCTATGCGCTTATACTGGAGCGCTTTCTTTTTGTGGTCTGGCAGAGGCAGAGGAAGCCGCAATACCCTCAGGTTCTTCTTCTGCCGAAGCAGCTCAAGGGCCTTCTCCTCATAGTCTGGCGCGATGATGATCTCGAAGAACATCTCCTTCATCTGTTCTGCCGTCGTGAGATCAAGCTTCCTGTTGAACGCGACGATGCCGCCGAATGATGATTGCCTGTCGCAGGCAAGCGCCAGGGCATAGGTCTCTGAAAGGGAGGTTCCCATGGCCACGCCGCAGGGATTGGTGTGCTTGACGATGACGGTCGCAGGATGGTCGAACTCGGCTATGGCGCCATGGGCAGCGTCGGCATCCATGAGATTGTTGAACGAGAGCGCCTTTCCGTTGAGCTGCTCTGCTGTGACGATGCCCTCTCCTCCCGGTTCCTGGTAAAGCGCCGCCTGTTGATGAGGGTTCTCTCCATAGCGGAGATCCTGCTTTTTCTCGAAGGTGAGATTCAAGATAGGCGGGAACAGGGTATGGGCATGTCTCTCGAGATAGCTGCTGATGATGGCATCATATCGTGCCGTATGGGCAAAGGCCTTCCTCGCGAGTGATGCCTTAAGGTCGTCGTCCAGCCTGCCGCTCCTGTCCAGCGCCTCAAGGATCATGCTGTAGTCTCCGGGGTCCACGACCGCTCCGACCGACGCCTGGTTCTTTGCCGCTGCCCTGATCATGGTGGGGCCGCCGATGTCGATGTTCTCAAGGGCCTGGTCAAAGGTATGGTCCTTGGCAGTGACCTGCTCGAAGGGATAAAGGTTGACCACGACGAGGTCGATGGGCGTTATGCCCTGCTCCTCAAGCTGGCTGAGCTGAGACGGTGTCCTCCTCGCCAGGATGCCCCCGTGGATCTTCGGATGGAGGGTCTTGACCCTGCCGTCGAGGATCTCTGGAAAACCGGTCACGTCGCTGACCTTCCTGACCAGGACATCGTTCTCAGAGAGGAGCTTTGCAGTGCCTCCGGTGGAGATGATATCCCATCCCTTCTCTTTCAGCCCTTTGGCAAATTCCACGATGCCCCTCTTGTCGAAGACAGAGAGCAATGCCTGTTTCGCCCGATCCATGGATGATGCAGAAGAACAGGCATCTTTTAAAGGTTTCGCGTGAAGAGCTATTATGAAATCCTGCAGAGAAATGCCGAATACCTGCCCTACTCCATCGACGATGCTCAGCAACAAGTTGCTGGCACCAAAGGGAACCGTATACGTTGCATACGAACCTCGTCGATCATGTCTGGCCAGCCATCATTGTCCTCCTTTCAGTCGGAAATGCTGACATTGATGGCACAGACGGTCATGTATTCGGCAAGAAAGCAGAGGATCTCATATTGGCCGCGTGAGGAACCTGGCGAGCTTCTTCATGGCTTTGGTGCGGTGCAGAAACCCAAGTTTCTCGTCGGTGGAGAAAGCGACGAGCGGCTTTCGTTTCCCTTCCGGGACAAAGATACGCTCGTAGGGCAGCACGTCTTTTTCTGCCCCGGTCACCCTGAGCTGTATCCTGCCTTTCATCTCTCCCCTGAACACATGAGCTTTTTCCCGGGGCCTGCAGAACCCGACGGCAGAGACGAACCTTGCCCTCTTGTCCTTTCCCCTGAGGAGACGGAACAGTCCGTCATAGCCGATGCCTGCAAAGACGAATTTTGGGAATGCTCCTGGAAAACCTGGATAGGCATCGAAGAACACGCCGGTATCCTCGACCATCACCGGCCGCTTCAGCCTGTCTGCGAGCTGTTTCGCCGCCTTGGCTGCTATCTCTTCTATGGAATCATCAGACGCTTCATCGTAGGGCCGCTTCAGTCCCTTCACGCCGATGCCGAAAGGAGCGAGGACAGCCTTCGCCTGCATGACCTTGTGTTTATTGGTGGTGATGAAAAGAAGTTCCCTGTTCTTCATCTTGTCTTCGCCTTTTCCTTTTCTATCGCTTTCATGTCGTTCCTGTCCTGTCCTTTCCATCACATCCCTGGTCATGTTCTCTCGTCGCTGATGTGGACGCGCTCACCCTCCAGACGGATACGGCCGTCGAGGACCAGGCCGATGGCTTCGGGATAGGTCTCGTGTTCGATGGAAAGCCCCCTTTTGGTGAACGATTCCAGGGTATCGTCCTCCCGACGGATGTTGAGCCTCTGGATGATGATGGGTCCTGAATCGACACCCTCGTCGACAAAATGCACAGTGCATCCTGCAACCTTTGCACCGGCGTTCCATGCGTCCTCATAGGCATGGGCTCCTGGAAAAGAGGGGAGCAGTGCCGGGTGGATGTTGATGATCCTTCCTCTGTATCTTCTTACGAACCAGGGCGAGAGTATCCTCATGAAACCGGCCAGGACGATGAGCCCGGGCCTGAGCCTGTCGATGATGGCCGCGAGTTCCCGGTCAAAGGTCATGCGGTCCTTGTCCTTTGCATTGATGAAAAACTCCGGGATGTCGGCGTCCCTCGCCCGTCCCCTGACCTTTGCGTCTTCCCTGTCGGTGATGAGCCCGGCAACCTCTGCGTCGAGGCTTCCTTCCTTGATGCGGTCGATGATGGCCTGGAAATTGGAGCCGTTCCCTGATGCCAGCACCACAAGCTTCCTGTCGGCTTCCATGGGCAGTCGGTGTCTTTTCCTGTTTATACATTTTCTCCTTTTTTTTGCTTTCGTGCCTTCTGTTCTTGTCCTTCAGGACCGAAGATGACTCAGGAGTGGCATCAGGACCTGATTTTCCCCAAAAAAAACATCATCTATATGAAGAAAAAAGTCGTTACAGGTTTCTGATGACATGCCTTTTCTCTCTTCTTCTGTCGTCGACAAAATTCTCTTTCTTGATTTTTGTAACTGGGCGATAATCCTCCAGATTTTTGGTGATGGCGTCTATACTTCCGATACCGAGAATGTTTAAATACAAGATACCACTTACAGATGAACGAAAAAAGTATTCATGCTGCAATGGCAAAATAATTTGAGTACATCGCAATTGTAACAGGGATGCGGGATTCGCAATCGTTCAAGGGGGGAATTCATGACTGCACTCGGCAAGACGAGCAGAGAGAGCGCTCTCGTCCTGGGCATGGCCCGGGATCTGAAACGTTCCTTTGCCTTCAACGGCATGGCCAGACGGCATGTCGCTGACGATGCCGGGGGCATAGCCCAACTCATCAGAGCCTATGGGGAAAGCATCGCCGAAAGCCAACAGGCAGAGCTTCTTCCTGCGCAATGATGGCTCATTCAGGGTCACAACAGTGATACAGCGTCCAGGAATGCTGTCCAGCTGCATCTGACGGAAGGATGAGGATGCACACCTCACGTTAGTGAGGATAGAGATATATTTGTAGCGTTATGGCTACCATGAGCCGGCAAGGCTGTCACAGCCAATGATCGGTAACAAACA
>JAADFO010000040.1 GCA_013152815.1 Nanobdellati archaeon
AACACCAGTCCCCAGAATACAGGATAATCCGGTTGGAAGGGCATTACACAGTAGGAGAAATGGGATTTATCAGGTGGTTGACCGAGACTGGAGTGAGGGGCAACAATCTTCTGGACAACAACCGTATTTTCTTCTGGGATCCGCGGGTGAGCAGGAAGAATGAAGAATAGCAGGAGCATCTATTTTCTCACAGGACTGTCAGGCGTCGGAAAGACCTATTTTGAGAGAATAATCAAGGCGCGATACGCCATTCCGACATTCTACTCGGCAAGCATAATCCCCGAAGGCATAGATAAGAGAGAATGGGTGTTGCAAGGATTATTGGAAGAGCCAAACGGGTTCATTAAATGTGTAGTTGATAAAGCACTAGAGCAGTTCCCTCAGGAAGACCTCATGATCGATGCGCTCAGATCGCCCGAAGAATGGTCCTTTGTGAAGAATTACCTCGCAGATATTGAGACCGTCCTCATATCATTATACTGCGACGATAAGATCAGAGAACGCAGAGTCTTATCAAGAGACGGATCACTCGACCATTTGAAAGAGAGGGACAACATCGATAAAGGGATAGCAGAAAACAGCAGATTCAATGTTCCAAAGCTCCAACAAATGGCGGACTATCATATAGACACAGGAACCCCGTTAGAAGAACGACTTTCTGGAATTTTCAGACACAACGAATAGACGGAAGCGCTGAAAGCCTCCAGAAGTTCGCCATGCGTCACCTGAGTCTGCAGCGGGTTATAAATGTTCGTATAGATGACCCGGATATCATGCCGGGAGATGGTCTGCCCTGATGCGGTCCAGCAGCTGCTGATACTGCTGCAATTGGCCGACGACCTCTTCCTGGCGTGGAGCGAAATGTCCGATATGCTCGTGATAGTAGTCTATGCTTCTCTGGATGCCGCCGAGTCTTCTCTTGATGGCCTGCAGCTCTTTTTCTGGATTCTTCCTGAAGAGATGGTTCGCCAGATCGTATTCATTCTTCCTTAAGTTGATGCCTATCTCGTCCATCTGGGTGAAGGGAAGGGTCTCGCCCGGTTCCTCCCCGGTGAAGCGATGCACCATCTCCTTGAGGGTGTAGGACCGGTGGAAGTATTGAGCGCTCGGACCTGCGCAGACGACCGACGCCGCGTGTTCCCTGAAACCGTCCTCAAGGCCGTGCTTGTCCTGCACGTCCCTGCTGAGTCCAGGGCAGAGGCAGTTCTTCGCGAGGACGACGAACGTCCTGTACTCTTTCTCGTCTCCCTCTGCCATCGGAGCGAGCGCGGCAAGCTCTTCCTGCATCCGTCGGCTGTCGGCAGCGCACATGAAGCTTTCGCCGTAGGGACTGAGCAGTTTGGCATAGGTGCAGACGACACCGGGCCGGCCGGCAGCTATCCTTGCTTCATGCTGCTGCAGACCTTCGGTACCGAGGAGCATCCAGAAAGGGACGCCCAGAGGCGATGCTTCGCTCAGGACAAGGTCATCCTTGGTCGCAGCAATAAGAAGGTCCAGATTATACGGCGAGACGTTGGTCACCTCGGGGACGAAGAGGAACGGTGTGCCCATGCCGACGCCGTCGACGCCATAGACCTCTTTGAACAGGGCAAGCTCTTCATGAGTCTTGATGCCGCCCTGATAGGTGAGCCTTGCCCTGCTGGTGCTGAACCCTGCATCGCCTATGGCCTTCCGGTATTCGGCGAGGAGCATTTCATGAAGCCCCTCCCGGGATTGCTGGAATTCGTCGAGGATAGGGCCGATGAGGTCTCCGGTCCTGTTCGCGAAGGCATGTCCTCCGCAATTGAGTCCGGATTCGACACGGAATTCCGATACCCACACGCCCTTCTGCGCCAGACGCAGCGCCTGCGTCCTTGCAGACCCGTAGTCAGAGACTTTGAGGATGACTTTCTTCCTGAAGCCGTCATGGCCTGGTCTGAAGGCATCAAGCTCGCCGAGATAGGAGAAGAGCTGGTCGTTGAACCCTGCAGAGAGGACGATCGAGCTTTCGAGGTCACTGTTCGCGAAGCCGCGGAGGGCGGCCATCGCTTCATTGGCATATTTGGTCCTGTCCCGTGCATGGGGATGGTCAAGCTTGGTCATGATGTTGACATCGAGACTCCCCTGCCGGAGGCTGTTCCGCAGCAGGGGTTCGAGCCCGGTCTCGCCCTGGCAGAACCGGTCATAGAGCCTGCGTATATGATGGTCTGGGGCGAGCAGCTGGAATGTCTGGTTGAGGTCGTTCTCGGGGTCATCGAAAGAGAGGGACCGGAGGGTCTCGAAGTTCTCATCGGCGAGCTCTTTGATGAGGTTGAGATAAGCAGTGATGCGTCGGGCCCGCGCATCATGCTCGTTCCGTCTGATGGGGACATACGCGTTATGATGCTGTTCAGCATGATACCGCCGCATCATCTCGATGATATTGTCCTCGGTGAGCGCCATGACCGAGTCGAAGCCGAAATGGGACACCTTGAGGGGGGTGTCGATGGAGAATCCTAACCCGAGGACCGGGATGTGGAAAGCGTGGGAGACCTTTTCTTCGAGCGCCAAATCAGGATGTCAAGAGAGGAAAGCTATTTTTATGTATTTATGTTCGAGAGGCTGCGGAAAAGATTAATAGTCCTCTCTTTTCTCTTCGGGCATGGAACCGCTCGGCAGGGAATTCTTCAGGCAGGATACGGTCAAGGTAGCGAAAGCGTTGATAGGAAAACTCCTGGAAGTGGACAGGATAAGGATGAGGATCGTCGAGACCGAAGCATACAAGGACGACCAGGCAAGCCATGCCCGGACGTACACCGAGAGGAGCAGGCTCATGTTCGAGACATATGGCCACATCTATGTGTATCTTGTCTATGGGATGTACCACTGCCTCAACATCACCACCGATGAAGGGCCGGGAGCGGTGCTGATACGGGCGCTCGATGGAGAAGGCTGCGATGGACCCGGGAAGCTGTGCAGGAAACTGGACATCACCCTGAAGGACAACGGCCAGCCTCTCGGAAGGAGGTTCAGGATCCTCGACGACGGCCAGGAACCAGAGATAGGCACCTCTGAGAGGATAGGAATCAGGAAAGACACGCACCTGAGATGGCGTTTCTACAGCAAAGAGAGGCAACATCCCCATCGATGATCCAAGGATTCCCGGAAGGGTCTTGTGAACTTCGGAAAGATGCATTTGTTCCCGGACAGCCCTGCCGGCCTCAGGGATCGAGGGAAGAATGTCAGGGTGGTTGGAGTTCCTTCAGCATATCTTTGAGAATAGAAATGAACGTCGTTGTATAGATGTCGAATTTCAATCTGAATGCGTTCCATGTCTCTTCCTTGATCGGCTTTCCTTCGTAATGCACAGCGTTCCGCAAGAGCCGCATGGTCTCGATGGTCTCCCAATCGATCTCCCATTCATCGTGCTTGAGACAGAGATACGCATAGAGGCACTGGTGATTGTCAGACTTTATCATCTCCAGGAGCAGGATGCCATCGACCAGTTTCCTGATCACCTCGTATCGTGAACTCCAAAGGAGGCTGAAATTCTTCATCTTTTCCATGATTGGCGAGGTCTCTGCCAAGGTGGAGCTATCCTGTTCAGCGATCTCGAGCAAGGTGGTCGCCCTTTCGGCGTCTGCTTCCTTCATGTTGTAGAGATGGCCATCGGCGACGCAGCTGTCATAGACCGCCACAAGGTCTTTTATCATGTTTCCACCTCTGCGATGTCATGGATGTCTCCCTTGACGAAATAGCCCTTGACCACATTCTTCATCAGGCCGGAATGGATGTCCCTGATCTTTTCTTTTGATCCGAAGCTATGCACCTGGATCTCCCTCGCCTTTCCCTGGAAGCCCAGGCCTTTCCAGAGCATCCCGAACCGAAGCCCTTCAGGATCGCCATAGATGAAGACATCGACATCGCTTTTCGTGTTCCAGTCCCCTCTGTACCAGCTGCCGAAGATCACCACGGTCTTCGCTTTGCGTAGGGTCTGCAGCCTATTGAGGAGTCCGGTCTCATGGAGTTTTGTCAGAGCATAGATCCTCTTCCTGCTGTCATAGTCAGGATGGTCCCATCGTGCCTGGAAGTAAGGCATCTTCCCTTCGGGCTTGGACCGCCTGATGATATGTCTCTTCTCTAGCTTTCTGAGCCATTTGCTTGCGCTCGGTTCGCTTATCTTCGCCGTCGCTATGATGTCCTTGAAGTGCCAGTGCTTGCTGGGCTCGTTGAGGAAAAGTTCCAGTATCTGTTCTTCCTTTGATGGGAGCGGCATTTTACTTAGGTTAAGACTAAGTATTATTTATGGGTTTCGGTCTCTAGCGATCCAAGAATGCAATATAGAGTTTAGCCAAGGATTCCCGGAAGGGTCTTGTGAACTTCGGAAAGATGCATTTGTTCCCGGACAGCCCTGCCGGCTTTAGGGATCGAGGGAAGAAGTTTTCTAAGATATCTTCATTTGATCGCGATCAAGTTCAATAAGACAAGACGGTCCAGCAACAACCTTTAAATATTGTCTAGACAAACAGGTCAACCATGAGTCTCATCGCGTGGCTTGCGAGCTTCGGCATCATCATCGTCATCCTCATCATCCTGGGTTATATCTTCTGGCTTGTCATGTTCATCGACGCATTGAAGAGACGCGACACCCTCTGGATCCTTCTATTCGTCCTTTCCTTCTTCACCGGCTTCCTCAACGGCATCCTTGCCACCATCTACTATTTCGTGGTATACAAGCCGCAAAAAGCCTGTAAAGATCATCAAGAAGAAGTCCAGATATAACAACACCATATTACCCGGTACTGCTACAACCTGTATTGTCCAGAGACACCCCAGAACATCATCGGTGATGACCAAAAACTATAAAAGAATATAACCATTATATACAATTATAATGAATACCACAATCTCTATCTCCAAGGAAACCCGAAACTTGTTGCAAGAGTTCGGAAAGAAATCGGAAAATTATGACGACGTCATAAAAAGGATGCACAATACCATCCAGATGAGCCAGATGCTAAGAGACTTCGTCAATCCAGATGAATGGATCAGCATAGATGAAGCCCTGGAATGGACAAAGCTCAAACTACAAAATGATAAGAATAGTCATAACAAAAGAGCTAAGAAATAACATCTTTAAGACCTTCAAGCAAGATTCCAGGAATGTCTACAAGTTGTTGCTCTCTCTTAAGAAGCAACCTAACAAAGGGAAGCTCATTTCAACCATAGGAACGATGCTCCTTAAAGAGCTTAAATACAGATCATTCAGGTTCTATTTCATCATCGATGGTAACTCACTCTATCTCTTCAATGCAGAAAAACTAGAAGAACTTCTCATCCAGTTCATGAAGATGTCGAAGAAGAACGACCAGCAGAAGACCATCGATAAGATCAAAGAGATTCTAAGAAGAATCTAATGGAGCAAACCATTAAAT
>JAADFO010000041.1 GCA_013152815.1 Nanobdellati archaeon
AAGAATTGGTCTGGTGGAGATGGGGAAGAAACTCAAGATGCCAGCAAAGAGCGTCAGCTACCGCGTCAAAAAACTAGAGGATGCAGGCATGATCGAAGGCTACACAATAACTGTTGACTATGATGCACTTGGTTTTGAACGTTTCAAGGTATTCATAAGAAGCAAATCCATGAGTGAAGAAAGGGAAAGAGCATTCATAGAATGGGCAAGGACACATCCTTATTGTCTTTATTGGTCGAAGTCCATCGCAACCTCTGATGTCGAATTGGAATTAGTCGTGAAAGATAGTATTCATCTGAGAAAAGTCGTCGCAGAACTCCGAGAAAAATATGGTGACCTCATCAAGAGCTATGAGACCATGAAGATCTGGAAAGAGTTCAAGCTGAACTTCATACCGTGGGTCAGAGTAGTCTAGATATTTGTGTGTAGCTATCTCTGGGCGACCTGTAAGAACCGCGTGTAAGTCTTTTTCATTTGGTGGAGCATGAACTCGTAATACGCTGTGGGCTGTTCAGGCGCTTTCGCCAAAGAACGGAAATAGGCTTGTTTGTTGTTCTTCAAGACTATCATGGGAAAATAACCTCCTCCCATCAGTATCTTGTTCAGGAGCAACCGTCCTGTTCGTCCATTGGCATCGGTGAACGGGTGGATATGCTCGTACCTCAGATGGAAATCAAATGCCAGTATGAACGGGTGCTTCCTCTTCTTATTTTGTTGATACCAGCGCAGTAGATCCTGCAGTTCCTGTTCGACCTGCTCCGGTGCTGTTGTCTCTTGGTTGTTCACGACGATGGGGACCTTCTTGAAACCTCTTGGATATGTGCTTCCATCCGTCCTCTTCAGATCCTTTGTCAGAAGATAATAGAGCCGCTTTATCGATGCGATGTTGAATCTGAACTCTTTACGTATATAGTTGAAGGCATCTATGGAATTGAAGACTTCCTTGATCTCATTCCTGTCCGGGTACTGCACCCGTCCCTTTTCTAATATCTTTCTTACCACCTGGGCGGGAATTCTGCTGCCTTCTATGTTGTTGGAGTTGAAGATGAATTCCTTGGCGAACTCTCTGTCGAGATATTCCCTGTTCTGTTTCGCTTCGGTGAGGTTCTGGATACGTATGGCCTGTCGTTCCACCTGTTCAACAAGCCCTGTCATGTGCTTCCGCAGGTAGGGAAGAACAGGTTTCCTGAGCAGGAATTCTTCGTCGCAGAGAGCATTGAGGTTGTGCAGAATGAATTCCATCTTTGAGATGGTGGTCCTGGCCGGCCCTATATGCTTCATGATCCTGTATTGTTTGCCCAGCAGGCTGAACTTCTTCACATAGGCCAGATAGTCCTGATTCGCCTTTTTCTTCTGTTCGATATGGGCCATGGAGTGGAAGAAATGACCTTCCTTTAAGTATTTTACTGTTTGGGCGAGAATATTTGCCGAAAATCATACGGTCTGGGCGAGAACTCAGAGTCCCGTCGGCATGTCTATCCAGGTTGTCTTGAGCTTCATCTTCTGCTGTATGTGCTTCTGCAATGCCTTCAGCCCCCGGGTCTCGGTGGCATAATGACCCGCAACAAGGATGTTCATGCCTGACTCGACCAGGTAATGATACTGAGAATGGCCCGCCTCGCCGATCAGGAGAACGTCAAGCTCTTTCTCCATCGCTTCATCAAGCGCAAAGGCAGAACCACCGGATGATATGCCCATCGTCTTGACCTTCTCTTTTCCGAAGTCGTAGACCGCGACATCAGAATCGAGCGTATTGCTTGCCTTCAGGACGAGGTCTTGTAATGCAAGGGGCAGGATCTCACCGCAGAAACCGATGGGAAAGCCGTGATACTGGGCAAAGGGCTTTTTTTTCTTGAGACCGAAAAGCTTGAGCTGTGCATTGTTCCCCAGGGTCGGATGCATATCAAGCGGAAGATGGGCAGCATACAGGGAGATGCCGTTGTCGAACAATGCTTTCACCCGTCTTCCCATGATGCCTGTCATCGGCTTCAGGGTCTTCCAGAAAAGCCCGTGGTGGACGATGAGCATGTCGCACTTCTCTTTCGCAGCTTTCTTGATGGTCGCCATGCAGGCATCGACGGCAAAGGCGACTTTCTTCACCTCTTCCTTGCCCCCGACCTGCAACCCGTTCAGGGAATCGTCGGGGATGTCCTTCACTTTTAGGAGCGCATCAAGCTTCTCCACCAGCGCTTTCCGTCTCATTCGATGGCCTCCGCAAGCAACCCGGACACATCCAGCCTGTTCGACGGATGCGGTATCGTATTTGAGGTCACGATGTCCACCTTGAGCCTCTTGAGTTCCTTGTATGCATCGCCGACGAACAGGCCATGCACACCGAAACAGGTGATCTTCTTCACGCCCATCTTCCGGAGGTGCTTGATGTTCTGCATCAGGGTGTGTCCTGTACTTATGATGTCATCGACCAGACAGATGTGCATGCCCTCATAGTCTACCTTGTCCTTGAAGTGCACCTTCACTTTGGTCCCTGAATAGCGGGTCTTGGTCATGACGGTGACCGGGCATCCTACCTGTTCTGCGACCTGTTTTGCCCACTGCTCTGATTCGCCGTCCGGTCCGACGACAAGCGGATTCTTGATGTGCCTCTTGATGTGATCCGCGATCAGTCCGTTTGCAGTCACCCTCTTGACATGAACATGGTAAACCTTGTGAAGGTTGTGGAAGCGATGGAGGTGCGGGTCGACGGTCACGAGAAAATCGAGGGGAGGGACGATGGCCTTCGCCAGGACCCCTGCGGAGATGCATTCTCCTGGATGGAACCTCGCATCCTCACGCATGTAGGCGAGGTACGGGACGACCAGGGATACCTTCCTCGCGCCCAGTTCCTTGGCGGTGTGGGCAGCGAACAGGATCTCGATGATGGACTGGTTGGGCGGTACCATGGACTGTACCAGGACGACGTTCTTTCCTTTCACGGGCTTCATGAAACGCACGAACGTTTCACCGTCAGGAAAATGGCCTACCTTGAGCGAAGAATACGGAACCTTACGATGCTTCGCTATCTTCTTGGCCAGTTCATGAGAACTTGATCCCCCTACGACAAGCATGCTATCACCCCTTCCTCTGCCGGTATCTTCTGCATATAAAAACCTTTCCAAAAGGCCCAAAGGCCCAAAAGGCAAACCAATTTAAACGGTTTTCTCAACCTTTCATCCCATGAAGGTCAAAAGGCGGAAGACCGAACCCTGGGCCATGGGTCTCATCATCTTCCTCACCCTGCTCATCAGTATCGGACAGATCCTCTGGAAGACCGGGTCGAACGCATCCACAGGCTTGCTCTCGATGCTTCTCAACCCTTACATCATCGGCGGATTTCTCATCTACGGTGTGGCAGCAGGACTCATGATGCTGGCCTTCCGCTATGGGGAGCTGTCGGTCCTCTATCCTCTGTTCGCGACGACCTACATCTGGGTGAGCATCCTTTCTGTGGCCTTCTTCTCAGAAGCGATGGGCCTGGTGAAATGGTCCGGCATCGGTTTCATCATCCTGGGAGTCTCTTTCATAGGGAGGGGATCACAATGACAGAACTCTGGGCTGTCGGTCTTGTCCTTGGGGCGGTGGCGTTCGGCTCCTTCGGACCGCTGTTCCTGAAGAGGGGAGCCGATCTCCTGGATTTCAAGCTGCGGAAGAACCTCTGGAAAGGACTGCAGGTCGTTTTCTCGAATGTCGACATCTATCTGGGACTGGGGTTCTATGGCATCTCGAGCGTCCTGTTCGTCTATGCGCTCAGAGGCGGTGAACTCTCTGTCCTGTATCCTCTCGTTGCCACCTCCTACATCTGGACATCGCTCCTGTCAGTAAAGTTTTTAAGGGAGAAGATGAATTCCCGGAAGTGGACAGGCATCCTGTTCATCATCCTGGGTGTTGCCCTGATAGGATTCGGAAGTGCGCTATGAAGACCATCGTCATCTCACTCGGAGGGAGCCTCATCGTCCCCGGCAGGATCGATGCGGATTACCTGAAAGCGTTCAGACGCTTTGCCTTGTCCCTCCTGAGATCAGGGTATCGTCTCATCATCGTGTGTGGTGGAGGAAAGCTGGCAGGAGACTATATCGCAGCAGGGAAAGCGCTCTCAAGGTTAAGTCCGCAGAACCAGGACCTTCTGGGGATCTATGCGACCAGGATAAACGCCCAGCTCGTCCTGGGCATGTTCCCGGACCATGCCTGTCCCAAGGTCATCGAGGACCCGTCCAAGAAAGTGTCGACCAGGAAGCGCATCATCGTCGGTTCAGGATGGAAACCCGGATTCTCCTCAGACCAGGATGCCGTCCTCCTCGCGAAGCAGTTCAAGGCAGGCACCATACTCAACCTGTCCAACATCCCCTATGTGTATGACAAGGACCCCAAGAAGCACAAGCACTTCAAGGCCTTCAGGGAGCTGTCATGGAAGACCTACATTTCCCTCATCCCGAAGCGATGGACGCCCCGGCTCAACTCGCCCTTCGATCCGGTGGCATCACGGACAGCCCAAAGGGCAAGAATACAGGTCGTGGTCATGGACGGCCGGGATTTCAGCAACGTGCGTGCCTTTCTCAACAACAAGCCTTTCCGTGGAACACGCATCTCCTGAGAAAACATTGCTCTGCTTCTGCAAGAACCACTCTTGCCTATCTTTTCTTGGCAGGATCATAGAGCCGCTGCGGTCCAGGCGCATAGGAAAAGGTCCTCTTGATGTCCTCATCTATCATGTCCTGGGGTGTCATGGCCCTTCTCTTCTGCTCTTCCTGCTTGAACCTGGCGTCGAGCATGTCCAGTTGACTGCCGTACAGTTCACAGAAACGGGAGACCATGGAATCAAGATGAGCTGCTGAGGTGAGCATTTCGGGATCATGGAATCCTATCCGGATGAGGAGATCCTTGCCTTCTGCCTGATGCAAGGTCTGGAAACTCAGCGAGATGTCTGCGGTCCCCTCTGGATATCGGATGTTGTGATAGTCATGGGACAGCATGCCGGCGACCTGGACGGTGGACCCGTCATAGGATGGATGCTCTTTCTTGTCTGCTGTCTGTCCTGCTGCTGTCTCTGTCATCCTTTTCTTGAGTACAGCCCGCTGTTCCAGAGAAAGCGTGGCTTGGATGCTTGGGTCGAGGCCGATGCCTTTCACGCGGATCTCACCGACGATGGTGGCTGCCTTGGCTGTCCCTTCTCCTTCTGCCTGTTCTGGATAGAGCGTGATGCGTCGGTCATAGAACTTGCCAGGGTTGTCGGCCAACACATACTCTCCTGCCAGTTCCTCCGGCGGCAGGTCGGCCAGAATCTGGGATGCTTTTCTTGGTGCCATGCTCGCTGTTAATCCTTATCGGTTTATAAATATTTTCCCCTTTATCATTAAAAAGTGGTGAATTATGGCTTCATCGTTCCTCCTTTATAAACTGCAGGGAGTGTCCGCTCAGATGAAATCAGTGATCTTGTGCTTCATCTCTTCATGCCAGAGCCAGAAGAGAAGGATGACGGCATCCAGCGCGCTTGGAATGTTCCCTCCGCCGACAAGCAGGAGCAGATGGACCTTGAAGCCCTGCAACGAGAACGGGAAGAGCCACATGATGCCTTCATAGCTTCCGCCTCCGAGGAACCAGTCCAGGAAGATATGGAAAAGGATGCCGAAGCTCACCACATAGAAGTACATGGCCATCCTGTGCTTCCTCTTCTTCCAGAGAAGGTATCCTGGGATGAAGAAGAGCAGCGCGAAGAAGGGAGTATGGGTGATGCCTCCATGCTGGAGCAGTTTAGGCAGGGTCATGCCCATCCAGTTGGCTGCTATGTTGAACGGAACATCGAGGTCAGGAAGCAGCCCTCCTACCCCTGCCAGAAACAGGGTATGCATGGTCACATAGCGCTTATGCTTGGTGAAATAGTCACGCCAGATGTCGACCACGATGATGGTGAGGAGGACATGGGTGACGGCAAGGGGCATGGGTTCTTTCTCTGTTCAGCCATATTTAAAGTTATTGCTCCCTCGGCTATTGTGGAACCTTGCAGAGAGATGCCAGATGCATGCCCTGCTCCATCGACGAGGACCCTCTACGGTGCATAGGAACCCCGTCGATGTCGCCTGGCCATGCCATCATTGTCCTCCTTTCAGTCGGAAATGCTGACAGTGATGGCACAGACGGACATGCATCCGGCAGAAAAGCAGAGGGTTTCATAATAGCCGCCCCTCAAGAAATAGGTGACCTGAAATGCTTGTCCTGCTCTTGCTGTCCTCAATTGATCCGGTTCTCTTCCTTTCCTTCGATGAACGCCTTGATGTTGGCAAGGGTCGTCGACAGTATGCGTTCGAGAGCCTCTTTGGAATTGAAGGCGTTATGCGGGGTCACGATGACCCGGTCCATCTTCATCAGCATGTGGTCCTCGAGGATGGTCCTCATCTGGTCCTGATGCTCTTCCTTGAGCACCGACAGCTCTTCCTTGATGTCGGTCTCTCCCTCAAGCACGTCCAGGCCGACCCCTCCAAGCTTGAATGAGGCAAGCCCTTCCACCAACGCATCGGTGTCGATGAGGCCTCCCCGGGCGGTGTTGATGATGATGGCACTGTCCTTCATCCTGTCGATCTCCTCCTTGCCGATGAGATGATGGGTGTGCTTATTGTAGGGCACATGCAGGGAGATGATGTCTGCTTCCGCAAGCAGGGCATCCCGTTCGACATAGCGGAACCCGATACGCTCAGCCAATGCCTGGTCAGGATGCGGATCGAAGACGATGACATCCATCTCCATGCCGATACCGATGCGGGCGACATGCTTCCCGATGTTGCCGCAGCCGATGAGCCCCAGGGTCCTGCCTTTGAGGTCGAATCCTCTGAGCGTCTTGTCTGTGGCGAAGATGTGCTCTTCATGGGTCCTCTTGATGGACGGATAGATCTTCCTCGACAGGGCGAGGATGAGCGCGAAGGTGTGCTCTGCCACGGTGTTCTCGCCGTAGGTAGGGACATTTGTCACGATGATGCCTGCTTTCCTGCAGGCATCCAGGTCGATGTGGTCGAAGCCGGTGGACATGGTGGCGACGCATCTGAGCTTGGGCATCTTGGCGAGGACATCCTGGCCTATGCGAGAATAGATAAAGACAGCGACGGCTTCCATCTCACTGAACTCCCCTGCGTTCTTCTCGGTCAGGGGCTCTTCCCGGAAGGACAGCTCATGGTCCTGCAGCGCGTCTTTCGCGATGTCCTGCTGCCAGGGCTCCAGTTCAAAAAGGGCTATCTTCATGGTATGTCTCCTGGGGCGGATGCTTAATAAATGTTTCGTGACCCCGCATTGCTTCAGACATGACCGATATTTTTAAATAGCCGGCAGTGTAAGGAAGGCGTATGCTCTTCAGAAGGCTGGAAAAGGATGTGCGGGACATCAATCGGCTCAAGCGGATCGTCGAAGTCCTCTTCAAGCACGAGTTCGGCTACCTCATCGACCGGCTCCATCTGAAGCATCTCCTGCCGCTCCATAAACGGCTGCAGTCAGAGCGCTTCGCCGACAAGCATGCTCAGCCAAGCCATGTCAGGGAGATCTTCGAGGAATTGGGCGGTGCGTTCCCTAAATTGGGACAGCTGCTCTCGCTCCGGCCAGATCTTCTTCCTCCCGCCTACTGCGACGAGCTACGCAAGCTCCAGGACGCCATCCCTCCTGTCCCGTTTGAAGAGGTGAAGCGGTTGCTCGAGCAGACCTACGAAAAACCGCTGACCAGGCTCTTCAGGAAATTCGACCCGACACCTGTCGCATCCGCTTCCATCGCCCAGGTCCACAAGGCCATCCGCAGGGACGGAGCGTTGATGGCGGTCAAGGTGCAGCGTCCGGACATCGAAAAGACGATGCGTGTCGACATCGAGATCATCGAGGTCCTCGCGAAACAGCTGAAGAGGCATCTGCATCCTGTCATCTTCGACCCGGTGGCCATCGCAGCGGAGTTCAAGCGCTATACCCAGAACGAGCTCGATTTTGTCAAGGAAGGGAAGAACATCGACCTCTTCCATGAACATGCCGTCCATAATCCGACGGTGAAGATACCTGAGGTCGATTGGAAGCTCACGAGGGAGCATGTCCTGGTCATGGAATTCATCAAAGGACAGAAACTCTCAGACTGGCAGTCCATGGGCAGCCGTCTACGAAAAGAGCTTGCCCTGAAATATGTCAAGGCCATCCTCACCCAGGTCTTTGAGGACGGATTCTTCCATGGAGACCCACACCCCGGCAATATCATCATCACCGAAAAAAAGCAGATCGCCTTCCTTGATTTCGGCATCGTCGGTTATTTCGACAGCGAGTCCAAGAAAGAGCTGCTCTCTCTTTTCATCTCCCTGATGTCCGGCAACCTGGAAAGCCTCGCCGACGAGCTCATCGACCTCAACATCGTCGATGTCCAGGTAAACGAGCAGAAGCTCAAGGATGACATCTTCCTCAACCTCTCGAAATATTACAATTCCTCTCTGGACACCATCAAGGTATCCCAGGTCATAGGGGAGATGCTGGAGCTTGCCCGGTCAGACCATATCCTGGTGCCGGCGAACTTCGTCCTGCTGCTCAAGACCGTCGTGACCGTGGAGAGCGTGGCCCAGAACCTGGACCCGTCCTTCAATCTCTTCTCAGCGGGCACGCCATTCCTTGTCAGCCTTGCCAAGAAAGAGCATCGGCCGATGAAGATCGCCCGGAAGCTGACGACCTCCTTCCTCCAGGTTCGCGAGTTCGTCCAGAAAGTTCCGAAGCAGAGCCAGGAGATCATCAGGAGCCTCCGGAAGGGCGACGAACTGGTGCAGTCCATCGACACGGACATCCGCCTCCTGGTATCTGAGATGGACCGCTCCAGCAACAGGATATCCCTGGGCCTTCTCATCACCGCCCTCTTCCTGTCGTCTGCATTTACCATGCAGCTTTCCCAGCCGATGATTGATGGCTATCCGCTCATCTCGCTCCTGGGATTCGGCTTCGGCCTTTTTTTCGTCGCGCTCCTCGTCATATCGCTTATGAGAGACTGATACTTTCAGAAGGTAATTTCCGGAAGGAAAGACCTGCAGAACAAATGCAAGGAGGGATATTCATGAAACGCGTAGCCAAGGATGTGCGGAACGGGATTCTGATGGGACTCGGTGCGTTGTCGCTCACGGTCAAGGAAGTGAACCGGAGCATCAGCAAGCTGTCCAAGAGGAGCGGACTCACGAGGGAAGAGGCCAGGAAACTGAGCAGGAGACTGCTTACCGAAGGGCAGAAAGAGCAGGAACGGCTGACGAAGATAGTTGACCGTGAGCTGGACCGTCTCCTTCGCAGCCTGGAGCGACGCAGGAAGGCTGCAAATCCGGCTCCAAAGAAGAAAATGCCGAAGAAAAAGAAGATGCAACCGCGTCCCAGGGCAGCGAAAAGGACGGAAAAGAAGAGTCTCAGGAAGAGACGTTAACCTTTTTTTTCACCCTCTTTTCCTTTTCCTGTGGAGCCGACGAAGGTCCCTTTCCTGTTTTGTTGTCCATTCGTCTGTCGAAGGCCCGGAAGAACCCGTCGAAGTCGATCCAGGTCTTTTTCCTATAAGATTTCTTCGCGAGCAGGACGACCCTGCTAGGAACATGCTCTGACACGAACTCATAGTCGGAGAGATGGGGCAGGATGCGCTCTGCAAAATCCTTCACTTCCTGATGGTCCGGCATGTTCTTCTTCTCCAGACGTTCCATGGACGCTCCGATGAACATATACGCCTTCACCTCGACGAAGTCTGGATTCCCCCGTCCTATCAGCTCCGCATACTTTTCAGGTTTCACATCGTTGATGCCTTTGATGATGGTCAGCCTGATGCAGGTCCTTCCTTCTTTTTCTGCCATCGCATCAAGCGAAGCCTGCATCCGTTCCCAGTAATCGGAGAACAACGGTCGGTCGACCTCCCTGAGGATGTCCTTGTCCGGGGCGTCGATGGACAGATACAGCTGGGTTACGGGTTCGAGCTTCCTTATCTCGTCAGGATACTGCGCATTGGTGACCAGGAACGTGGAGATCCTTTCCCCATGGAACTTCCTGATGAGCTCATTGATCTTTGGGTAGGTGATGGGCTCACCGGTCAACGACAATGCCACATGGCGGACGGTCTGGGCCTCTTCAAGGATATTCTTCGGTGACTGGTCATTGCCCCTGAACCCGATGAGCAGTGAGTTGTGGGCCTTCCTGGACTCCTCAAGGATGAAGTCAGGATCGTCCATCTTCCAGTCCCATGTCTTCGAGACCGGCGCCTTGTAGTCGCGCCAGCAGAACGTGCAGCGGTTGGCGCAGGAGATCGAGGTCGTCATCTGCATGCACTGATGAGACCTGATGCCGTAGAACTTCAGCTTGTAGCAGCCTCCCCGTCCTCTCAGCACCGATCTGGTCCAGCCGCAGGTCTTGACCGCACTATGGCTTCCCACCAGCTTGTAGTGCTGCCTGATCATGTTCTCCTGCCCTGCTTTCGAGAGCTGGCCTGAGAGCTGTCCTTTCTTCATGGTTTTCATGATCTCTGGGAAGCCACTGCCATTTTTATGGATTGGGTTATGCCTCAAGCACATCACGTTGAAGGAGAAAACATAAAAACACCTGTGGTAGCTTTGTGTCCATGGAAACCTTTACCCTGTCCAACGGCGTGAAGATACCGGCCATCGGCATCGGCACCTATCTCTCTTCCCCTGAAGCGGCCTATCAGGCAGTGCGCTGGGCTCTCGAGATCGGCTATCGCCATATCGACACAGCAGCTTACTACCAGAATGAGGAAGCAGTGGGTCGGGCCATCCGGGACTCTTCTGTCTCCCGTGAGGAACTGTTCATCACGACCAAGCTCTGGCATACAGACCATGGGCGTGCCAGGGAGGCTTTTCAGGAGAACCTCGGCCGTCTCGGTCTGGAGTATGCCGACCTCTACCTCATCCACTGGCCCCTGCCGGGGTTTGTGCAGGCCTGGGACGTCCTCAGAGAGCTTGAGGATGCGAAGCTGTGCAGGGCCGTCGGCGTGAGCAACTTCCTTCCAGAACACCTTGAGCAGTTGAGCTCTGTTCCTCTGGTCAACCAGTTCGAGTGCAGTCCTTTCCTGAACCAGCATGAGCTGAGAGCGTACTGCAGGAAGAAAGGCATCCAGACCGAATCCTACTCTCCGCTGACGCGCGGCGACAAGCTTCATGACGAGCGTATCGTCAGCATCGCCAAGGCCATCGACCGCACCCCTGCCCAGGTCATGCTCCGGTGGAACCTGCAGCACGGCAACGTCATCCTGCCGAAGTCCACCCATCGGGAACGGATAGAAGAGAACTTCCGGCTGGACTTCACCCTCTCTCCAGAGCACATGAAACTCCTGGACAGCATGGACGAGGGATTCCGCAAGGCGCCCGACCCCCATGACCTTGCGGCCCATTTCGGAGGACGACGATGAACCTCGTCACCTTGAAAGACACCCATGACCGGCTCCAGAAGGCCGAGGTCTTCCTCGATTTCCAGAAAGAGCATCCCGACGCCTATCTCGCCCATGCCTTCATCATGGCAGACCAGGACGCGTGGAGCGAATGGCAGCTGGGCTATTATCTGAAGGGGAAAGACACCATCAGCACCTTCTTCATGGACGATGAGATAACCCAGAGCCCTGCATCAGAGATATTCAAGAAAGACAAGCGTCCTTTGGGCGGCCTGGAGCTGGACAAGGTCAATTTCACCCTGGACAAGGCATTGGAGAAGGCCCGTGCCCTGTTGAAGAAAGATCATGCCGGAGAGATCATCACCAAAACGCTGGTCATCCTCCAGACTCTCGAGCAAGGTCAGGTGTTCAACATCACCTTCGTGAGCCAGGCGTTCAACACCATCAACGTCAAGCTCGCGACCGATTCCCTCGACGTGAAACAGGTGAAGAAGCAATCCCTTCTCGACATGGGGAAATCCCTGTCAAAAGCATCGTAACTCTTGAATGATGTCTCAATGAAAAATATAGGTTTGATTCTGGATTACTATAAATAGGAGTTGGGTCTCTGGTATCATTGGAAATTTTCTTTTTTTTGGTCAAGAAAAAATGGACAACGTCAAAATAAACGTAGTGGTAGCTTCGGACGGGAAGATGCCCAGCTATGCGCATCCTGGCGATGCAGGGATGGACCTCTTTTCCGTCGAGGAAGCCATCCTCGCTCCGATGGAACGCAGGCTCGTCTCCACCGGCGTCAGGATGGAGATCCCTCCGGGCTATGAGGCTCAGATACGGCCGAAATCCGGCCTTGCCGTCAAGCATGGCATCAGCATCGTCAACACCCCCGGCACCATAGATGCGGGCTACCGGGGCGAGGTCAAGGTCATCATGATCAACCTGGGGACAGAGCCTTATCCTATCAAGAAAGGTTCGAAGATAGCCCAGATGGTCATCAACAGGGTTGAGATGGCAGAGATGACGGCCGTCGACGTCCTGGAAGAGAGTTCCAGGAACGAAGGCGGCTTCGGGTCGACAGGAACAAAATGAAGAAGGTGATGAATCTGGAGAACGGCATAAGCTACCATGAATCCCAGCTCTGCAGGAAGCTGGACGATTTTCTTTCTGATGAAGAGGAATGAGAGAACTGAAGAGGAATAATGGTCACATTTAAAAGGCCATTCCTTTTTCTCCTGCTCTAAACTCTTACTTCATCCGCACCATGCAAGCCTATTTTGACCTTCCAGATAGAGAATCGTCATCCCAGGTAAAAGACCGCATCCTGAGGGTCTCTTTCGCCGGCTGCAACTTCCGCTGTCCCAGTTGTAACGCCCCCGGTCTCCTGGAATTCAAGGAAGACTTTCTTCATGACCTCAAGCTGATGAAGCAGCGCATCCGGGAGGAGGCGCCCTACATCGACGGCGTCATCTTCACCGGCGGCGAACCGACCCTCCAGCGCCAGGCGCTCATCGAGCTCAGCAATCTCTGCAGGAAACTTCGCCTCTCCATCGGCCTGGACACCAACGGAAGCAAGCCGGGAGTCATCCGTACGCTCCTCGAGATGAAGCTCGTCGACCACATCCTTCTGGACATCAAGGCCCCCCGTGATGAAGAACTCTTCCAGAAGACGACCCGTTCGAAGACCTTCTTCCTCATCACCCGGCAGATCATCGATGACCTCAGAGAGACTCTCGCCGTCCTGAAAGAGCATGACACGGTCGAGCTCGATGTCCATACCCTTATCGTGCCAGGCCTCATCTATCGTAAGGAAGACATCCTGGCCATAGCTTCCTTGGTCGACGGACTGGACTGCCGCTGGTCACTGGTCGCCTTCTCCAACCAGAACGGACAGGTGCTCTCGAAGCAGTTCAGCAACATCCGGGCGCCCACCGAAAAGTTCCTCTTTCAGATCAGGGATTACGTACTCAAGAAACATCCTAACCTCCGCATCTCCATCGTGACCGGGGACTGAACGATCTGCTGGAGAGGACCTGCTTCAGCCCTTGCGTCTCAATACTCCCTCAGCGACGCCGGATCAGGCCATCGCTTCAGCGGGCTTCAGAGGACAGCGCTGTCTTCACCACATCCCAGACCTTCTCTGCGACGGCTTCCTTCGCAAGCATCCTGCCCTTGTCTGTGCAATCTATCTGCTGCCATCCTTCTGTCCTGCAGAGCTCGATATAGCTCTCGATGACCTTCTGCTGATAGGTGCGGTCCTGTTCATGGATGTCCCGGGCATGGTCCTTGATGTACGCCTTCCCTTCCCTTCCCTGGATGAGCTTCGCGGTCACCTCTTCCGGTACCAGGAGATAGATGACCAGGTCAGAACTGGGGATGCCCAGCTGTTCCCGTTCCAGCTGCTTGACCCACTCGATGAAGGCTGCTTTCTCAGCCGGGTCATCGATCTTCGCCGCCTGATAGCCCATGTTCGATTCAGTATAACGGTCGAGGACCACCAGGTTGCCCTGGTCCAGCCAGTCCTTGATGGTCTGTTTCTGGTCGGCCCGGTCCAGCGCATAGAGCAGGGAGGCAAGCTCTGGTCTCACCTCTGCAAGGGTTCCGAAGTCACCGTTGAGATACCGTGCGATGAGCTTCCCGAAGAAAGAGCTGTATCTGGGAAAATCCATGGTCTTGACCCTGTGCCCTTCGTCTTCGAGCCGTCGGACAAGCAGTTGTGTCTGGGTCTTCTTGCCTGAGGCGTCTGAGCCGTCGATGACGATGAGCTTCCCTCTCATGGGTGCCTTGTAGGCAGGGAGACTTTTAAATATTTGGTTTGCAGCCCTCTGGTCTGGTTTCATAAGGTTTTTAAATCATCATCACATTTCCTTAAAGATAGGTGATAGTCATGAACTCTATCAGAATAAACTATGCTCCTTCCCTGATCACCAAAAGACAGCTCTCCATGAACCTCTCGAGACTCACGCCGAGCATGCAGAGGATGAGGGCGGCCGCGTCCAGGAAATATGCGACTGATTATGCCTCCCTGAACCTGCCCGTCGATCGTGGTTCCTTGGGCAGGGTACAGAAACTTGTCAAAGAGAAGCGGAAACTCAACCCGACGCTCATCGTGGTGGCCGGCATCGGCGGTTCCAACCTGGGGACCATCGCAGTGCAGGAAGCTGTCCTGGGAGCATCCTACAACCTGAACGGCAGGCCAAGGATACTCTATGCAGACACCGTGGATACGCATTCCATCGGCTTCATCCGGAAGGAGATCGAGAAGGAGCTCAGGAAGGAGAAGCGGGTCATCCTCGTCGGGGTCTCCAAGTCAGGAGGAACGACAGAGACCATCGCCAACTTCTCCATCCTTGCCGAGACCATCAAACGCCACCGGAAAGATTATCGACGTCTCATCATCGTGACCACCGACAAAGGTTCTCGCTACTGGAGCTTCGCGCGGCAGGAGGGCTATGCGGTTCTTGAGATCCCTAAGAACGTCGGCGGCAGGTATTCTGTCTTCTCGCCCGTCGGCCTGTTTCCCCTCGGCATGCTCGGCATCGACCTCTCTTCGCTGCTGAAAGGTGCTGCACAGATGAGGAAGCTCTGCCTGGGAAGCCTCAGGAATCCTGCCGCAGTCGGAGCTGCGACCATCTATGCCAACTGGAAGAAAGGGAAGACGATCCATGACACGTTCCTCTTCGCGAAGGACCTGGAATCACTGGGGAAATGGTATCGGCAGCTCATGGGCGAGTCCATCGGCAAGGAGAAAGACCTCAAGGGAAAGAAGGTCTTCCGTGGCATCACCCCCACGGTCTCCATAGGATCCACCGACCTCCACTCCATGGCCCAGCTCTATCTCGGCGGACCCTACGACAAGTACCATTCCATCATCACGGTCGAAGAGACCGGACCCCTGCAACGGGTCCCCCGGGGAAAAGGCTATGGCGCCCTGGTCAACCATGTCGAGGGCAAGACGCTTGCTGCCATCATGGACGCCATCGTCAGCGGCGTCAAGGCCGCCTTCATCAAAGGACGGCGTCCCTTCAACGCCATCCATCTCCCCGACCGTTCTGCAGAGAGCATCGGACAGCTGCTCCAGCTCAAGATGATGGAGATGATGCATCTCGGCCATCTGCTCAACGTCAACCCCTTCGACCAGCCCAACGTCGAGGACTACAAGATCGAGACCAAACGCTTCCTGGAACATCCCTGACATCACCGAGGTACGTGACCATGAAAAAGCAACAGCAAGAACAACTGATCCTCAAGCCCGAGGCCCAGATCCATATCATCTTCGGTGCCACCGGAGACCTGATGCAGAGGAAACTGATCTCTGCCTACTACCGCATGATGAAAGAGCATATGATGCCCAAGAACTTCGCACTCATCGGCTTCTCGCGGCGTCCTCTGACCGACAAGGAATACAAGAAGCTGCTCCACGACGCCCTCCAGCAGTACAGCAGGAACATGAAGATCGACGAACGGGTCTGGCAGCGTCTCTCGTCGAGGATATACTACCATCCGGGAAACTTCAACGAAGCGGCAGGCTTCAGGACCCTGCGCCGTTTCCTCGCGAAGCTCGAGAAACGTCACCATACCAAGGGCAACAAGGTCTTCTACTTCGCCACGCTCTCAAAGAATTTCAACAAGATCATCAAGCAACTGTTGGCCAACAAGGTCATCACCCGGAAGGGGAACGAGAAGGACTATTTCGAGCGTCTTATCTTCGAGAAGCCCTTCGGCCATGACCTCCATTCTGCCAGGCTCATCAACCAGAAGGTGGAAGCAGCTTTCGACGAGCATGACATCTTCCGGATCGACCACTATCTCGCCAAGGAGACGGTCCAGAACCTGATGGTGCTGCGCTTCGCCAACGCGCTCTTCGAACCGCTCTGGAACCACAAGTACATCGACAATGTCCAGATCATCGCCGACGAGGTCCTGGGCGTGGGTTCCCGGGGAGGCTACTACGACAACGCAGGGGCTCTTGAGGACATGTTCCAGAACCACCTGATGCAGCTCCTCATGTTCACGGCCATGGAACCTCCTGCAGACCTCAAGCCGACATCCATCGCCAACGAGAAGATAAAGGTACTCCAGTCCATCAAGGACATGTCGACCCAGCAGGCCCGTCTCAATTCGGTGAAGGCGCAATACACCAAAGGGTTCGCCAACGGCAAGATGCGCAAGGGCTATACCGAAGTGAACGGTGTCGATCCGGACAGCATCACCGAGACCTTCATCGCTGCCAGGCTCGAGATATCCAACTGGCGATGGGCAGGCGTCCCCTTCTATCTCCGTTCAGGAAAACGTCTCGCCAAGAAGACCACCAAGATCATCGTCTATTTCAAGGAAGCTCCCCGGATACTCTTCTATGAGAAACAGGTGGGGATCCATCCCAACGTCCTGGAGATACGGCTCCAGCCTGACGAAGGCATCTCTCTCCATTTCAACATCAAGAAGCCCGGGAAGGAGATGCATGTGGTGGATGCCAACATGGACTTCTGCCACGAGTGCCTCTTCTCTCCCAACACTGCCGAGGCCTATCAGGTCCTCATCCATGATGCCATGGTCGGCGACAAGACCCTCTTCACCACCTGGCGGGAGATCGAAGGAAGCTGGAGGATAACCGACCAGATATCCCATGCCTGGAGGAAGGTGAAGCGGCTTCCGAAGTACCGGGCAGGGACACATGGGCCGAAACTTGCTGAAGAGCTCATGGAACGTGATGGTCGTCACTGGTATATCTGAGGTGGAAAGAATGAGAATCGGATTCATCGGTCTGGGAAAGATGGGACACAACATGGTATTGAACCTCATCGACAGGAAGCATGAGGTCGTCGCCTACAACCGTTCGCCGGACAAGACCCGGGACATAGCGAAGAAAGGTGCGATCGCGGCCTTCTCCTATGAAGAATTGATGGAGAAGCTGCCTTCCCCTCGTGTGGTGTGGCTCATGGTCTCTCACACTGCGGTCGACAAGGTCATCGCCGACCTCCTGGGACACATGGAAAAGGGAGATCTCATCATCGACGGCGGCAACTCGTTCTACAAGGATACCCAGCGCCGGTCAAAGCTGCTTGCCGAGGCAGGCATCTCCTATATGGACTGCGGGACCTCTGGCGGACTTGAAGGGGCGAGGAACGGCGCCTGTCTCATGGTCGGCGGCAAGAAAAGCCTGTTCAAGAAATATGAGAAACTCTTCAGGGACCTGGCCATGAAGGACGGCTACTTCCACTGTGGTGACGTCGGAGCAGGCCATTACGTCAAGATGATCCATAATGGCGTGGAGTATGCGGTGATGCACGCCTACGGTGAAGGATTTGAGCTGCTCAAGGACGGCGAATACGAGAACCTGGACCTGCATGGCATCGCCAGGGTCTGGAACCACGGTTCCATCGTCCAGTCGTTCCTGCTGGAGAAGCTGGAGGATGCGCTGAAGAAAGATCCGAAGCTCGACAGGCTCAGGGACTATGTGGACGATTCCGGCGAGGGCCGATGGACCGTGCAGACAGCCATCGAGCAGGGAGTCCCTCTGGAACTCGCCTCTCTTGCGCTGTTTGCCAGGTTCCGCAGCAGGCAGGGCGAGTCATTCTCCATGAAGACGCTCGCGGCCATGCGGAACGAGTTCGGCGGTCACGCAGTGAAGAAAAAGTGAACGTCATCGTCGTCTCAGACCCAATGACCTGTCGACATCCTCCGCTATGCTGTCCATGCCTTCAAAGAACCTTTTGACGTCTTTCCTGATCTCGCCTATGGCAGCAGAGAGGCTGCCGCCCCTGATATGTATCCTGTTCTTATGCCTGTACAGCAGGCCCATATCGACGAGATTCCGCAGATGATGGTTGACCTGTGCCCGGTTGATGTTAAGAGCCCTTGCTATGCTTTCTGACGAGCTGTCTTTCTGCCTCGATGACTGTTCCAGCACCTTTTCGATGACCCTGTTGGCGATGGATGAGGTGTCTCTTCCGCTCGATAGACAGAGACTTTCACATATCCAGGCAAGATCCTTCGTCCTGTTCTTTTTCAGGGGTCTGGGGACCTCCTTGAGGTTGAGATGTTGCATCCTCTTTCCTGGTGCGTCATCATATAAATATTTATCGATTAATCCACCATATAATCGATAAGATATCGATATGTTTCATAAGATTTAAATATAAGTTTTGTCTACTCCCTGGTTGACCGGAAGGTCGGAGGTGAGCACCATGTTCCCTAACACGCTGTGGGATGAGATACGACGTATGCAAGAAGACATGGATGGCCTCTTCAGAAGTTTTTTCTCCTCTCCTGCCGAGGGTCGTCCGCTTCTTGAGGACTGGAGCGCCATGCGGCTGGATAACAAGAGCCGTGCTCTGCGAAGAGCCTATGCAGACATCTGGGAGACTGATGATGAAGTGAAGGCAGAGATCGAGCTGCCCGGCATGGACAAGAAGAACATCAGAGTGAACGTCTCTTCTGACGGCATCGAAGTCAAGGCAGAGACGAAGGAAGAACGCAAGGACGAGGACAAGAAGAAAGGGCTCTATCGTCTGGAGCGGAGCTATTCCGGATTCTATCGTAGGTTCCCTCTTCCGGAAGGGGCTGATCCTGAACATGCGCGGGCCGAGTACAAGGACGGCGTCCTCAGGATAGCTGTCCCGAAGAAAGCCATCCCTCACAAGAAGAGGAAGCTGCTCGAGATCAAATGAGGAGGTGAATGCCGTGATGTATGAAGACAGATACGGGAACCTGATGCATCCAGATGAGGTGGACGCGCTTTCGCCTCATGAGATCGAGGAACGCGGGTTCCACGTTGTTGATGAAGACAGGTATGGGGTTGTCTGATCCCTGTCTTCTTTGTTTATCTTTTTTATGTATAAACAGACTTCAGGCGAAGAAAGAGTTCTGGGACAGCTTTGTCGCATCTACCTGTAGGGCGTCAGGACCTTCTTCTGAAGATCATCGGGGACCGGACCGGTCTTCTCGTGCTTGTGGTAGAAATTCTTCTCGAAATGCATCTCCAGTCCCTGTTCCAACGCTTCCATCGCCTTATCTGCCCTGTCGGTGATCTTTCTCCAGGTTCCCTGGTTGAGGTTGGTGGAATCAGAGCCGCAGTATTCGTGGAACGACGCCAGGTTCTTCCCGGGTCCATCCTCCACCAGCAGGCCGTTCCATCCTTCCCCCTGATAGGTCGGCTCCCGGAATCCCTTCTCATGGGGGTCGAGGTCCTTGGTGTAGGGTGCATCGGTATGCGGATCGACACAGATGAGCTCCATGGTCGATGCCCCTGATTCCTGGTAGGTGTCCTTTATCTTCTGGAGGAAGTCCTCTGGCTTGAGCGACGGCGTGCCGTAGAGCGCGGCGAGCGGTCCTCCTCCGACTGCGATGACGAGGTGGTCTTTCATGGTGGTCCGGAGACCTGGTCGTGTTTATAAGTCTTTTTCTCCTTTTTTTCGTCTGCCGGCACATCTGAACGTGGTTGTCCCAGAGGAAACACCTGCAAGACTCACAATATTTATAAATGAGCGGTCAGTCGTCTGAAGGATGGTAAAAGTCCACACACGGATAAAGCGGAAACTGCCGAAGACAGGCAGGAACAGGCCTGTCCGGCCGAAGAGCTTCAGGACCGAAGAGAGCGCCAAGAGATACGCAGAGGCCCATGATATCAAGGACTATGTGCTGACCGATAGCAAACCTGAAGCACAGACCCACAAGTTCAGGATCGTCCCCAAGGAGAAAGGCTTTTAATCTGTCAGGTCATTTCTTTGTCCCATGCTCCTCTTCGACGCCCATTGCCATCTGGACAAGCAGTTCTTCCAGCAAGATATCGATTCGGTCATCCAGCGTGCTGTCACAGCAGGAGTGAGGCTCATCGTCTCCGACGGCCTGTCGCAGAAGACCAACGAAGAGGTCTTGGCGTTATCTGGTCAGTTCGATGTCGTCCGGCCTGCCCTCGGCCTGTACCCTGTCGAAGCAGCGAAGATGACCCGGAAAGAGATCGATGATGCCATCTCCTTCATCGGGTCGCACGCGAAGGATATCGTCTCCATCGGTGAAGTGGGCCTGGATTACAAAGAGGAGACAGACAAGGGACTGCAGCAGTATGCCTTCAGGAAGGTGATACAGCTCGCGGTTAAGACGGGGAGATCCCTGACTGTCCATTCCCGGAAGGCAGAGCAGGACTGCATCGATATCCTCAAGGAGGAAAAGGCGAAGAAGGTCATCATGCACTGCTTCTCTGGCAAGAAGAGGCAGGTGCAGGAGATCCTGGATAATGGCTGGTTTCTCTCGATTCCTACCAATGTCGTGTTCTCGACGCATTTCCAGGAGATGGTGAAGATGGCGCCGCTCTCCCGGCTGCTGACAGAGACCGACAGTCCTTTCCTGGGTCCGTTGAAGGGAGAGAAGAACGAGCCCGCCAACGTCGTCCATTCGATAAAGAAGATAGCAGAGATCAAGGACCTTGAACCTGAGGAGGTCGCCAACATCCTCTGGAAGAACGCCCAGGAGCTGTTCCTTTCGGTCTGATCCGTCTATGGTCTCATGCTTCTATACATCGATTATACAGGTCGTATTCTCTGTCGTTGCTCAGTCTACTGCATAGCGACTTGTCCTGCGTAGACATTTCTATCAAGCAATTAGCTAATTGTGGATAATCCAGATATGCACAATAGTTAGGATCATGTGCAGAAGAGATCACCTCTGCTTTGCACGTCTGAGTCCTGCATTCATGGAGCGCAGCAGTTATGAGATTATTCTCCAATACTTTTAGACGCAGAGTGGTTTCCATATTGCTTTCTTCTGGCATGGCGGGTGACCCGTGGTCGTATGCTGCCTTTATTGTATGCTGCTCCCCCCTTATCTTTGCAGTCTCTTCCTGAAGTTGTTCTATTGCACTGATAAGCATCGTATGGCGTGCTATTCTTGCTGTTGCCTGTTCCACCAGCGACCCTTCACCATCAAATATCCACAGGGGAACAAACCTGCCGTCTTGTGTGTTCTCATCCATCTTCTCGGGGGGATTCAGCACCGCAGAACTCAGTTGGTCAATAGTTGCTTGTAGTTTTTGTTCATGTTCATCCATCGTCAGGCTATCATCATAAAATGGCGTAGCATTGCGTGAATTATTCTTTATCCATCCATATTCGCGAATGAGTGTTGGCACCGTCTCTCGCACCATACTTCCTTCGAGAGACAGGTTCTCGAGAAAGGCAACGAAAGTGATAATGTCCTGATAAACATCTTCTGATACAAATCGATGAAATGACTCCTTCCAGGTCTTTGGTGCGATGATTCTGTTCTTTATCAAACGTTCCTGTAGTAATCTCCATCTATTATTTATACTTTGAGCGATTCTCGTATTCTGCAGTTCTTTGTCCTCAAACTCAAATAGATTATATCTTGCTATGCTTTCATCGGTTTCATCCGGGAGAACAAATACTGCTTTTCCCTCTCGATCTTCCCTCCTGTATTCTTGAGAAAGCTTAATCCAATCTTGCTCCCGTATCCTTGGGAGGTGATAAACCGTTCATATCTCTCTGTGATCGCACCTTCCCGGATATTTGACAAGACGTTCTTCTCAAGAGTTTCAATTCCTCCATCAATTCTCTTGACAACTACTGTGCCCATTATGGCTGTCATAATAAGACTGATGATCAGGATGAATAGTGATGCTAAGACTGCTGCTTTGATAACTGTCTTTTTTATCTTTTTTCCTTTTGTCGATGCTAGGTTGAAAAATTTGAATGGAATATGGTTGAATGTGAACAGCGCATCATATTCAAAATGATTACTTGTCTTCTTAAGAAGATGAATGAAGATAACCAGATATGCACCAATAAATATTGTTATCATAGGTGAAAAGATAAGCTCTATCTCAAATACGTTCAAGATACCTAGAAAGTTAAAGAGGACATACGCATAGACAAGATAAATCAATAACGTTAGGACGAGCGCAAAGGTCATGCTTAAGAGCGAAGAAAGCAACGAATATCCTAAT
>JAADFO010000042.1 GCA_013152815.1 Nanobdellati archaeon
CCCTCTCTCAGGCAATTTGATAAGAATCTTATCAGCAATATCAGATCTTCCAAATATAGTCTTATAAGAATCATAATTTATAAGAATCTTATCATCACTAAACTTTGAACCTGTCTTAAATATGCCTTTTATTTTATAGTCTTTAACATATCCATTGCTAAAGCTCAAAGTTATTGTATCCCCAACATTAACATCAAGTCTTTTCTGAGTATCATCTTTCTCAGCATAAGACTCTACAAGATTAACTCCGATAATCACCTCATCAGTATCTTTTTTGGAAAGAAAACCACCTAAAATCATACTATCTGCATAATCAGAAACCTTTAGTTCATCATCTGGTTTGATAAAGAATATGGGAACACCTAGCTCGGTATTCTTGTATTTTGCAACAGCACTCGATTCTAATCTCGGAGCAACACCAACCACTCCCGGTATTCGTCGAATCTTTTCAACCATCGCATTAGTATTTTCTAAGTAAAGATTATCCGATGTGGGCTCGATCATCAAATGACCTGTGAGTCCTTCAATCATACCTTCTTCAAATTCATATCCTAAACCATCAATAATTGCTGCAAAAAAAGTAATTGAAAGAAAACTCATGGCCATTACAGCAAGAATCACAAAGAAAGTTGATTTACTTTTAACAATGTTCTTGTATGCTAAAAAAGCAGTTACTCTTAGGTCTTTTTTATCCATTCTAGCACGCTTCCAACATTATTTCTTTGTTTTTTTCTTTTTATAATAGAAATATCCTGCTCCAACACCCACAAATAATAACACGACAAGCAGTGTTATAAGATTATTTGTAGGTCTTTTTACTTCCTTATCAATTGTTGTTTCAAAAGAATGGTGTCCGAAATCATCAGAATAAGAGATTCTTAATGTTGCAGTCTGTACACCAATTGATTCTGGTTTTACATCAAAATAAAAAGGCGCATCATCATCAGATTTCAGTTGTCCTATAAAAGTTTTGTAAGTCTTATTCCGTTGAGTGATTAATTCAACAACAACATTATCCGCATCACCAGTTCCAGTATTCTCTATAATGCCTTCCATATGCACTTCATCAACAAGTGTTGGAAATGAAGGCGTAATCTTCAAACTTTGAATGTCAATATTGGATCTTTCTAAAACATTAACTCCAATATCAAAACTGGTTTCATAACTGCTTCCTTGTTCATCGACATATTCTAAGTTTATAGGAAATTTATAGGTATCCGGGGTAAGACTTTCTTTCACAATAAATTCTAAATTAAACGAAACAGTCTTCTCAGGATTTATTTCATTGATTAAATTAATATTTGATCCAAGCATCAATATATTATCTGATTGAGGCGTTATTTTTATTTTTCTTGCAATACCTGTTCCAATATTTTTTGCATCGAAATTTATTGTGAATTTATCTCCTGAAGAAACATTTGCTTCTATTTGTTTTGTTTCTAAAATAATATCCGGCTTACCAACAACTTTAATATCAATAGTATCTGAGGGTTTTATAGTTATACCATCCCTATAAATCTCAAAATTTAAAGGATATAATCCCGATTTCGCATTTGCATCAACAACCAAATAATATGTATTATCAATAGAGCAACCAACACATAAACTTCTTTTATTCTCAAAATTATTACTTTCTGTTTTAATAAAGAAAGGATATCCTGCATTTAGTTTCAATGAAACATCTTCAGCACTCTCTCCACCATCATTAATAAGTCTGATTTTTACAGTAACATCTTGACCAGGTTCAACAGGTTCTGGGCTAATCTCTTCTGCAACAACTCGTAAATATGGGGAATCAGCATTGTATGTGCTTGCTGAAACAGTATTCACATTGATCAAACTAAGAACGATAATTAAAAATGTAAATATAATTGTTGAATATGTTGGTTTCATTTGTAACACCTCATTTACAGATACTATGTTAGTATATGCTAGTATATAAATAATATGTACCTAACATAGTTCTTTTTGTCAACTCCAACCTAGTAACGCAACAGTTCCTCAATTCGACTTTTCCGTTACTATTTATTTTTATTTTTCTGTAGCAGAATTTCACAGGTGCGTGACAGCAATTCTTAGCAGATATGCAGAAACAGATGTTTAAGCGAGAAGCGTCAATTCCTATGAATTTGCTATTTTCAAGCGTTTTTGCATGTTTTTCTGCCACGACGGAAGCGTCACTACAAATATTTCGTTCTGTCACCACTACAGGGGAGATAAGAACTGCCGGCCTATCTATCAGAACATATTAATATCAGCGTTTTCCCTCATTTAAGATGCAGCATCTCAAACGCATCAACGACCACTACTACCGGATCCTTGGCGAACCATCATCCCATGTGCACCGCTACATCTTCACATCTCCAGAGACCAGGGCCATCTGCAACCAGCCTGAAGTGCTGGGCTGCGAATACACCGACAACATGAGCAGAGCCATGGTAAAGGCCCTCAAGCTCCTGCCCAACGGCACAACGCCCTGGAAAGAGAAGGAGACCTGTGTGCTCAACTTCCTTCGGGGCGGCCTGAACTTCGACCTCAGGAAAGCCATCCGGCAGGCATGGGGCTTCAACACCCATGCGACCTCCTTCATGTCATCCCAGCGTTTCAGGAAAGACGGCAGGTGGGGCGTGACCGAGAACCAATACAGGAAGTTCATCTTCCCAAAGGATGCGGTGATGTTCATCGGCGACGTGGTCGCGACAGGGGTCACCATCGAAGAGGGCATGAAGGTCATCCTCGATGCGATGGAGAAGAACGGCTCATCCCTCAAAAGGCTCTATTTCTTCACCTTCGGCTGCCATAAGGTCGAGAAGGTCCTCGACGACCTGCATGTCGCCTGTAAGGAACGTTTCAAGAACTTCGACCACATCACCGTGATCTATCTCGAAGGAAAGTTCAGGCTGGCTGACAGCAAGACCACCCTCAGGATAAGCATACCCGGCACCGATCTCCTGAGGACCGATGCCCTCGTCGCGCCGGAGTTCGCCCTGTCTCAATACGACGCCCTTTCCCATGCCCTGGAACGATGCATCATCTATGACGCGGGTTCACGTTCATTTGACATCCCTGAATATTCCCAGGACGTGATAGGCTACTGGGAACAGGTCAGAAAACTTGCAGAGCAGGGCTTCACGCTCCATGATGCACTGATGGAACGCTGGCCCGAGAAGGCCGTGCCCTTCGAAGCGTTTGCCAGCCTGAAGAGGGAAGCGTGGCCAGACATCGAAGAGTCCCTGTTGAAGCGGCTCTACGGACGCTCGCAGGAACGGCTGGAGCTGATGGAAGCGTCGAACTCGGCCGATGCATTGGTCGGGCTCTGTGACCGGCAGATCGCGAAGATGGATGACATCTCCTCTGGAGAAGGCACAGGAACAGCATGAAGGAGAAGAGCAGAAGACTGCCCGGAAAGACAGTATTTCTATGACAACACTGCCTTGATGGAGGCAAAGACTTCTTCAGGCGTTTTGGTGCCGTCTATCTCGACCAGCAGATGAGGACCCTTCTGACGATAATACGCTTTTATCGGTTCGGTCAGCTCATGGTAGCTCTTCAGCCTGACCTCCACCGCGGCAGGCGTGTCATCCTTGCGCTGCACGAGCTGTTCTCCTGTCTGGTCGTCATAGGCTGCCACGACATTACCTTCTGGATCCAGATCCATCTTCTTCGGTCTGGGTGTGAAATAGATGTTGTAGCTTCTGCCAGAAGGCTCATGGGTGTAACGTCCTGCAATCCTCTTGAAGGCCACCTCGTCAGGAACCTCGATGGAGATGACCTTATCAATGGAGGTGACCTCGTCGAGGGCCTTTGCCTGGGGGATGGTGCGGGGAAAGCCGTCCAGGATGTAGCCGTCCCTGCAGTCAGGCTGGGTAATCCTCTGTTTGATGAGGTCGACCATGAGCTCATCAGGGACCAGGGAACCCTTGTCCATATACGCCTTCGCCTTGATGCCGAGAGGTGTCTTCTCGTTCACGTTGGACCGGAGGATGTCCCCGGTCGAGATATGAGGGATCTTCAAATGTTCGATGAGATATTTTGATTGCGTCCCTTTTCCGCTGGCTGGCATGCCCATGAGGATGATGTTCATGTTATCACCTGTCCTTGTCTTGTCCTTGCCGTGTCCTTGCCTTTTCCCTGATCCTGTCGATATCATCCCAGATACTCGAACTTCTCAGCAAGCGATCGTCTCTTGCTCCATGCATGTTCCATGTGCAGAAGGACCTCTTCGAGCTTCTCCTTCTGCGCTTTCCAGAACTTGGTCGCTTTCGTGATGTAGGCAGCGGTCTCCTTCTCGTCGTTGCGGATGGATATCCTGGCAGACTCCCGTACCAGCCCCATGAAGGTTCGGTAGAGCTCGTAGAACCGCTCCTTCATGGCCTCGTCCAGATCCTGGCATTCATGGAGATTGACGAGGGTGGTCTCGCACTGCAGGAGTTCCTCGACGATCTTCGCATAATGGTCCAGCCGCTCTTCGACCTTTCGCCTGATGGCCCGGAGCAGATGGTCCTTGGCGTCTATGGAAGAGATCTCGAATTCTTCGTCCAGTTCCCCGAAGGACGGAAGAGTGTGCTTTTTCTGAAGTGCTGAGAGGTCTTTTTTTTGCATATCCTACGGTGGCAGAGGAGCCTTTAAAAATGTTTTCGTGGAAGTCTTTGCAGAGAAGTCTGGCATGAGAATGCCGGGACGATGCAAAGTATAAAAAGACAGACTGATTCCCCCGGAAGAAATGAAACGGAAGCAATTCATCAAGTATGGTGGTCTTCTTGCCGGATCCCTCTTGCTCCCCGCCTCCTCGGCCGACGAGGATCATCCGACTCCTGAAAGCCTCGTGAAGAAGAGTCTTGACGAGAAGATGGAGGAGATCGAAGAGCTCACGAAGGAGAACAAAGAAGTCAGGAAGCGGCTGACTGTGCTGAAGGAAGACCGTGAAACCCTCAGCAGCCTCATCATCGATGATCTCAACCGGATGGATTTCTCAGGACATCCATTCTATCCGCGCATCAGGGTCTTTGAACCCTATCTCGACGCGGCCATCGAACAGTACAGGAACATCTTTCCGGTGGACAAGCTGATGATGATAGAGATGGCAGAGGTGGAATCCGGCCTTGGCAGGAAGGTCATCTCCAGAGCGGGAGCAGCAGGTCTCTTCCAGTTCATCCCAGAGACAGGCAGACGCATGGGACTTCATATCGAGAAGGACGAGGACTATGACCGGGCAAGCCATATCCGACCGAGAAGGCAGGCGCTCCAACAGAGGATGAAGCATGAACTCAGATCATTGGAGAAGAGGATCAGGAGGAGCATCAAAGGACATTCTTTTCCTGACAGGGAATCGTTTCTTGCCCACCTGAAAAAGGGAGGAAAGAACGCCCGCTGGTACACCCAGGGCTGGCAGAAGCTCGAAGACGACGCTCTGAAGCTCGCCGCGCTGCAGAACGAGGAACATGATAGTCTTCAGAGGTATAGGCGCCATCTTTACTTGCTAAAACATCTTCCAGAGAAGAAAAGAGACTCATACGATGAACGCTTCAATCCTGAGAAGAGTACGGTCGCTGCGGTCCATTATGTGGCGATACTGCTGAAACGGGCGAAAGGGAACTATATGGAGATGCTCAGCATGTACCATGCGGACGACACCTATCTGGGCATCAAGCCGTTGGAGATCAACGTCAAGCATATCGAGAGGACCGTATCGCTCTATCTCAGACGGAAAGCACGGTTGCTCAAGGCCAATTATGGGATGATCGTAAGGACATCACCGACCATAGAACCGATGAAGAAAAGATTGATGTGAACAAGAGGAAGGGAAGAGGCGGTTCTTCAATGCGTCTTTTCCTCTTTCGTCTCTTTCTGCGAGAACTCTGCCTTTATCCGCGCAGATGCCTCTTCATAGAGCGCGTTCTTCTTTTTTCTCCTGACGAAAAAGCCAACCAGAAGCAGAAGGGCCAAGCCTGCCAGGCTGATCCCCAGGACAGGAAGATTATTGGAGACGAACGTCCCCAAAGGACCCATCACCTCCTGCACGCTCACTTTTTCAGCGTCGCGAGGGCCTGCATCCTGCTCACCAGCGTCGGTTGCAGCACTGCTGTTGTCGACGACATTGCCGTCGGTGTCCTCCATCGCCTGACCTTGCTGGCCCATGATGAGGACAGTGAGGCCTTTATGGAAGGTCTTCCGCTCCCCGCGATCATTCTCATACCAGATAGTGGCGTTGATGGGCAAGGAGACATCAGGGGCAGGGAACCGTTCCCGATGGAGCTGGACCGTCTCCCCCGGTCCCAGTTCAGACATCTGCACAGGGAGCATCCCCATGCCCGGAATAGGGGAGGTTATCTCTGCATGGATGTTGAAGAGAGAGAAAAGGCGGGAAGGGTTGGTGATGTTGATGGTGTAGGTTACCGGCTCGCCCGGAGCATAACGGGCCTTGTCGGTAACGATGCGTATGTTGGGCCTGTCCATGAACACCTGGACGAAGACCGATGAAGAAGCCTCCCGGATGAAGCTGCTTTCCCGATACTGGAGCGAGAGGTCCAGGACATACTGGCCGGTGAAGATGCCCTGCACAGTCATCTGGAAGGACTGTTTTGCATCGGGCTCGATCCGGCCGTTGAAGACGAGCCGTCCATCGTCGCGGTACAGAAAGCCGGTGTTCCTCTCGATGGCAAGACCCGACGGGACAGTGACCTCGAAGGCGTTCACGTCCACAGGAAGGTCCGGATTCGTGTTGGTGAGCGTCACGTTGAGGTCAAAGGTCTCATCAAGTTTCACCCGGGTGCTGTTCAGGGATGTCTTGATGGTGAGGGCAGGTTCCTTGACCGTCAGGGTCTTGGTGTCAGAGACGCTCTTCCCCGTTCCTCTTTCGTCATAGGAGAACGTCGCCCCTGAAGCATAGGTCCCCGGCTTTTTGGTGGTGAGAGCGTATTTGCATTCCTTCTGCAGCGAAAGGGTAAGGTCTCCTGCCCAATGGACCGTGTTGTCAGAGACGGTGCAGTCCCCGCTCAGGAGCGTGATGAAGAACTGGTCGGCAGGATAGGGATCGGTGAAGATGCCGTCGGTGGTGTCCGCGTCACCGTCATTGGAGAGCAGCGTGGTCACCTCGATCTTCTCGCCCAGGATGACCGAGAGAGGATCGATGGTCCTGCTCAGGGATACCTGTGACGCATGCTGTTCTATGGTCACTTCCGCTTTCCACCGGGTGAACTGGTCTTCCAGGGGAACGGCCTTGGCAGAAGATACATAGCAGAGGATCATGTCGTCTTTCTCGTCACAGTCACCCTGGCCCAGGATGAGCGCAAAGCTGTTCCAGCGGAGGACGATGCGGTCAGGGAAGCTCTCTGCGCCGTCCGGGAACTGGACCCGGATGGTCTTTCCTCCTGCGCTTATCGTGTCACCATGATAGACCCAGCCGCTGTAGAGTTCAGTGGCGCCTGACACCGACGAGACAGCCAGTAGGATGAAGAGCAGAGAGGACAGGATAAAGGAAAGGGAGGGGGAACATGCTCGTTTGCCCATGAAACTATCCTAGCCCGATGGCGTATAAAAAGGTTTCTGCGAAAGAAAGAGAAAGAAGGAAGAAGAGAGAAAGCAGAAGGGTTGTCCCCTGGCCTAGCTGTTCCTGATCTCCACCGAGGGGATGGCCTCTTCCATCAAGGTCTTGTACTCCTTCAGCACGTCCATCGACAGGGGTTCCATGTTGTTATACTTGGGATCGATGGTGGTTGGGACGCCCTTGTACTGCTGCAGCGCATAATGACGGCAACCTTTTATCAGTTCCCTGATGGATTCCATCTCTTTCCGGTCATGGACGTCAGGGATGATGGTCGTCCTGAACTCATAGTCCACGCCCGAGGTCATGAGCAAGGTGATGCTTTCCCTGATACGGTCCAGGGGGACATGGACTCCGCTCACCAGGGAGTAATGGTCAGGACCTGCCTTGATGTCCATGGCGATATAGTCCAGGAGACCTTCATCGATGAGCTTCTTGACGATGGAGGGATTGGTTCCGTTGGTGTCGAGCTTGAGCGACAGCCCCAATGCCTTGATGCGTCTGCAGAGGTCAGGGAGACCGGGCCAGAGGGTCGGTTCTCCGCCGGTGATGCAGACCCCGTCGAGCCTGTCTTTGCGGGACGCGAGAAAGGACAGGACCTCATCGACAGGGATCGGGGCTATCCCCGAATGGTCGACCACCAGGTCGCGGTTATGACAGAATCCGCAGCGCATGTTGCACCCTGCGATGAAGATGGTCGCCGCGACCTTGCCGGGGTAGTCCACCAGCGTCGTCTTTTGGATGCCTTTTATCATGGAATGCATAGGAGGTCACCTCGGAAGAGGATGTCTGTGATGCCGGCCAGCGGAAAACAGCGAAGCCGCCAGGATCAAGAGGGACAAAGACTGGACAAAAAGAGAAAAAAAGAAAGGAGAGGATAAACCCCTAGGAGATGGTCGGCTGCATCTCAACAGCGGTCATCAGCTGCTCAGAGGTCTGCTGCATGTCCTGGGGAACGAAGACCTTCCGGTCCTGAAACTCCTGTTTCTTCCCTTCGTTCCAGTTCTCCACCGGTCTGAAATATCCTACAATCCTGCTATAGACCTCACACGGCACCTTTTTTGTCATCTTTCACACCTCCTTTGATCATGTTCTTGATGTTCTTGTCTGCGATGATCTTCCCCTGGTCATCCACCTCGACACCATAGGTATCCAACTCGGCCTCGGTGAACTCATAGGGGCTGAAACGATGTTCACCGGGAATGTAGCCATGGACAGGATCGATGGAGAATGTCGGCGTTATGGTGAAGTAGGGCAGCTTATAGCCATAGGCGATCTTCTTGACGAGGGATGCTGCGGCCTTCCAGTCAGACACCCGCTCTCCGAGAAAGCCATGGAGCACGGTCCCGCCGGTATAGAGGCATTGCAGCTCATCCTGATGGTCCAGCGCATCGAAGATATCATCGGTGTGGTCCACAGGCAGCTGAGTCGAGTTGGTATAGTACGGCTTTTCAGGACTTCCCGCGGTGATGATGTCAGGGAAGAGCGCCTTGTCCTTCTTGGCGAAGCGATAGGTCGCAGACTCGCAGGGGGTTGCCTCGAGGTTGTAGAGGTTGCCGGTCTCTTCCTGGAACCGGGTCATCTTCTCCCGGATGTGATGGATCACCTTGAGGGCGAAGGCTCTCCCTTCCTTGGTGTGTATCCCTTTGTCCTTTCCGAGGAAGTTGAGCATCGATTCGTGCATGCCGTTGATCCCCAGGGTCGAGAAATGCTGCTTATAGGTCCCAAGATAGACCTTGGTGAATGGCATCAGCCCGTTCTGCAGGTTCTTCTCGACGAGAGCCCGCTTGATCTCAAGAGAATCCTTGGCAAGGTTCAGGAGCCGGTCAAGATACCGGAAATAGTCTGCCTCATCCTTGGCCATGTATCCTATCCTGGGCAGGTTGATGGTGACGACACCGACAGAGCCGGTCTGGTCGCCTGCACCGAAGAAACCGCCCATCTTGTTGCGGAGTTCCTTGAGGTCCAGCTGAAGCCTGCAGCACATGGAGCGGACATCGGAGGGCTTGAGCGAGGAGTTGATGAAGTTCTGGAAATAGGGGGTGCCGTATTTTGCTGTCATCTCAAAGAGCTTTTTCGCGTTCTCGTCTTCCCAGTTGAAATCCCTGGTGATATTGTAGGTGGGGATGGGATAGAAGAACGTCCTGCCGTCGGCATCGCCGTCGAGCATCACCTCGATGAATGCCCTGTTGATCATATCCATCTCCTTCTGGCAGTCACCATAGGTGAAGTCCATCTCCTTGCCGCCGACATAGGGTTTCTCGTCTTTCATGTCATCGGGAACCGTCCAGTCAAAGGTGAAGTTGGTGAAGGGCGCCTGGCAGCTCCATCGGCTCGGAACGTTCAGGGAGAAGATCAGCATCTGGAGATTCTGCTTGACCTCTTTGTAGTTCAGCTTGTCTGACTTGACGAAGGGAGCGAGCAGGGTATCCACCGAAGAGAAGGCCTGGGCTCCCGCATGCTCCATCTGGAGCGTGCCCATGAAATTGACCATCTGGATGACCACCACCTCAAGATGTTTCGGTGGCTTCGAGCGTATCTTCTTGGAAGGTCCTCCAAAGCCCGTGATCAGCAGGTTCTTCAATGACCAGCCTGCACAGTAGCCGACCACTCCATAGCCGAGGTCGTGGATATGCAGCTCACCGTTCTGATGGGCCTGGGAGATGGTGGACGGATAGACCTGGTTCAGCATATAGTTGGCGATGAGCTTTCCCGCCAGATGGGACATGAGGCCGGAGAAGGAATAGTCGGAGTTGGAGTTCTCGAATACCCGCCAGTCTGTCTGCCGCAGATATTCGTCCATGGTCTTGTTGACCGAAAGGAAGGTCCCGTGGTCTGCCCGCAGAAGGTCATGCTGCTTCCGGTAGAGGATATAGGCCTTGGCAGTCTTGACATGGCTGTTCTTGATGAGCACACGTTCCACAAGATCCTGGATATCGTCTATGCTCGGCGGATCCTTGCGTGAGAAGCTCTTGTTGAGCTCGGCAAGGACCTCATCGGTCAGTTTTTCTGCAGGAGCCCTATCGTCCCCTCCGACAGCCGTGGCTGCCGCAAAGATGGCATCTTCAATCTTTTTTCTTTCGAAGGGAGCCAGTCTCCCGTCCCTTTTCTTGACGACACTGATGGTAGCTTTCGATTGGTTCATGGACACACCTTGGTTCGGCTATAGACCATACGCTTCTTTGCTATGGACACAACATATTGTGTCTCTATTTAAAATCAGCACACAACATGCTGTGGTATAACAGATGAAGAAGTATTTATAGATTTCGGTCCGGGAGCATATAGGACAGGCATGAAAAAGAAGAATCTGCCAGAATCTGCCCGTGAAAAAAGCCCTCGGTGGGAGTCGAACCCACGACCTGCAGATTACAAGTCTGCCGCAATAGCCACTATGCTACGAGGGCATGCCCCTGTGGAAGGCATGTCCCGAGAAGGGCATACCAGGAGGACAGGAAGGCAAAAACGCCTTAGGGTTTATATGTCTTATAGTTTATATTTTTTATAGTTTCTGCAGAAGTCCTTCCCGCAGACACGGCAGTCTTTGAAGGCATCGCCCTGGTTCTCCCCGACAAGCAGAAAGGGACAGACGAGGGGGATGCGGCGAAGAGGGAAAGACAGAGGAGAGACAGAGGAGGGACCCTAGGGTCCCACAGGATGTTCCTCCCGGACCCCCAGCTTCGGATGGAACGGCCTGCCGTGATGCATGAAATGATGGGTGTCGAAGAAGGTCTTGATGTCTGTCTGGAGATGCTGGGATATGTGATGCAGTTCGGCCTTCCGCTTCTCGAAATCCTGGTATTGGATCCTTGTGTGGAAGACATGATAGAAATGCTTCAGCAGAGGATGGTTCTTCCATTGGTTGGTCCAGTCGGTCTCGAGGATCGCGGTGATGATGACCTGATGGTCGCCGTTGTACATCTTCTCCTTGCGGTTGTTGATGACCATCTCCTGCTCTTTCATCCGGAAGGAATGGAAGCTCAGGCGTATGAGATAGCGGTAGAAACGATTGCCCTGCGGCGCCCAATGGAAGCGCCACCATATCCATATCTCCTGACCAGAGGGCTGGGATTTGGCATGGGAATAGTATATCTCAGGGAAGGCCGACCCTTCAGGAGAACTTATCCATTCCTGCTCGACGAACCAATCATGGATCATCTTGACGAAAGCGATGAGGTTGACCGGTCCGGCATATTTGATATTATGGTTCCCTATGAAGTAGGTCATGATAGGAAATCTGCGTTCTTGTTTATATATACTTTTCTATGGGAAGACCGGGAGAACAGGACAAGGCAGGAACAGGAGGTGCCAACGGAAACCATTTAAAGCCGGAAAGTATCTCTTCGGCCCATGCTCATCGGAGTCGTCGGCAAGCCGAACTGCGGAAAATCGACCTTCTTCAAGGCCATGACCCTTGCAGACATAGAGATCGCCAACTATCCCTTCGCGACCATCAAGCCGAACCACGGCATGGGCTATGTCAAGGTGAAGGATGCAGGTCCGGATTTCGGCGTCACCTCCAATCCAAGGGAAGGCTTCATCTCAGGAAGTTATCGTTTTGTTCCTGTGGAACTGATCGATGTTGCCGGGCTTGTTCCGGGCGCCTCTGAAGGGAAAGGCATGGGAAACCAGTTCCTTGACGACCTTCGTCAGGCAGATGTGCTCATCCATGTCATCGATATCGCGGGGACGACAAACGAGAAAGGAGAGAGCGTCGAACCCCTCAGCCATGACCCTGCAGACGACATCCGGTTCCTTGAGGTTGAACTGGACATGTGGTATCTGGGGATACTGAAGAAGACATGGGACCGGTTCGCGAGGCAGATGCAGCAGGAACACGGAGAGCTGTATAAGGCGATTGCCAAGCAGTTCTCAGGCCTCGGTGTCAAGGAAGAGATGGTCTCCTCCATCCTGAACAAGCTTTCTCTGGATCCCGCACGGCCGGTCGAATGGAGCGAAGAACAGGTAAAGTCGCTTGCTGTGGAACTCCGGAGAGCGACAAAACCCATGATCATCGCTGCCAACAAGATAGATATCCCCGGCGCAGAAAAGAATCTTGAACGCATCAGGAAGGATTTCCCTGATCACCCCATCGTCGGCTGCTCTGCCGAATCCGAGCTTGCGCTCCGGGAAGCAGCAAAGCACGGACTCATCGATTACACCCCCGGCGAAGCCTCGTTCACCATCAAGGAGGAAGCGAAGCTCAGCGACAAACAGAGAAAGGCATTGACCTACATCCAGGAACAGGTGCTCAAGAAGCATGGCTCTTCCGGCGTGCAGCGGGTGGTCGACCACGCGGTCTTCGACCTGCTCGGATACATCGCGATCTTTCCTGGAGGGGTGGGAAAATTGCAGGACCAGGACGGCAACTACATCCCCGACTGTTTTCTCCTGCCGCCCGGGACGACGGCGCTGGACTTTGCCTACAGGCTGCATACGGACTTCGGCAAGAATTTCATCAAGGCCATCGATGTGAGGACCAAGCTGCCGGTCGGAAAGGACCATCCCCTCAAGAGCGGAGACGTCATCGAGATCATGTCGAACAAGTGAGATTACTTAGAATACTTGATTTCTTGGCTAACGATGCTTCTTTTCTCCTGGCTATCTTGATGTAACTTGGTTCATTCCTTTTGTCTATAAACTGATCAACCCAAATAGATGTGGCTCCTGCTTGATTGGCTGTTGTTATCTCTGCAGAGAGCCTATCACCAATCCATGCAATTTTTGCAGGATCGTCGAGTTTCTCCAATGCCATAATAAGATCGTTTAACTGTGGATTGGGCTTGGGTAGCTCGTTTCGCTTTTGCAAATTAAGAGGTGTTGTGTATTTTTTAATTTCTTCAGAGAATTCTACGGGTTCTTGGTAAAGTATATGCTGATCTCCGTTCTTCCAGATCCAAAGGATGTCCTGATTCTCAAAAAGCATTCTGTTGATGGGTTGATCGCTTTCATCCGTTTGATACATCTTAAGGACCGGGACATCTGGGAACATGGTGCTAAGCTCCCTATATCGTCGTTCTCCTGAATTGGAGACAATATACACCCTAAAATTCTGCTTATGATCGTTAAAGGTATCAATGAATGCTTCATGGACTTCTTTTTGGCGAAAGCCCATGAGTGTCTCATCGACGTCATCTGCCAGAACTTGTATACCTATGCCTTTCAAGAAGTCTGTTGAAGCATCGTTATAGTCATGGAATCGATAATCGGGAATGATGTTTTCTTCGGCATAATGGATGTTTTTCTTTTCGAGAAATTTTGCTGCATTGATAAGTGGATCTTGACCGGATCTCTTCATCAGTGCGATCAATACTTTGTCGACAAGAGATGGCATGACTGGAGTTAATTAACGTTCATTTAAAAATCTGAGCATTGATGCATATCATGTCTCATGTAGAATAATTAAAGCGAAGAATGTATCACTTCGTTAATTTTGGCAACGATTTGGAAGGATTTGCAGCCAGAAGATACAGCTGAAGGGCAGTATGCAACAGAACTTCCCTATCCATTTCAGGAGTCATACCGATGCCCCTGAACGGCAATGTTGCTTTTGGCGACACATAACCGTCCTCTTCTGCTATCGCTTCCAGTCGTATGCTGTATTGAGGCGACATTGATCGGTTATGGATATCGATGTTTTTTTTGAGAAGAGCATATTCTTCAGGGGAAAGAGGCGTCTTGAGATCCAGGACCATCTTGCCCGTGCCGGGTCCTCGCAATGAATAACCAACCTTGAGGTCATCTCGTTCCGGCGTTGTCGTATGGTACAGCTCATCAGAGAAAAGGGATACCGTTGCATCGATGGGATGCTCTTGCAAGGTAACGATGTCCTTAAAATCTGCATGCTCAATGGTCGCCTGGACAAGATAATGCACGCCAGGAAGCTCATTCAGGGTTAGTCCTTTGGGAAGTGTTTTTATTTCCTGCTGATGCCCGGGGGAATAGCTCATGTAATCTTCAGGATCCGTCGATCCTAGTTTGTGGGCGCCTGTTGGAAGAAGCACCGATATGAGCAGATTATAATTGTTGAGCTCGCTCGCATACGGAAAGAACAATTTTGCCTTTGCATCCATCTGTTTTTTGATGTTTTGAACAGGAGATATTGCGCGGTCATAGTACTGTGCGAATTCTTCAGCTGGCGCATTTCCCCTTTGTTGCAGGATGTGAAACATAAAAGCAGGATAAACTACTGCTTTTTATAGACATTGCATTTTAAGAATATGCGCCAGAATAGCTATTTCTCTTCCTTGAGTTTCTTGAACGTCTCAGGAAGGTCGATGACATACTTGCCTTCGGCAAGCTTGTAGATGACCGGCCGCTTCCTGAAGAGATTGACGAGGTCCAGCTCATATTTGCCGGGCTTGAGGATCCGGATGCTCTCCAGGTCCAGGACCACCGGTTCATCCGTCTTATGATCCAGGCCGACAATGTCAAAGACGTCCTTCTCTATCTGCGTCTTCTCGGCCTTGGTGAGCTGGGTGGTTATCTTCTTGGACTCTTCCACCCGGTCCTTGCGCACATAGAAGAACAGTTTGGAGCCGCAGCTGCATCCGCTGAGTATCTCCTCTGCCCCGTCGGGATAGAGCGTAGAACAACGGACACAACGATGGGGCATGTCACTTCCTCCTCCGCCTTGTCTTCTTCTTGGTCTCTTCGATGAAGAGCTGTATCTTGTCAGGATCGCGCTTGATGTCCTTGACGAGCTGGGCGGGTCCGATGATGGTCATGCCTATCCTGTCCCCCAGGAGCAGGTTTGCCATGCCTTTCTTGAACCGGTCGACCAGGGCGCCGTCATCCTTGTCAGGATTCATCACCGAGAGCTCGATGCCCTTGAACCGGTTGTCGATCTTTTCCATGGTGATCTCGATGAGGTCCTTCTCCTCTTCCTTCCGGAGACGGCCCTCCATGAGGATGATGTTTCCCGCCATGACCAGGTCCAGGAGCTTGTTGATCCTCTTCGCCGAAGAGAGGTGATCGATATCAGCATAGGGTATATATTGGAAGGTCAACATGGCTATGCAGCCTCCTCGAGAAGCACATCATAGAACGCATCGATGTTCGTCCCCTTGGTCGCGGAGATGCCGACTATGGTGTATTGAGGGAACGCGGCCTCGATCTTCTTGAGCTTGGCCTTCTTGAGGTCCAGCTTGTTCCCGACGATGATGACCGGGATGTTCCTAGCCTGGAGGTTCCCGATGATGGTCAGGTTGACCTGAGAGAAGGGGTCCTGGGTCGCGTCGAGGACGATGATGACATAGTCCATGTCGTCCAGCCACTTGATGGAGTCGATGACGCCCTTGGTGGCCTCCTTGGCACGCTTCTTGGCCTCCTTGTCTTTCAGCCCTGCCTTGATGAAGTCCTCGTAGTCGATCTTGGTAGCGATGCCGGGTGTATCGACCAGGTTGAAGGAGAGCTCCTTGTCGGCTCGCTTGATGTTGACCTGCTCCTTGATCTGGATCTCCCGGGTCTCATGGGCGATGCTCGATGCTTTCCCCATCTCTTCCCCGAGCCAGTCCTTGCATATCCTGTTGGCAAGGGTGGTCTTCCCTGCGTTGGGAGGACCATAGAGCCCTATCTTGACGTGCTTCTTCTTCCTGAAGAGATTCCTGAAAAAACGGTTCAGGAATCGTTGGAACAGCTTCATCATAGGGCAACCACTGGCTAAAACTTGGATGCGCCTAGTATTTAAAGTTTACCTTAAAGTGTACCATCAGCCCCGGCATTTCGGCTCACTGCAAGGTTACGAAACGCCGACCAAAAACTATATGAACCCTTTTTTCCAGAAGACGGTAACGGATGAACATCAGGGACCTAGCAGCGTTGACAGGGAAGACAGTGACCGAGGTCGAACAGATGCTCAAAGAAGATGATGTCATCAGAATCAATCTCAACAAGATAAGATAAAGAGGTGAGAGAAGACAAGGTCCCCTGTTCATCCGTCTCTTCTCACTCAGTTCTTCTCATTTCTTTTTCGGTGTTCTGGTGGACCGTTTGATGCTCATGCTTGCCCTGAGGATGGCTTCGACGGCCTGCACATCTTCCCGCTTGACCTTGCTGCGGCTATGCATGCGCGCATGGGCCCGGGCAAGACGGACGATGCCGTGGATGAGCCGGGGGGACACCTCGATGAGCAGGTCGTTCTCCTGCTTCTTCAGCTGCTGGCCTATGAGGACCACATCCTCCTTCAGGCTGGAAGGGAAGACTATGTCAAGCGCGAGGGTCTTTTCTATATATTCACGGATGACCTCCTTTTCGGTTGCGCTGATCTTATGGGTCTTGCCGCTGACGATATGCTCAGATATCTTCTTGAACTCCTTGAGAGAAGGACCTCTGATGAGGAAGACCAGATGGAACCGTGACAGCAGAGCAGGGTCGAAGGGCATCTGTTTTTTCAGGAGGGCCACATCGTTCCCTACGAAACGGTCGCCCTTCGGGTTGGCCGTCGCCAGGATCCGGACCCGGGCATCCAGCCGCACGTTCTTGCTTCCTTTGCTGTAGGTGATGAAGCCCTTCTCCATGGCATTGTAGAGAGCGGCATAGTCCTGCTCTTTCATGAGGTTGAGCTCATCGATGCAGCAGATGCCCTGATCGGCAAGGGGCAGGAGCCCTTTGATCATCTCTTTTCCTTTGAACATGACGGTGAGCCCGACACCCGATGTCCCTGAGCCAAGACCGAAAGAAGCTATCGGGGCCAATTCTTCGGTGGCCCGCAGGATGTCGGTCTTGCCGGTGCCCGGATCGCCCAGGAGCAGGAGATGGATGGGCTCATCAGAGAAGAGCTGGAGCAGGGCCGCCTTCTTGACAGGCTCCATGCCTATGATGTGGTTGGCGAAGGACTCCAGGAGGACCCATGGGTCTTTGGTGATCTTCCTCATCGCTTTCCGGCGTATGCGCTCCTTGATGCTGTTGTTGAGGCCTGCACAGAGCTGCCCCAGCTCTGGGTCCTCGGTAGCGGGCCGGATGGACGGAAAGGAGGCTTTCGGATAGAGTCGGGATGACAGGTGGAGCGGAGAGGAGAATATCCCTGCCCTGCCCTGTCGCAGAAGTGTCCTGGCGAGGGAAAGCTCGTTCGCGTCAAGAAAGTCCTCAAGGGAAGCCAGGGCATCCTTGTTCTGGGGAGACAGCGGAAGCATGCCTTTCAGCAGATGCTTGAATCTTAGGGGCATGGACAGAAGGAAGGCAGAGCACATTAAATGGTTTATGGAATTATGGAAAGAAGAAAGCGGAATCATGGAAGGAAGAGGCGGAATTGTGGAAAGAAGAAGGGCGACCAGAGAAGCCAAGAGACCGACTGACCAGAGTCGGAGGGAAACAATTAAATAGGCTCAGCAGCTAAGAAGACCCATGAACACGACCATCAGGAAGGACATCCTGAACATCCTCTCCCGCCTGCTGGAAGACATCAGGAAACCGAAGGATGAATCGGTCTTTCTCCTGAGGGATCTTTCCAACAGGACCATACACGACGCATCGATCTTCCAGGACAAGGATTCCACGTCCATCGCTGTCATCATCTATGCGTTCTCCAAGCTTCTGGAACAGGGCATGCTTCCGGATGCACGCATCATCAGGACCATACGTTCTGCCTACAATCATCTGCTGGACAGGGATGATGAAAAATACCGGAAGAGGATAAAATACATCTATGCTTTCATCTCCCGGAAGGATTCGCAGCTCAATGTCTATATCGACAAGGTCATCACGCATGCCTGCCTCAAGAAGGGCTCGAGGATCCATGACCATGGGATATCCACGGCCAGGGCGGCAGAGATACTGGGCCTATCACAATGGGAGCTCTCCAACTACATAGGCAGCAGAAGGGTCGATGAGGCGAGAAGATACCATGTGCCTGTCTCCCGACGGCTGGAGCTGGCAAGAAGGCTCTTTGAGGTGGACCTATGAAAGCCATCGTCTTCGACACCGGCCCCATCATCAGCATCACGCTCAACAATCTGCTCTATGTCCTGAGGAGCCTTCGGAAACGCTATCAGGGAAGGTTTCTCATCACTCCGGCCATCAAACGGGAGCTCATCGACCGTCCGCTGAAGATAAAGCGCTTCGAGTTCGAAGCGTTGCAGGTGATGACCATGATCGAGGATCACACCCTCGAGATCGTCGACAACAGCAAGGTAAAGCGCAAGGCAGACCGGCTCATGCGGCTTGCGAACTCCATCTACAAAGCAAAGGGCAAATATATACAGATCGTCCAGCAGGGAGAGATGGAAGGGCTGGCGCTCGTGCTCCTCGTAAAGGCAGAGGGGTTCATCGTGGATGAACGCACGACACGCTATCTCCTGGAATCGCCTGAACGGGTCCATAGCCTCATGGAACACCGGCTGCATACCCCCGTCGAGGTGAACAGGGAACAGCTTGCCCTCTTCAAGAAAGAGGTGGGCAAGTTCCTGGTCCTGCGGAGCGCCGAACTGGTCACCGTCGCCTTCGAGCTCGGTTTCACCGACCAGTACCTGCCGAAGATGCCTAACGGCAGGACCACGCTTCTCGACGGCTTGCTCTGGGGCATGAAGCTCAAGGGGGCAGCGGTCTCAGCGACAGAGATCGAAAACTTGAAACTGCTTGCTCTGCAGCCCCGGAAACGCTAAAGACCCAACAGAGACACGAAATCCATAAAAGAGCCTTGTTCTCTATGTCTCTCTGCTTGTGGGGGGGTATTTATGAATCCAGAGAAAGAGATCGTCAATTGGTGGTTGAATTCCAAGGGCTTCTTCACGGTCAACAGCATCAAGGCCGGCAGTTCCAGGGACATCGACATCGTGGCCATCCGAAGCGAGGAAGGACGGCTCAAGACGGTGCAGCACATCGAGATCGCCTGTTCCATCTCCCGTGCAGAGTATAAAGAATCGGACATCATAAGGAAGTTCGAAGATCATAACGTCGTCATCACCATCAAGAAGATCATCCGGGAACATCTGGGAAGGGAAGTCCGCTACGAGAAGGTCCTGGTCGTCGGCGAACCTTTGCCCTGGCAGGAGTCGCTGAAGAGGCGGGGCATCGGAATCTTGAGTTTCGCAGACATCATGGCTGAGAATTTCCTTGCCCTGGACAAGCAGAACTACAGGAACCCGCTTGTACGGCTTCTCCAGCTGCACAAGTATCTGGTGATGGCGAACCCGTCCCTCCTGGCCATGCTCCTGAGCAGCAGGCACAAGGACAAGCTCCTCAACCTCAACAGCCGGCCGCTCTTCATCAAAGAGCTGCTCAAGGACGCGGAGATGAGGAAAGTGCTGATGAAACCCGAGCATGAGGCGCTGATCCTCGATATCCTGAGACATTCCCCGCTGAGGAACCCGAAGAGGCTCGCCATGGTCATCGACCAGCAGATCCTGGGCCCGCGAAGCAGGAACCGCTTCATCGAAGCGCTGCTTTCCCATAAGGAGTCGAAGAAAGAGATAGCCAAGACACTGGCGAAGGAGCAGAAGCAGCTCAAATCCTATTTGTCCTGATCGTCCTTGCTTCCTTCGACGTCGTCCAGATCATCCATCATCTGCTTTGCCTTCTCGGCCTCGGCAAGAAACTCGATGTCTTCCTTGTCGAGCTCATCCTCAGAGGGGACTTTCTCTTTTTCCAATGCCCTTGCCTTCTCGAGGGCCTCGTCCTTGTCGGTCATGGAGGATCTTCAGACAGACCGGATATTTATGTTTTGTCCTGCCATGACCCCGTAACCTATAAAAGACAGGCACCCATCCCAGAACATCATGATTGTCGGCCAGATCATCGGAGGGGAGTTCTCTGCACTCATCGTCAGGAAGAAGGCAGAAGCAGACATCGAACTCGGAGAGCTGCTCATCTGCGAGCAGGAGGACCGGAAGATATTGCTGACGGTCTTCGACCTGCAGTTCGGTTCCCAGATAAGCCAGCAGAACCTTGAACTGATCGCAGGCATGCGGCTGGAACAGCAGGCAGACATCGACATCATGGACCGTAATCTCAGGAACTATGACCTGGTGCTGGTCAAGCCGCTCATCGAGATAAAGGGGAAGAAGGCGAGCATCTCAAAAAGTCTCCCTCCTTTCTTCTCTTCGGTCAGGACCATCGAAAAGGACGATCTGAGCTTCCTCGAACGTCCAAAGAATCCCCTGGCCATCGGCAAGCTCCGGTCCGGATCCAAGGTCCTCGACGTGGACATCTATCTGGAGGGGGATAAGGTCTTTGCCCATCACATCCTCATTCCTGCGACCACCGGCAAGGGCAAGTCCAACCTCACCTCATCCATGCTCTGGAGCGTCCTCGATTCAGACTATGCAGGAATCCTCATCCTCGATCCCCATGATGAATACTACGGCAGGCACGGACCAGGACTCAAAGATCATCCGTCGAAGAAGGCGGTCTATTACACGCCCAACAACCCGCCGCCCGGAGAGAAGACCCTGAAGATAAATGTCAGGTCGCTCCGGCCGGGGCATTTCAACGGCGTCATGTCACTCTCAGATCCTCAGCGACAGGCCCTGGCCAACTACCATAGGCAGTACGGCAAAGAGTGGGTCAGTGCCATCCTCCTCGAGAAACCGTTGGAGCACGTGCGGTTCTTCGAGGAGACCCTCCAGGTCATCAAGCGGAAGGTCATGGCGCTCCTGGACGCAGACATCACGAACGATGAGGCGACCTTCAAAGGCATCTTCTCGTCGACCGCAGGAGAGACGACCATCGCTGAGATCTGCGACGGGCTCGAAGGGGCGAAGACGGTCATCATCGATACCTCGACCTGCGCAGGGGCTCTGGAACTGCTCATCGGCAGCATGGTCGCATCAGAGATATTCCAGCGGTACAAACGCCATAAGCTGACCGGAAGGCTATCGATGAAACCCGTGGTCTCGGTTGTCCTCGAAGAGGCTCCGCGAGTGCTCGGGAAAGATGTCCTTGAGAAGGGAAGCAATATCTATTCCACCATCGCACGGGAAGGGAGGAAGTTCAAGATAGGGCTGACGGCCATCACCCAGCTTCCTTCATTGATACCACGGCAGATCCTCGCGAACATGAACACCAAGCTCATCCTGGGTCTTGAGATGGCTCCGGAAAGGCAGGCCATCATCGAATCGGCATCCCAGGACCTCACCACAGAGAACAAGGCCATCGCTTCCCTGGACACTGGAGAATGCATCGTCTCGTCGAATTTCGGGAAGTTCGCCATCCCGGTCAGCATACCCTTCTTCAGGGACATCGCACAGGCGGCAAGAGCGAAACGCAGAGAGCAGACCATGGCCAAGGATTTCTCAGGAGTGGACCTTACATGAGATTTGCCCACATGGCGGACCTGCACATCGGCGGATGGAGAGACCCGCTACTTCAGGACATCTCGTTCCGGGCATTCGCCAGGGCCTGCGACATCTGCATCCGGGAGAAGGTCGATTTCATCCTCATCGCAGGGGACATCTTCAATACCTCGCTCCCTTCCATCGACAGCCTCAAAGGGACGGTAAAACAGCTCAAGATCCTCAGGGAACACGGCATACCGGTCTACATCGTCCCGGGCTCCCACGACTATTCTCCCTCGGGAAAGACCATGCTTGACGTCATCGAAGAGACCGGCCTATGGAAGAACGTCGTCAAAGGGGATGTCGTCGGAGAGCGACTGAGGCTCCGGTTCACCATCGACGGAAAGACCGGTGCGAAGATCACCGGTCTCCTGGGAAAACGGGCTGCATTGGAGAAGGGCCTCTACTCATCCCTGGACAAGGAGCATCTCGAACAGGAGCAGGGGTTCAGGATCTTCCTCTTCCATTCAGGCATCACCGAACTGAAGCCTTCGTCGTTCCAGCATGTGGAGACCCTTCCGCTCTCGTTCTTCCCAAAAGGCTTCGACTACTATGCAGGGGGCCACATCCATACGGTCAGCGTTGAAGATGTCGATGGCTACGGCAAGATCGCCTATCCCGGACCGTTGTTCCCCAACAGCTTCTCTGAGCTGGAAGAACTAGGCGAGGGCGGCTTCTATCTTTATCTTGATGGAGAGGTGAGACGGGTACCTGTTTCCATGCATCCGGTGGTCAGATGCAAGGTCGACTGCGGAAATCTCACCCCGGAAGATACAGAGAAGAAGATAGTCGACGCCATATCCGCGTTGGAAGTGACCGATGCTTTGGTGACCCTTCGGCTCCACGGCAAACTCGCTTCAGGAAAGGCCAGCGACATCGATATCAAGGGCATCTTTACGAGATTGTATGACCAGGGAGCATATGTTGTGATGAAGAACCTCTCCAGGCTGGAGAGCCCGATATTTGACGAGATCAAGGTAGAGCAGGGATCCCTCGACGAGGTCGAGGACAGGATCATCAAGGAGCATGCAGGCCAGCATCAACTGGCAGGGTACTCTCCCGATGAACAACGGGCGCTGATACGGAACCTGATGGATGCGTTGCACACCGAGAAGAAGGAAGGGGAGACCGTGGGGACCTTTGAGGACAGGCTTGACAGAGGGATCAGGGCAGTGCTCGGAAGGGAGAAGGGAACCTCACCGCAGTAAGCGCAAGGGGATCAGATGGTCCCCAGGACATCATTGATGTCGAAGCTGTCCAGGTCATCGATGTCTGCATCCAGGGTGTCGTTGCTTGAGGTATCATCGCCGATGCCTAGATCGAACCCGTCCGGGGACGGCGGTTCTGCATTTCCTGAGGAAGGGGCTGCCGTATCGTGGCCTGAACCACCCGCATCATTCATGTTCGTATCCCGGGGGGGCGTGTTCGAACACCCTGCGAAGAGCAGCACACCGAACACCATCAGCAGAAACACGTATCTCAGAGTCATGATACCACCTCTTTTTCCAGCAGTTGCCTGATCTTCTCCAGTCCGGATTTCCGGAAGAGGTTCACGCTGTCCTTCTTCCGGGATTCTCCATAGGTCTTCCTTTTTCCCTTCGGGATGAAGATAGGATCCTGTCCCCAGCCCTTCGTGCCTGTTTCCTTGGTCGCGAGCCTGCCCTCTTCGATGCCGATGACGGTCTTGGGCTGTTCGCCGGGCGCACAGTAGGCGATGGCTGATTTGTAGTAGCAGGTACGGTCTTTCTTCCCCGACATGACCTTCAGGATGCCCTTGTTCCCTATCCGTTCGAAGACATATTTGGTGCATGTTCCGGGAAAGCCGTTGAGGGCACGGATGAACAGGCCGGAATCCTCCACCATGACCGGGCGTTGCATCTTCTCGGCCAGCTGTTTTGCTGCAAGCGCAACAATCTCCCGAGGGTCATCGCTCCGGAGTTCTGGATACTCCATGGCAAAGGTGATGATCTTGGCGAAATCCCTCAGGATGAGCTTGAACTCTCTCGCCTTGTTCCTGTTCGAGGTGATGAGCGTTATTTCCATCAAGGGATGCTTTTGATGACGCATCTGGGTTATCTCGGACAATTCATTTATAAACCTTTTCTCTGGAAGGACCCTGTAGAAAGTTACGCTGACGCGTGGTCAGCATCAGGCTTGGCCACAGCAATACGCTGCTTCTTTCATGGATAAAGCATACTGTCGGGGATATAAAAAGGAGGAAGAAAAAGAAGAGAGAAAGAGAAAAAAAGAAAGAGAAAGATGCCTAATGGACCATGAGCGGTCCAGAATGGCTGATCTCTTTTTCGTAGAGGAAACTGCCCTCCAGCAATTCATAGTTCCTGGTCTCACTTCCAGGAACCTGTTTAAGACGTTTGACGAGGTCAGCGATATTCTCCTCATTGATGAAGTCTGGAGCGAGCGTTATCTTCACCATGTCGTCAACCTTTAGGCTGGTCTCGAAGGGCATATAGCGCTCGAAGAGCATATCTTCGATGGCCTTGACGATGATGCCGCCCGGCTCCTCAGCGTAATATACTGCCCGTGGCTTGTCCATGCCCCGCAGGTGACGTTCCTTCACCTTCTCGCTATAGTTGGTGAAGAGCGTTGTCGGATAATGGACAAGGATATGTGCCGGGGGAGACTGCATCGTGTTCGATGTCTTTGCTGTTTCCGGTGTTTCAGGAAGTCCTGGTACCATCAGTTCAATATAGGTCATGGTTCATTCCTCCGTGTCGTCGGTTTTGCCTGCTTGTCTGTGGACGACTATGCTGCCCTGAGACGACACACGCAGCTCTCGCTTTCCGGTCAGCCTCTTTTTTGCTCTCATGGCCCCATCCGGAGCATGGTCCGGGGGAAAGGTATGGCATCCTTGATGTTGTCCAGGCCGCAGATCCACTTGATGACCCGTTCCAGGCCGACTCCGTAGCCAGAGTGGGGAACAGAGCCGTATCTCCTGAGGTCGAAGTAGAACTGGTAGGGTGAAAGGTCGACCTCACCGTCTGCCTTGAGCCGCAGAGACATGTCTTTGATGTCGAGGCTGCGCTGGCTGCCGCCGACGATCTCTCCACCTCCCTTCGGAGCGAGCATGTCAAAGCACAACGCTTCGTCAGGCTGGTCAGGGTCGGCAGGCTTGTAGAATGCCATGATCTTGGTCGGGTAGTGAGTGACGACCACAGGAGTATCGAAGTGCTCCATGAGCTTGTCCTCTTCGACGGTCCGCAGGTCCTTTCCGAAGGGCACGTTTATGCCTGCTTTCTCCTGCAGTATCTTGAGGGCCTCCCGGTACTTGATGGTCGGCCAGGGAGTTTCTGCAATCTTGCGGAGCGCTTCGGGGTCCTGACCGAGGAACTGAAGTTCCTCGCTTCGTTTCTCGATGACCTTGCTGATGCAGTATTTGATCTCTCTCTTGGCGAATTCCGAGATAGCAGGGAGATCCATCCAGGCAGCCTCCATCTCCACCATCCAAAACTCGGAGAGATGCCTCGAGGTCTTTGACTTCTCGGCCCGGAACGTCGGCCCGGTGTTGTAGCATCTCTCCAGGGCGAAGATCGCCGCCTCTCCGTAGAGCTGCCAGGTCTGGGCAAGGTAGGTCTTCCGGTCATAGTACTTGACCTCGAAGACCGTGCTGCCTCCCTCGCTCTGCATGGGCTGGAGGATGGGCGAGTCGAAACGGTAGAACCCTTCCTTCTCGAAGAAAGCTTCCCTGGCCTGGACATAGGTCGAGCGTATCTTGAGGATGGCCGTCATCTTCCTGCTCCTCAGCCAGAGGTGCCGGTTGTCCAAAAGGAATTCAGGGGACTGGTCTTTGGTGATGGGAAAGGTGTCAGAATAGCCGACGGTCTTCAGGGTCTCCACCTGGATCTCATAGCCCGTCGGAGCCCGTTCATCTTTCTTGATCTCACCGATGATCTCCACCGATGCTTCTACCTGGAGTTTCTTGGCCTCCTCAAAATCCTTGTGGTCTGCGCCGAGGACGCATTGGATGATGTTGGAGCTGTCACGGATGATGATGAACCGTACCTTGTTCGAGCCTCGCTCTCGCCAGACCCAACCTCTCACAGCTACCTTTCCCTTGCCCTTGTCCATGGCAGCCTGTATCGATTGGTATTCCATCCTGGCCATCAGTTAACGACGGTGCGTATTTAAATGTTTGGGGCCGGAATGGCCCCTAGATGACAATATGTTTTCCAGGCACTCTCGGGAAGAGGGTCACCTCTTCGATGTGGCTGCTGCCGGTCACCCAACGCAGGAGCCGTTCTACACCGAAGCCGCCGCCCGAGGTCCGGGGTATCTTCCCCTGCCTGACGAGTTCCAGGTATGCCCCATAGGGTTCTCTGTCCATCTTCCGCTCATCCATCTTACGGATCACTTCGTCATAGACATATTCCCGTTCCCCTCCTGACAGTGCCTCGCCGAACCCTTCCGGATAGATGAGGTCATAGTTGTGGTAATAGCCTCGTCTTTTCTCGTCTTCCCGGTCGTAGAACTCCCGGGTATGGTCGAGGACCCAGAACGGTTCGCTGGAAGCTTTCGACAGGATGCCCTCCCATCCCTCACCGTACTTTCTCAGAAGCTCCTTCGACTCATAGACCTTGAAAGGCCGTGTCGGTGTCGTGAGCTTCCGCCTGAAATAGGCAAGCTCGTCAGGACAGGTATGCTTCAGGCCGGCTATCATCTTCACGTAGAGCTCTTCAGTAAGGTCCATGAATGCCCGCTTGTCCTTCCCTTTCATTTCGATGTCGACCTGGGAGAACTCTATGAGATGCCTCCCCGAATCCTTGCAGTCTTCGCTCTCCAGCCGTACGTTGGGTGAGACGATGAAGACAGCGTCAACACCCTTGCCCATGAGCATGATGAACTTATGGAGGATCATGCTCTTGGTCAGCCGGAGCGTCTGGGAACCGTATTGTATGGCAGCCTCAGAGACCTCATGGTTCAACGGGTCGGTGAAGGGCGCGAGCATGACTGGCATGGCCTGCAGGATCCCTTTCTCTTCCATGAAATCTGAGATCGATTTCAGGAGAGTGCTCTGTATCTTCAGGAGGTGTCTGGTCCTCGCTGATTCGAATTTTTGTATGATCTGTTGTGTCTGTTGCGTTCGTTGCACGATAATCACCTTGTACCTTGTGGAGCAGATTGCTATGTGTTGACCGTATATCGACAGAAAAGAAAGGCATCTAGAAGGAACGATTACCGTCTTGGGCCGCTTTTGGGATGTACATGGGTATCAGACGATAAGGAAGCAGGACGAGTATATTAAGATATTCCAAGAAAGATGAAAAGATATGCAAGAATATGCATAAAATATATAAGTTATGGGATGCTTATTCCATAATTATGATTACTCTCGACGATAAAGACAGGAAAATTCTTGAGCTTCTCCGTAAGAACTCCCGGCTCTCCACCCAGGCCATATCGAAGAAGACCATCATCCCCATAACGACCGTGCATAACCGTCTGAAGAAGCTCAGGAAGACAGGGGTGATCAGACGATGGACCATAGAGGTGGATGAGGAGAAGCTCGGGAGGCCCATCGCGGCCCACATCCTCGTGACCGTCGAATATCCGAAAGCCAGGAAGCCAAAGGACTTCCAGGAATCCATAGCAAGGCGGCTCAAAGGATACGATGAGGTGCAAGGGGTCAACATCATCGCCGGCAAAAGTGACATCATGGTCTTCCTCAGGGCATCCTCGATGAAAGCGTTGAACGACTTCATCCTCGAGAAGCTCCGCACCATAGAGGGTGTCGACAAGACCGAGACCATGGTCGTCATGCAGGAGTTCTGAAGAATCGACACCCATAAAAGGGGAATTGTCTTCGCTCTCTGTTATGGACCTCAAACAGATAGTGCTCAGTGCGATAGACGAAGGGAAGTACCGCTCTTTGAACAATGCGTGGTATGCCTCCCCCATGAAAGATACCAACTATTCTTTCTGTGAGATTGAGGATACCCTGCATTATGACACGTTCCAGGACCTGCTCAAAGAGTTCTCAGCTTCAGAGATAGCTTTTCGGGTCAATTTTTATCAACATGAAGGGAACGGTCGATTCCGGCCAGGATGGAAGAAATATCATCTTACTGAGACCGTCGAAGAAAAGGGGATGCTGGTTGTACGCCGAAAAGCAGAGATACCCGAACTGCAGCTCCAAAGGATTGCGGATGCTGCGGAGGAGGACGCGCCCAAAGGATTCATCGAACTGTATGGAGCGACAGATGATATGCTCTCTGCCCGGCCAGACAGGAGCATCGACTGGGTCAACCTGCTCATCCTCAAAGCGAAGAAGACACCGCAGGGGGTCGTCATCTATGATATCAAGATGAGAGACAACATGCTGGACCGCTTCACCTGGAAGGCGCCCGCGATATGGTTGGGGCCAGATACCAGATATAGTGCCATCCTCGACCAGGAGCGATTCTTTTACCGAAACGTCGGGAAAAGGACGTGAAAGATATTTAACGCAGGTTTGGGTTCGCTTCCCCGCATAGATGCAAAAGGAAATCCCATAGCACATACTTCTTATGAACGTCCGATCATCATCGATAAGAACGGCGTCTGTACAGCAATCGATGCGAATGACTGTAATCAAGAAGTCTGAATCCTTACTGAAAACTCGTTTTCATATGTCTCCTATGCCTTATTTTGTTATATGTAGCTTCTTTCAAATATAAGAATTAAACGATGGACCTTTCGGTCTTTGTGGATCTTCACGCAGAAGATATTTAATTTGATGTTCTTCCTTCAGCTTATTGATGAGCGTAGGATGTTTATTGACAAGTGAAGTCAACATCATTAGATGTTGATCCAGCAAAGAGATATCCACCCTGTGGTGCAGTATTGATTCCCACTGAAGTATCCTCAAGGGTTCATAATAGTCTCCTAATTCCTCCTTGAACGAATCCAGCACATAATATGGCCTAGAGAATGATTTGAGGGAGCTATCTGTCCATTCGATGTCTGCACAAAATCCTTCATGTAAGTCATAGATGTTATCCGTCTTTTCCAGTACCAGTGCAAGCGCGTGTTTTTCAGTCCCTAGTTCTTTTATGTTTTCAATCATTGCTTGTGTGCTAAGATGGAGATCATCGAAACGTCCAGTGTCTGAACTCGGGAGTCGGTCTTTAATCAGGGGTCTGGTCAACAGAGCAGCAGCTTCATTGGTTCCTTTCCAAGCATCACCCATATGTGTAAGATAGAAGTCATATAGTATAGAGTCATAATGTAATCCATCTTCTATAAAATCATGATGGAGCAGATATTTCACAATTTCTGGATCAATATCCTTCTTTCCTAAAAGCTCTTGTTGTATCCAAGAATAGAGGTGGACTGATGAGAGCGGATGTGTATAGCTGTGGTGATTTGAAAATACTCTTTCAGAGTTTCCAAATTTCATTATGTTAAGGAGGATGAGTGGTGCATTGCTTTCGCCCAAGATATCTTCAGAAAACTGATAGACAGAACCGTAGTTGCCTGCTTGGATCTCACGGATAAGCGCATCATCATGATCTCTTTTCTGTTCCAGGTGGTTGCGTAAGAGCAGGTATTCTAGCTTCATGTAAATGACACTCCATCTACCCTCCTTTTTCTTAGAATCCTATGAATATGAATATTACTTCTTTTTGATATGCAGCTCTTCCAGCTGCCTGTCATCGACGACGTTGGGGGCGTCGTCCATCAGAGAGACGCAGGCCTTGTTCTTCGGGAAGGCGATGACTTCACGGATGGATTCCTCGCCAGACATCAAAGCGACAATCCTGTCCAAACCAAAAGCTATGCCGCCGTGGGGCGGAGCGCCGTAGCGGAACGCTTCCAGGAGGAAGCCGAACTTCTGCTTTGCCTCCTTGTCTGAGATGCCCATCGCCGTGAACATCTTCTGCTGCAGCTCTTTCTTGTTTATCCTGATGGAACCCCCTCCGAGCTCGACGCCGTTCAGGGTCAGGTCATAGGCCCGTGACCTGATCTTTCCCGGATCGGTCTCGAGATATTCCAAATCATCATCGTAGGGTGCGGTGAAAGGATGATGGACAGAGATGTGCCGTTTCTCATCCTCGTCATATTCAAAGAGCGGGAATTCGGTAATCCAGGCAAATTTCCAATCGCCTTCTTTTGCAAGCTTAAGCTTCTTTGCGAGGGCGAGCCGCACCTGGCCGAGGGCCACCTGAGCAAGGTGATGCTTTGCATCCCCGACGAACAGCAGGAGATCGCCTTTCTTGACGTCCAGCTCTTTGATGAGTGCTTTCTGCACATCCTCACCGATGAATTTTGAGATGCCGCCCTCGAAACCGTCCTTGTTCGGCATGTACGCGAGGCCCTTCGCGTCATAGATCTTCGCGACCTCTTCAAGCTTCTCGATCTCTTTCCTCGAGAATCCAGCACAGCCCTTTGCATTGATGGCGTAGACTTTTCCACCATTATCGACGGTCCCTTTGAAGACCTTGAAGTCTGATCTCTGGACAAGGGAGGAGACGTCATGCAGCTCAAGGCCGAAACGCAGGTCTGGCTTGTCAGAGCCGTAGGAAGACATGGCCTCCCGGTAGGGGATACGGCGGAAGGGAATCTTGACCTGGACATCCAGGACATCCTTCCAGAGCTTCTGCATCATGCCTTCCATGATGGTGTAGATGTCCTCTTCCTCGACAAAGCTCAGCTCGATGTCGATCTGGGTGAACTCCGGCTGCCGGTCTGCCCGCAGGTCCTCATCACGGAAGCACTTGACGATCTGATAGTATCTATCGAAGCCAGAGACCATGAGAAGCTGCTTGAATATCTGGGGTGATTGGGGAAGGGCGAAGAACTTTCCGGGATGTATCCTGCTCGGCACGAGGTAATCCCTCGCTCCCTCGGGTGTGGACCGGGCCAGCACAGGAGTCTCGACATCGACAAAACCGAGTGCATCGAGATAGGAACGGACAGCCCGGACGATGGCATGCCGCCGCAGGATGTTTTCCTGCATGGGCTTCCGCCGAAGGTCGAGGTAACGGTACTTCAATCGTGTGTCTTCAAAGGCAGTGGTCTCATCGGTCATCTCGACAGGAAGCGCGTCAGAGGACGCCAGGATGGTGCAGGTCTGGACAGATACTTCGATCTGGCCGGTACTCCTCTCCTTATTCTCAAGGCCTTTTCCACGTGCTCGCACATCTCCCTTGGCCTGCAGGACGAATTCCCGTTCTGCCTGCTCAGCCACAACATAGGCCGCTTTGGCTGCTGAGGAATCGAAGACCAGCTGGGTGATGCCGTAGCGGTCACGGAGGTCGATGAAGATGATGCCTCCATGGGTGCGTTTCGCATTGACCCAACCGGAGAGGATGACCTTCTTTCCGATGGCCTTCCTGTCCAGTTCTCCGCAGGTATGTGTCCGTAGCATGATGGGTCCTGAAAACCCATTCTTGTTTATAAAGCTTCATATATCTTTTATAAAAGAAAGTGTATGGAAAGCGCACATGATGCATAGGAAGGCATTACCCAAGAATGCATAGGAAGACATAGGAAGGTCGTCGGATCATCGGTTCCTGAGGGCTTTCTTGATATCACGAAGCGCATCCCTCACTTCAGGTTCCTGCCAGACAGAATAACGCTGGCCATTCCAGAAAGCCTTTGCCCTTTTCTTAAGACGAGAGAAGAACCCCTGTCTCGGTAGAGGGGATACTCTTTCTTCCAACGAAGAATCCCCTGCTGCTTCTGGGCTGTTGCGTCCATAGACCGCGCTGCCATCGCTATCTGCTTCAGCCGGGGAGTATCCGATGTTCTGTGATTGGAGCTTTCGTCGTTTTCGCGTCAGGGTCTCTTTGAGCCGTTGTCGATAGAAACGGTTGCGCCTGTCGATGGTACGCTGGCGGAAGTCAGGCTCGCCCTGCAGGGGCATGAGCAGCATGCGCTCAGACAGATTGGTCTTCTTGGCATAGAACTTCACCATCCTTTCGAAAAGTCCGGGCGCAGTCTCCACCTCGACCCGGTCCAATATCTGGGACGTGATAAGATCAGGGTCATAGGAAGGGGAGGATCGGCAAGCATCGTCGGAGATGATGGTAAGCTTTCTGTCGCGGTTGAGATGGACCCGCTCGAGGGTCCTGCCCTGACCGGTGAAGAAGGGCATCTTGACACCGACGGTGACATGGTAGTCACTGTCCTGCTCCTTGCCAAGCCGGACAGCCGTCCCATCGTTGACCACAAGACTGGGGAGATAGGAGATGGCGATCGGGACCGGATGGACGAAATAGTCCTCGAGGAGGATGGTCTTCTTCAGGGGGTTTATGTCCAACTGGGTGCGAAGCACCTCATCATCCCGGAAGGAGTGGAACGGTGGATGGGGACCATGAGAATGGGCCATGGCTGCACGCCGCTGCTTATGATGCCGGAGGATCTCGAAGAGGTAAGGGTCCCTGCCGTGGGTAGAATAGACGCTGGAAGGGCTTGCTTTCTGACCATAGGTTATGTGGACATCGCTCACCAGGGAAAGAGCAGGATCACGTTCAGAGGATGCTCTGTCAGAGACCAGGTCGAAGCGTATCTCTGACTTGTATCCCAGGAGCTCGTTGACACGTCTCGTGCCATAGATGAGCTTCTCCAGCGCAGGGAACGACATCCTGAGTCCTTTGAACGCATCATCCACTCTGTCCACGCTGCTGGCAGCAGAGGAAGACGTGGCAAGGACCGTCTTCTCCAGGAGTTCCCTGTTGAGGAGCTTCGCGCTCTTCCGTGCGATGCTCTGGCGGACCGATGCGTATTCTGCTGAATGGTTGAAATGGTCCCAGAAGGTCCTGCTGTCGAAATGCTCATAATCATAACGGTCAGGATGATGAGTAGGATGATGAGCAGGATAACGATCAGACGGTTCCATGGTCGTTGCCGATCCCTCGGAAAGAAGGTCATGAAGAGCAGGAGCGCCATCGACAGAAGAAGGAGCTTCTTTGCCGATGACGTCAGCAAGCCCTGCAGCGAGCCGGTCCGGGAGGGAAACATCTGCAGAGGGACGGTTGCCCTGGTTTCGGGAATTCCCTTGATTGCCCTGATCGTAGAATGCAGAGGGGTTGTCGTCTTCCATGGTATCCGCCGGTAGCGAGTGTTGCTTCTTTTCGGGATGTGCTTTTCACGATGATGATCGCTTCAGGACAAGC
>JAADFO010000043.1 GCA_013152815.1 Nanobdellati archaeon
CACTCCCCACTGGACATGCTCGGATAGCGTATTTAAACGTGCTCTGTCTCTATGTTCTTGTTGCCTGAAAATCTCAGGCAGCCTCCAACCATCCCGGCCTACGGGTTCAACGAGGTGGCGTGAAACAAGATGCGAAAGCAAGGAGGTAAAGAAAATGGAAGCGCAAAGCATGTCGGCTGATACTGCCAATGCAGGAAGTCAGCCTGAAAAGAAGTTCCGTGCAGGAGCTATTTCTGTGAGTGTCTGGCAGAACCAGGGCCAGAGCAAATCTGGTGAGCCGACCTTTTTTCGGACCATCTCTCTCCAGAGAGGGTATAAGGATAAGGAAGGCAACTGGAAGAACACCACGTCTCTTCGGGTCAATGATCTGCCCAAGGCGGCCCTTCTCATGGAAAAGGCCTATGAGCACATAGTCCTTTCGACAAAGGGGGACGAGGAGTAGGCCTTCGGGCCTGGCTCTTCCATCCATCGTTTATCGATTATTTACGTGTTCGACGGAGGTAATAAAAATGAAGGAAGATTCCGATGTCCAGATAGCTGGAGAAGATACCATGGAGATCAACAAAGACAACGAAGCGCCGGCAGAGACCGAAGAGGCGCAGGAGAAAGAGGGTTCTCTGTCAGAAGAGGTTGCAAAGCCTCTTCCGCCAAAAAAGGAGTTTACCCTCAAGGACCTTCCGGGCGTCGGTGCGGCGACAGTCCAGAAGCTCGAAGAATCCGGCTATAATACGGTCATGGCCATCGCAGTAGCCTCTCCCGGTGAGCTGACCGAGGCTGCAGGCATGAGCGAAGCCGCAGCAAGAAAGATCATCAATGCGGCGAGGAACGGCATGGACATGGGCTTTGAGTCCGGAGCCGACCTTCTCGCCAGGAGGAAACTGGTCCTCAAACTTACGACAGGGGTCAAATCTGTGGATGCTCTCCTTGGTGGGGGTCTCGAGACCGGTGCCATCGTCGAGTGCTTTGGCCAATACGGATCTGCAAAGACCCAATTGGCTCATCAGATGGCGGTCAATGTCCAGCTGCCTAAGGATCTGGGCGGAGCAGATGGGGTCGCGGTCTATATAGACACAGAGAACACATTTCGACCCGAACGCATAGAATCCTTCGCCAAAGGAAAGGGGATGGATCCGATGGCTGCCCTGAAGAACATCAAGGTCGCGAGAGCATATAATTCGGATCACCAGATGCTCCTGGTGGAGAAGATACGGGATCTTATCGAGAAGGACAAATTGCCCGTGAAGCTGGTCATCGTCGATTCGCTCACTGCTCATTTCCGGGCGGAGTTCATCGGAAGAGGCACCCTTGCAGAGCGGCAACAGAAGCTCAATCGTCACATGAGGGAGCTCTCGAAGCTTGCCAGCATGCACAATCTCTGCATCTATGTGACCAATCAGGTGATGTCTAAGCCTGACCAGTTCTTTGGTGACCCGACCCAGGCCATCGGCGGCCACATCGTCGGTCATAATTCAACGTTCAGGATATACCTGCGCCGAGGAAAGAAGGGCACCAGGGTAGCCAAACTGATCGACAGTCCCAATCTCCCTGAAGGAGAAGCCATCTTCATCATCGGCGATGAGGGCCTGAAGGACGAGTGATCTTTTGATCGTCTCTTTTTTCTTTTTTCTTTATCGGTTCTTATCTTCTTTGGGGTTTGCCGGCCTGTTCTTTAAAAAGGCCGGTTCTCTTTGTATGTGCTCTTCTTTTCAGGAGCAGACGTCTTTCGTCACCGTAGAAAAGCGTCACATTTAAATAGGGTTGGCCATTATTGGCTCCCATTGCGTCTTGTACGCAAGAACTATGCCAGTGATGGCAGGATATACATAAATAAGGTGAATATGGAATGTATGAGAACAGACGAAGCTTTGCCCCGGTCAATGAGGGCGAGGAGTTGGACGTAAAGATTGAGGCCGTCGGAGAGAAAGGAGACGGCATTGCCAAAAAGGACGGTTTTGTCCTGTTTGTCCCCAACACCCGAGAGGGTGACGAGGTCAGGATCAGAGTTACCAAGGTTCTGCGGAAAGTAGGCTTTGGCGAGGTCGTCGGAAGCGCATCAGCCGGTGCAGCAGAAGCCGCCCCGGCCGAAGAGGCAGAACCTGCTCCTGAAGACAGCGAGGATTTCGGAGAAGAGGCACCTGCAGAGAACGCTTCTGAAGGGTCTGAGGAACCGGCAGCAGAAGAGTCTGCGGCCGAGCCCGAGGTTGCTGAGGAGGCTCCTGAAAAAGATGCAGCTGAAGCAGCTGCTTCTGAAGGGTCTGAGGAACCGGCAGCAGAAAAGTCTGCAGCCGAGCCCGAGGCATCTGAAGAGGCTCCTGAAAAAGACGCATCTGAAGAGCTCGAGAAAGAGCTCGACGAGGCCCTCGAAGAGTCTGACGAAGAGAAGAAAGAGGAGTGATCCTCTCTCTTTTCCTTTTCTTTTTTCTTTTCCACCATGCGACTTTTTATCGCACTTGATCTGCACTCCATCAACACGTATCTTGACACGCTTCGTGCTAGCATCGGACAGGAAGCTGTCACCTTGACGAAAGACGCCCATTTAACATTACAGTTCTTAGGAGATGTCACCCCGCCTGTGGTCGACCAGATCGAGACGGCATTGGCAGATGTTCCCTTCTCTACCTTCAGCATCACTCTGGCGGGGACAGGCTTCTTTCCGGACGAAGAACGACCCCGAGTGGTCTGGCTGGGTGTCGAACACAATGACGTGCTTATCAAGCTTCAGAAGGATATCTCTGTGGCGATGCGGTCGCTGGGGTTCGAACAGGATCGCCGGTTCCATCCGCACATCACCCTTGCCAGGATCAGGGTTCTTGGCAACAGAGATGCATTCCTTGAGAAGGTGAACGGGCTCCGGGCTGAAAAGGTCAGGGTCCCTGTCGAGACTTTCGCCCTTTTTGAGAGTACGCTCACGCCATCAGGCCCCAAGCATGATGTTATCGGCATATTTCCATCATCCCGAAAAGCAAACTAGCAAACTATTAATTCAACCGGTCTCCTACTTCTGTCATGGTGAACACGCACACTCTTCGCAGGCAGTTGCTCTTATGGATACGAAGCGCAAAGAAAAACAATTTTTCCGATGCTGCGGAGAGAAATGAAGAGTTCAACCGGATATGGACAAAGGTCTTTGATATTTCTGCGAAAAACATTCCCACCAAGATCGATGAGGCATGGGGGTATGATCAGGTCAGGAATGCCCTGGTCAATGCATGGGCTGCCTGGAAAGAAGGCGATGCTGACACGATGAAGAAAGACGTCGAAGAAGCGAGGCGCCGTTTTAACAGGCTTCCTGAATGAGTGCCTGCAAAAGGATACCAGCCAAACAATCATTTTCTATTCCTGTTTCTATTCTCTTTCTGTATGGCGCTCTTTTATATAGCAAATAATCACTTTTATAAATGAACCCGGCTTCATGACCTCTATTGCCCACTGGAGGACGGGTTTCTCCGGGACTGTTCCGGGCGATAATAGGGAACAGAAGCGAAGACTTCTGTTTTATGAGGAGATGAAAATGGCTGAACAGCAACAGTTTTTAGTGCCCCAGGAGACCTACCTGAAGGCAGGGATCCATATCGGGACAAAATTCAGGACCAAGTACATGGACAAGTTCATCTATAAGACCCGGCCCGACGGCCTGTCTGTGCTGAACATACAGAAGATCGACGAACGCCTGAGGATCATGGCAAGATTCATGGCAGAATATGAACCACAGGACATACTCCTGGTCTCCAGACGGGAGAACGCCTGGAAAGCGGTGAAGAAGTTCGGGGCGTTGACCGGCGTAAACATCGTCGCTGGCAGATATCCTCCGGGAATCCTCACCAATCCCGACCTGAAGAATTACACCGAAGCCAAACTGGTCGTGGTGACCGACGCATGGCCGGATAGGAACGCGATCCATGATGCGACAAGCGTCGGTGTTCCGGTCGTCGCGCTCTGCGATACCAACAACCAGGCCAACAACATAGATCTTGTGGTCCCCTGTAACAACAAGGGAAAGAAGTCCCTGGGCCTGTTGTTCTACATCATCGCAAAGGAATTCCTGCAGCACAAGGGTCTGCTCAAAGAGAACGAGGAGTTCCCGGCGAAGCTCGAGGATTTTGTCGAGGAATAGGACTGATGGGCGGCTTTTCTTTTTTTGTCCTTTTTCTTTATGCTTTTTTCTATCTTTTTTCTATCTTTTTGTAATTGTCCGGCATCATGGATGCGAACCCGGTCTCAACGATGGTGAACAGGGCCTCTTTGCCTTCGCGGATGGACCGATGCTTCTTGATGATCATGATCCTGTTGGATCCGGTCCCTTTCTTCAGTTCCACCAGACATTTGCTCCCGTATTTCAGCAGCCCCCCACCCAGCATCTTCACGCCGGTATCTGTATCCATATCGCTATAGACCTGGTTGGTTATAAGTACGGGAATCTTCCGTGTCCTCGCAATCTCAGAAAGGAAAGATATCTGTTTGCCGAGCTCTCTGTTGAGCTCCTGCATGTTTGTATCCTTGCCGAACTCAAGCCGGTAGAGCATGGCTATGGTGTCGACGATGATCAGGCCGATCTCATTGTCCACTGATTTTTTTAAGGACAGGATGTTCCTTTTCTGTTCAGCAAAGGTGTTGGGCTTGAGGAAAAGGATGTCTTTGAGCTGTTCTTTATAGTCCGGCGTGAGCTGTCGGAAACGATCCACCGAGAAATTGCCTTCGCTATCGAGATAGATGACCTTTTTTCCTTTTTTTATCGTGTTGATGCTGAAGAGAAGGCAGACGTTGGTCTTTCCTGACCCTGCGGGTCCATAGACCGTTGTGATCGTGTCCTGTTCAAGACCCCCCTCAAGAAGGCTGTCAAGTACCTCGTTGCCGCTGGCTAACCGTTCCCCCATGCATCTTCCTAATGGGCAGTGTCTTTTATAGCTTTTCCCCTGTTCTGCGGAGGATTTCCATTATGGCCAAAGTATTTATATGCCTTCTCTCTCTTTTGCCCATGCCTTCGAACATGGCCAAGCGAACATCATTCTGGCTGTTCCTCATCTTTCTCTGCGTACTGGGGGTCCGCCTCTACTTCGCGTTCCAATCTCCAGAGTTCTCCACCGATGATGCATATCAGGTCATCCGTCAGGTTGAGCATATCAGGGAAACAGGCCTTCCGCTTTTCAAGGATCCGCTGTTGTTCCAGGCACAGACATCACTTTTCTTGCCGGGGTATTATTATGTCTTGGCCGCTTTTTCTTTCCTCTTTCCAGGCACCATGTATCTGAAGATCGTTCCGAACCTTTTTGGGGCGCTTCTCGTGTTTTTTGCCTATCTGCTCTCCTCTGCTGTCACCAAGGATCGCACGGCAAATCTGTTGGTCGCTCTGGTGGCAGGATTCAATCCTCTCTTTTTCAGGAGCACCTTCAACTCCCTGTCCATCGACAATCTCATCGCTCCACTGTTGTTCCTCCTGGTCTATCTCTTCATCAAGATACCTTCCCTGGAACAGAAGGCCAACGCTTTCCTGCTCCTGCTGGTCTTCCTCCTGTTCACGACGCCTCTGGTCATGATCTTCCTCCTGGGTTCAGCTCTTTTCTTTTTGCTTCTTAGGCTGCAGAAGATGCGGGTCATGAAAGGTCAGGTCGAGATAGTGCTGTTTTCTGTCATCCTTTTCTTCTGGTCCATCCTGATCGTCTTCAAGAGGCCCTTCCTGGATCTCGGTGTCTCTGTGATCTGGCAGAATATCCCGTCTCCCCTGGTCGGTGTGTTCTTCAGTGCGGTGCCTCCTCTCCAGATCGTATCATTGATCGGGATCTTCCCGCTCTTTGCTGGTGCCTATGCCATCTATCGTAATCTCTTCGGGAAGCCTAACCGCCAGATACTCCTGATGACCGCGATCCTTCTCGGTCTTGTGCTGCTTCTTTTTTTCCATCTTATCCAGGACAGCACAGGCTTCGTCTATTTCGCGCTCTTTTTCACGCTTCTTTTCGGAGAATTCGTGGCATTGGCCGATGACTGGTTCTCTAGGACGAAGTTCGCTGCCGGAAAAGGCTATTTCCTGCTGGCTATTGTCGTCCTCAGCATCTTCTCTTCTGTGGTCCCTGCCGTCGTCTATGCTGAAAGTGCCCTTGCTGATACACCAACCCAGACAGAGCTGGATGCACTTTCCTGGATCGAACAGCACACGGCAGCGGATTCCACCATCCTGGTGCCTTTGGATCAGGCCAGCCTCCTCCAGCAGAAGACCCGACGCAGGGTCGTCATGAACGATGACTTCCTCTCCATGAAAGACGTCGATGAGCGATATGCTGACCTAAATACCATGTACACCTCTCTTTACAAGACCAACACGCTCTCGCTCATGACCACCTACGGGGTGGATTATGTCCTCTTCAGCCCGCGCATATCCCGCGCATTCAACATCGATTCTCTTGCCTATATCGACGAACGCTGCTTTACCCGGACCTATGATGATGGCGTAGAGGTCTATCGGGTACGATGCAGGATAGGTGAGCGCGATGACTGATACCTTCGTCCTTTCGCGCAGGAGCCTTTTTAGGCTTTCTTTCTTTCTCTTCTTCCTTGTCATCTCTGCTGCTCTGCTGTTTCGTTCCTTCACTGAAGGCTTCGGTCCTGCCGGTGCGGCCTCTTTTGAAAATATCCAGATCGCACAGAACTACGCATCCCTGTGGTATAGGGATCCGCTCATCCAGGGTTCCAGGATGGTCCTGGTGTTGCCGTACCATCTGTTGTTAGGGTCGCTGCTGTCTTTTTTTGGCATGAAGATCACCCTTCTCTTCCTTCCCCTGCTCTTGGTCGGCGGTCTGTTGTTTTTTACGATCCTGCTCTTTTCACGGCTGGAAGTGTCTCAGCGCAGTACGGTTCTGGCTCTTCTGGGATTCCTGCTGTCCCCTGCATTGATCTATGCAGGAACACGATTCAGTCCTCAATTGTTCGTCCTGTTTCTCATAGCGTTCACCCTCTGGCTTGCGATGTCTGCGAATCCGCTGCTGCGTGGATTTGCCTATCCTGTCATGCTGCTTATCGCATGGTCCGGCATCATCCCGCTGTTGCTCTTCCTGCTGATGCTTCGCTATGCGCTTCGGTTTGCCGGCAGATCAGAGAATCAATACCGCGGATTCGCGTTTTTCCTCCTGCTGGTCTCGCTCTTCCTGCTCACCCTTACCGTTCCTGATTGGGCTGTCTTGACCCTCGTCCCCTCTCTTCCGGCATTCTTCGCGAAGACCATAACCATCTTCGGGGGGCATCCAGGAATCTCGGGGTTTCTGCTCCTCCTTTCTTCCATCGGCTTCTTCGTAAGCTGGTACAGGCGAAAGCGATATGTTCTCCTCTATGGTTTCCTGCTTTTCCTGTTTCTGGTCCAGGCATTCTCTCTTTTCGACGTCTCCATCTACCTCACCCTTCTGCTGCTCCCTCTCGCTGTCATGGGGTTCGAGAGTCTCCTCAACAGGAGATGGCAGCTGCTGTTGGTCAAGCGGCTCACCATCGTCATCCTCTTCTATGGCCTGTTGTTCTCCTCTGTCGCCTACAGCAAGATAGCTGCCCAGGACAAGCCCACCGAGGATCTTCTGGCGGCCCTTGGTTGGATCCGGGACAACACCCCCCCGGAGAAGACAGTCTTCACAAGCCAGGAGAATGGGTTCTTGGTATCGGCCATCGCCGGGCGGCCGGTCATGATCGATGATGACTATTATCGCGTCACCGAAGGGAAGAAGATACAGGAAGATTACCGTCTGATCCTCTCTTCCCGGAATCTCAAGCAGACCATGTCCCTCCTGAAGGACTATGACGTAGGCTACATCCTGATAACCAGTGGCATGAAAGAAGGAGAGACGTTCTCTCGTGAAGATGAAGGCCTTCTTTTTGTGCTCACGAACCCTGATCATTTTCGCAGGGTCTATTCCCGCAATAAGGACGATCTTTGGGAGGTGATTCCTTAGGAGAACCCCATGGTGAACCTCCAGCTCTACAGCACTGATCCGGTACTCAACATGGCCATGGGTGTCTTCTTCGTCCTTTTCGCTTTCCTCTTCTTTCTCCTGGCCGTGTGGATCCGTTCACTCTTCATCCGAAAAGCAACCGGAAAGCCGCCTGTCCTGCCCGGCCTCTCCATCCTGATCCCCGCGCATAACGAACAGCACATCATCGCTTCCTGCCTGGATGCCATCGCGGCGGCAGACTATCCTTCCGACAGGATGGAAATCCTGGTCATCGATGACGGTTCGTCCGACAGCACCAGAGAGATTGTCCGACATTTTATCTCCAAGCATCCTGCTTTGGATGCACACCTGCTCAGGAGCACCAGGGGAAAGTCAGGGCGCTGAACCAGGCCATCAAGATGGCCAGATACGATATCATCATGACCCTGGACGCCGATGTCATCGTAGAAGCGGCATCCCTGCAAAGGCTTGTCGCTCCTCTCCTCCGGAAGGGTGTTGCCGCATCCAACGCCATAGCCAAGATCCACCGGCCAAGGAGTTTCCTCGAGCGTTTCCAGTCCATCGAATTCGCCATGAACGATCTCATCAGAACATCATTCTCCCTGGTCTTCGCGAACAGCATCTGGTTCTATGGGGCGGTGGCCTGTTACAAGAAGGAGGTCCTTGAGGATGTCGGCGGATTCAACCCAGAGGCGCTCACCGACGACATGGATATTTCCCTCACGCTTTACCGTAGAGGTCATCGTATCGTGACGGTCAAGGACGCGGTCATGTACACGCTTGCCGTGCCTACCATCGCTTCGCTGTTCCGGCAGCGTATGAGATGGTATTTCGGTGCGTTGCAGTCCTTGTTCCGGCATCGTAAACTCTTGCGGGCCGGGAGGCATTCTGTCCCCGTGCTGTTCCTCTTCTTCAACCAGTTCTGGTGGACACTGTTCGCTTTCCTCTTCTTTCCCCTGACCATCATCCAGATCATCCATTGGTTCCCTCAGCCAGCTCTCCCGGGGATCTCCGCAGTCTACCTCTTCCGGTGGTTCTCGCTCTGGGGTCCGTTCTATGTGCTCTGGAAGATACCTGTCTGGGGCGTGAACTTCCTCAACCTGTTTGCGGTGCTTTCTGGAATACTGACCTTCGGCATGTCTTTGGCTGCTCTCAGGACCTTTCGGGTCTCCTTCAACTGGAAGACCGCAGTATGCCTGTTCTTCTATTTCCCCTATACCATCGTCCAGGACACCATCATCATCGCAAGCATCTTCTGGTATGCTTTCTCGAAGAAGAGACAGTTCATCGACTAGGAGGGTGTCCGTCAGCCGTCATGCCCATCTGACAGCCAGGCGAGAACGGAAAGGGCAAGGCCCTGCCATGGATGTATGGATGCGGGTTGTCTTCCGGGAGAAGCAGCAGATTTATTGGAGCGACGTGCAGATGGCGCTCGCGCAGATGGCTGCGCTGTTGAGGTAGATGATGAGTCCGATGATGGTCATGATGATGCCTGCGGAGCTGAGGACCAGGGCGGTGATGGCAAAGCCCATCCCTCCAAAGCGTTCGGGGTCATGATAATGGCGTCGTATGGCCATCACGGCGAGGGTGAGCGATCCGATGGAAAGTGCGATGTTGAAGAGGGGGATCCAGAAACCCAGGCTCAGCCAGAAGGCGAACTTGGCGTAGAACCGGTCCTGCTTCTTGTCGCTTTTGCCTTTCTTCATTTTCTCAGTTGACCGTCCTGTTTCCGTTCTTCTTCAGCATGAACCAGTTCATCTTTCGGTCGAAGAGCGCCTTGAGGATGCCTATGTTGACGAAATAGGTCACTGCGATGCCGATGCTGAGGGAGGCAGCGAGCATCTTTGGGATGCTCTTCACCATCCTGCTCTTGGCGAGGGCGACGATGCTTGCCAGGAGGATGCCGCTCGTGATGATGATGTTGAATGCGGTCTCCGACAAGAACCGTGACCAGTCGACCGGTGCGGGCGCGTTGCTGATGACGGCGAGGCTGCCGAACACCGTCAGGAAGAACAGCATGAACGAGAAAAGATATCCTGAACCGAAGAGGAGGATGCCGAACTTGTCCTTGATAGGTATCTTCGGTGAGCGCAGGATCCCTCCCAGATGTTTCTTCATGGCGGCCGTGACGCCGAACGACCAGCGCATCTGCTGCCGATAGAGGTCTCTGAAGCTCTGCGGCGCTTCGCATCCGCAGTCCACATCTTCCAGATAGACGAGCTTCTTGGATCCCTTGTTCAGCCGGAGGCTGCATTCGATGTCCTCGGTGAGCGAACCGGCTTCCCAGCCGCCGATGTCAAGGAGGTCTTTCTTGCGTATGGCTTCCGCAGAGCCGCAGAGGAAGCTGTTTCCCTTGAACCAGTCGATGAAGGAGAGCGCGAGGTGATGGCACATGGCGGTGATGGTCCCGCCGAGGACCGAGTATGCGTTCTGCCTGAAGTTGACGATCTTCCATCGTGCCTGTGCCACGGCGATGTCCTTGTCTTCGGCGAACGGAGAGGTTATCTTCCTGAGGAAGTCCTTGTCCGGCAGGAAGTCAGAGTCGAAGATGACAAGGATGTCTCCGTTGCTGTATTTCAGCATGTGATTGAGATTGCCTGGCTTGTAGCCTACATTGTTCCCTCTTCTGGTGACTTCGATCCTGCCGGGATACTGGGCAGCGAACGCATCGATCTTCGCAGACACGCTTCTGTCCGAACTATCGTCGCCGATGATGATCTGCAGTCTCTCCCGGGGATAGTCGAAGGCAAGACATCTCTTTGCGCAGTTGATGGCAGCAAGTTCGTTGTAGGTCGGGATCTGTACGGTCACCGTCGGCTCTTTTCCCTTCTTCACCGGCCGGGTTGTGGTCTTCTTCTTCATCATCGCCGCCAGTGCCATGATAAGATAGGATGTCGCCACGAGCATGGTGATGAAAAGGAACACCTTGAAGAGCGAATCAAAGCCGAGATGGAGGCCGTCCAGGATGGGGCGGGAGTACTGCAGGTAGAATCGGTAGGCATAATCTCCAGCAGTGGTGTGGGCCGCTATGATCTGTTCGATGATGCGTCGGACAATTTCTAGTTCCATGGGAAAAACCTTCTATGTTGAGCTTTTGTCCCTGAATTGTGATATTTATATTATAAAAGCTTTGTGGCCGATGTTCTTTTTTAAATGTTTCCGAATTCCCTGGGCCTCGCCTTTTATAGAAAAGGTATCTGCCTTTAAAAAGGGCTGGCTCTGTTCAGCTGGCCTGTTTGCCTGATCCTTTAATAAGCCTATCCCTTAATAAGCTCATCTATTTTCCTATCAAGGTCGTTATAGAAGGTTTCCTGGTTCCAGAACCCTGCTTTTTTGAGATTTTTTCGGTATTTCTCCAGATTCTGCTCAAAGTTCAGAAGGTCTTCCTGGGTCAACCGCCTCGTATAATTCCCGTATCCCTTCTTCTTCATGGCCGCTGCGTTGTATTCCTGTTCGTAATACTCGTGGATGAGCATCGAGAAGACGGGTTTTTTCAGGAAGATGGCTTCGCTCAACAGGCCGAACCCGCCGTTGGTGATGATATACTCGCAATCTTTGAGGTCCTCAAAGAATGCCTGCTCATCAAAGCCTCTGAACAAAAGGTTTCCCTCTCTCCCTTTCTTGGCGGTCCCATGGATGTGGAACTGTCTGTCGATCTGGTTTAGCACAGGGAAGAGCGTATCGTCGGTGAAGGCGGTCTGGTAGACCAGGACGAACCCTCTGTTCCGGGTCTTTCCTTTCATGGAGACGATATCTTCTCTCAGGATGGGGGGGATCATCGTCGTGATTCCGGGTTCTTTGGGCTCTGCTCCGGCATAATCCAGGATGAAATAATGATCCGCCTTCGGATGGAGCAGACGGAGCGCCAGGTTATGGAACCAGGGAGGAGGAACCTGGCCGGGGAGGCGGCATTTGTCCATGGCCTGGATGTTGTCGATGGCGATCGTGGGCAGACCAAGGTGGTTGGCCAGGTGTTCCGCGGTGGACTCAAAGTCAGAGATCAGGAGATCAGGGCCGAACAGCCTGATGGTCGGAAGAAGCTGTTCCTTCACCCGTCGCAGCAGTCTGGGGATGTTGAAGAGATACACCAGCCCGCTCTGCACCAGGAAGATCTTTCCTTGGCCATGGATCCATGAGGGTCCCTCGATGGGATGCACCCTGTCGCCAAAGTGCGAAGAGAGGACGTCTTTCGCGTTGCCATAGGACGTGATGAGCACTTCATGCTTCTTGAGAAGATGTCTGATGACCGCTTCGCTCCGTATGGCATGGCCTCTGCCCTCTCCGCAGACAGAATACCAGATGCGTGCCATGGGTCACCTCCGGCGTCGCTTGATGGTGATCAGGTCACCGATGGTCAGGTCTTCCTTGCTGCCTTCTCCTGTCATGACCTGTCCTTCTTCGACGCTCTCCACCAGCTTGATCCTGAGAAACGACTCGAATCTCCGTGCGACGGCAATATTCGGTCTGAACTTTCCTGATTCCATGTTGTGGATGAGCGATTCCTTGACCGCGAGTTTCCTGGCGAGCTCTTCCTGTTTGAGCCCGAGCTTTTCTCTGGCCTTCTTGACCCGTTGGGCAAGGTCTTCACGTATCATGAGGCTCTTCCTCGTCCTGGCGGGGCCGGTGAACTGCGGGGGTTCCTGTGCTTTCTGCTCTCTTTCTTTCGCTTTCCTCTTCAGTTCATTGCCCGAAGGGATATGGATGCTCTTGATGACCTTTCCGTGTCTGCTGCATCCTTTGCAGAGGTTCAGCTTTATCCCTTCCACTTCGGTCTGGAAAAGAGGGGCATCCTTCCCGCACATCTCGCACATCATGATGGACAAGAGGGAGACAGAGAAGATTATTAAATTTATGCACCCGTTCCTGTGAAAGACGGTCCTCCCGGCAGCGCGGACCACGCGGCTTTTTCCGGTCGGTCTCGTCTTTCATCGTCCTTGTTTCGTCCTGTTTCACCAACTTTTTAAATGGTCTGTTGTTCCTTGCCTCAAGGACGGCAGATATGCAGAGATGTTGTCGCCAGAGGTGATCCATGGACGTGTTCATCGAGAAACAGGACAGGCATCATCGGCTCTCCTTTCGGGGGTCCGGGGACCGGCTGCTGGCTTTGTTCGACATCAATCCGGAGACAGTCATACTGGTGAAGGACGGCCAGCTCATCACTTCAGACACCATGCTGAAGGATACGGATGCTGTCAGGATATTGAGCGTCATTTCTGGAGGCTGAGGAGGTTAGGATGCGTTGCCGGAAATGTGGGGAACGGACAGTCTTCTCTTCTCCGGCTCTGTGCAAGGATCATTTTATTTCTGCTTTCGAGAAGAAGGTCTATGATACCATCGATCGTTACAAGCTCATCAGCAGGGGACAGCGCATTGCCGTGGCCTGTTCAGGAGGCAAGGATTCCACTGTCCTTCTTCATCTCCTGCAGAAGCGCGGATATGATGTGACGGCGATGGCCATCGATGAAGGCATCGCAGGATACCGCGACAAGACGCTGGCGTTCCTCAGGAGATTCTGTTTCGAGCGGGGGATACCGCTCCAGGTCCATCGCTATCAGGATGCCTTCGGAGCGAGCCTTGACCATATGATGCAGCGAAGCCCAAGGAAACCCTGCACTGTCTGCGGTGTCTTCCGTCGCTATCTCCTGAACCGTCATGCGAGAGATTTTGACCTGCTTGCTCTGGGGCATAATCTCGACGATGAGGCCCAGTCCATCCTCATGAACCTCCTGCTCAACAACCGGGCGGTCCTGTCACGTCTGGGACCAAAGGCCGGCATCGTCGAAGCCGAAGGGTTCACGCCACGGATAAAGCCGCTCTATCTTTGCCGGGAGAAAGAGGTCATGGCCTATAGCTTCATCCAGAACCTTCTGACCGATTTCACCGAATGCCCCAACATCGTCGATTCGTTCAGGGCAGAAGTCAGAGATTTCCTCAATGATCATGAGGCGTCTCATCCCGGGTTCAAGGAGCTCCTGGTGCACGAATACCTTTCCTCCTTGCCTCGCTTGCAGAGACAGGCGAAGGACTCTGGCGACCTGGAGCCGGTGGGTTCCTGTTCCCTCTGTCGTGAGCCCTCGGCAGCCGCCGTCTGCCGGGCATGTTCCCTGAAAAAAGAGATAAGGGTGTCCAGTCCAGAGCGACAGGGGGCATAGGACGGCAGTCCCTGAGTGCTGTTGATGATGTTTGCCTGTCCCGCGGGGCTCTGTAGAAAGTAGGGCCGGCATCCCACTGTGAGGTGTCCTATGACTGTGCAGCAGAGAGTTCCGGGGGTCGCCCCCTACGGGGCCGGAACGGCAGAAGCAGACTCATTGCGGTGGCCGAGCTCGATGCCGGCCACGCGAAAGCGTAACTTTCTACAGAGCCCTGTCCTGGGCAAGGTTTATATCTTAGACTGTCTTCTTCAGGTCCATGGTCCCTCTATTCGACATCGTCGTTCCGGACGGGAACGAAGAAGGTCTTATCAGGATGGCAGAACGTCTCGGCTACACAGGCCTGGTCTTTCTTGTGGCACAGCAAAAGCTCCTCGGGGCGGAACAGGCACGACTGGCTCTGCTGCAGGAACACACTTCCCTGTCCCTCCGTCCGGGTCTGCTCCTTTCAGGCAGAGAGATGCGAGGCCAGCGTAGGGATCTGACCATCGTCTCTCGTCCACAGGATCCCCGTCTTGTCATCGAGCAGAGGGGCGCTGATTTTCTTTTGGGCGTCGAGCTGCTTGAGCGACGGGACAGGATGCATCACCGGTCGAGCGGCCTGAATCAGGTCCTGGCGAAGTTGGCCCGGGAAAAAGAGGTCGGTCTGGCGTTCTCATTCAATGCGGTGCTGGATGCGCCCGACGAGGTCTTTTCTCTCCTGATGGGAAGGATGCGGCAGAATATCCGTCTGGCATCCAAATACGGAGTGGCGGTCAGGATAGGAAGTCTTGCTTCTTCTCCGTTGGAGATGCGCAACCCTCTTGACTTGCGGGCGTTCTACGGGCTGTTGGGCATGACGACCGAGATGCTCAGGGCAGCGTTTGACTGGTGACGATCAGGGTCGGACCTTTCTGCACATGTCCTGTGGCGCTTCTCAGGACATATCATGGTCCCCTTTCGTGGTCCCCCTTTCGTGGTGTTCCTCCCTAGGGGTTCTCCTGTATTGTATCCCTTATGGTGTCCTCCTCGATGTCTTTCCTGGTGCATATCCCGGCAACTGTCTGTGTCATTACCCTATCAGTACCGCAGTAATTATAAATGCGCAGGGCATCCGTGGAAGAATCATGATAGGCAAGATAAAGGAACTCATGGATGTCAAGAAAGACATCAAAATATTGGCCAAGTCGGTGACAGGGCTGGACAGCCAGCTTTCAGCGTTGAGCGGCAGGATGGATCAGTTCGGTAAACGTTTTGATGATCTTCTTTCGAACACCGAGAAAGGTATGCGTGCTATGGAAACGCAACTCAGGGAGCATCAGCAACGGCTTGCCGAGAGCGCTGACCGTCTCAAGGAGGAAGTCTATGATTTCAAGCTGCTCAAGTCGGGGCTCAAGGACAGGATCCTGGGTGTCTTCAAAGAAGAGCTCCATCAGGAGATCCTGAAGAACCTGGAGCTGCTCAGGGGAGACACGGTCCGTTACCAGAAAGCACGGGACGAGGTGTCCGGGCTCTCCCATAGGATCGGCGAGGCATCTTCTGACCTGAGACGGTTCACCGATGTTGCCACGAAACTGAAGAAAGAGGATTTCAACATGGTCAACTATGCCCGCCGTCTCGAATCTATGGAGGAGCAGAAGGCGAGGCTTAGGAAGCAGGTCGATGACCTCCAGAGGATGATCGGCAAGATGAGACGTCGTAGTTAGGGCCGGTCCTCAGATGACCGTGGCGATTCTTTATAAGTTGTAACTCAATAATGGCGACACATTTATAAATGTGCTTGGTTTCCCTCCGGTACATTCTGGAAAAGGGGTCTTAAGCGGTGCAGGATGGTGTTTGTGCTGTTCCACGAACCGGCAATCGTAGCATGCGACAGCAGCATCTGCCCCGGGATAAGCGAAGAGTGAGGAGGTCATGACCATGAAAATAGAACGGATCTTGTTGATATTTATCATGTTGATGGTTGTCATACTGGGTATCATGGCTGTTGTCTGGATTGCCTTCGGAGACGAGGACGTCTGTCCTTCCGGGACGATCCATCGTTCTGGCCTGTGCTGCCAAGACTACGATGCTGATGGAAGATGTGATGTCTTGACCGTTGGTCAGCAGGCACCCACCGGGATGACCGTGCAGGTCGTGTCAGGACCCTCTGAAGAAGATGTCATCCTGGCCAAACTTAATGCAGCATTGAAAGCGGCCGAGGCCAAGTCCGCCAGAGAGGACAGGCCGGGATATCAGTGTGACGAGTTCGGCTGCTGGAAGGTGAACGATTATTATGATGGCCGACGATATGACGGTTACCGGCACCACGATGCTTATTATGACGATCGTTATTATGGTCATACTGACGAATGGGACCTGAAGATCATCGTCAAGGACGACGACACCAAGGACCCCGTCGAGGACGCGAGGGTCAGGATAGAGAACGGCGACGAGCACACGAAATACACCGACGATGATGGGGCGGTGAAATTCCGGGACATCGATGAGGATTGCTATGATATCGATGTCAGCGCCGATGATTACCTCGATGAGACCGACTATACCTGTCTCCACCGGGATTCGACCATCCGTATCTATCTGGAACCCCGGGATTAGTCTTTTCTTTTCTTCTTTTTTTCATCAACACGCATGCTGATTCGTGCAGGGGTTTCATACCCTGCGCTTTAGCGCGTGAAACCTTTGCACGGCCAGAAATTCCGCCTTTCAAGGCGAGGAGCGATCATACCCCGACCTCTAGGTCGGGGATGCACAGAAATGCACAAGCATTTCTGGCACGCAAACCTTTGGTTTTAACGTAGCTCCGAGCGACGGAATTTCTGATTGCCATGGAGACAGACCCGGCGAAGAAGGATTGTCCAATTATCTTCCTCTGATATCTTCGCCCAGAGAAACCGTCGGAGCCGATATTCATCTGGTGCCTCATCCAGAGGATGTCTGCGCGAACGGACTCCGGAAGATGATCAACGACCCCGAGATGATCCGACGACATGCGATGCCTCTGGAGATCCACGGTCGCAGCTAGAAATGATCAGTTCCTCCTTCGGTTCATCGTCTTCTTCCGCATGGCCGCATCTCTCATTCCATAACCTTTTTTAAGGGAACATGATTCTGCTGGTCTGATACGGCTGTGGTCTAGCGGTATGCTCCTGTCCTGTGAGGATGGTCGCACGCCAGATGACACGACCCTCCCAAGGTCGTAACCCGGGTTCGAATCAGCAACGGCCCACAGGCTCCGCAAGGGGTCCCAAGCCCAGCAGGCGTTGTCTGCAGCTGTCGAAAGTCCCGGCAGCCGTATTTTTATCTTCATCTATTTCGCTTATATTCCTTCAGAAAGAGGTCTGTGTCTTTGTTCAGATGCGTTCTTCCAGCACAGCTTCCTGTATCTTCAACGGATCCCTTTGCCCGGTGATGTCCTGTATCTGCTGAAGAAGGAAACTCGTCGCGCTGTTGAGTTCTCTTGCGTCGTCACTATCGATGAAGATGATCGGGTCCTGTCCGTTGGTATAGCTGAGATAGTCGATGAGGATAGAACGCACATAGTCTTTGCCTGGTCCTGTCTTGCTCGTCGAACGGTCCTGTTTGTTGCGTATATACGCCGGTCTGCTGATTCCGTGTCCTTTGAGGTGCGCCGCAGCATCCATCCTTCCTTGCTTGTCGAACCACACATGGAAGAGGTGTTCTGGTGCGTCAGGATCAGGGGCGGGTTTCATCTGGCTGATGATCTGCTCTTTTACCCTCTTCGGCGAAAGATATTCTCCACCGACCTTTCCTTTGATGAGATAGATTGTTCCTGGCATGGTGCTTCCTCTCCTTGAGATCAAGAAAGTGAAGCCAGAAGAACATTTAAGCTTTGTGATGGTCAAGGCTTCTCTTTTTCAGTCTTGAACAGCTTTTCATGGCTCAGGCAGAAAACAAGGACAAAGAGCAAAAAGAAAGAAGAAAAAAGGATATGAAGAAATGCATCACTTGTTCTTCGCTGCAAACTCCTTGTTCACGACTCTCCAGCATTCGTGGGGGCCGCTCTGGGACTTGGTCACTGCAAAGAACCTGCCGTTCCTCTCTTCAATCCTGTAATCAGAAGATTTGAATTTCGCCTTTGACTTGACATCATAAAATTCGAGTTCTTCTCCCATTTCCAATCACCCGTTTCGTTTTTTGTTATTCCATCCCTTTTGGATATGCCGTTCATATTGCCTTCATGAATCTCTTAAGGAAAGGCACCTGTCACACATAAAAGATGTTCCATTTATAAACTTTTCCTGTGTGGAGCAGCGAAAAGCCTGAAGACCAACAAAACATAAAAACAACCCCTCCACGTGCAGTCATTCTCCGCTGCTTCTTTTCGGGGGGGAGCAATCGATACCATGGGCAACCGCATCACTCCAGAGCTTTCTGCACTTCTCGACCATGTCAGAGGAAAACGTGTGGCCCTCATGACCCACTGGGATGCCGACGGCATCACTTCAGGAGCGATGCTCTACCATCTGATAGAACCCACTGCCAGATCGGTCTTCACCTCTTCTAAAGGCGAGGTGTTTCTCATAGAAGAGCAGGATTTTCCGCCGGAGAGCGAAATCATCATCTGTTCAGACATCCAGCCATCTTCCCATCTGGACCCTCAGAAAGTCATCTATATCGACCATCATCCTCATCCTCATCCTGAACAGTTCCTCATGACCATCCACGACCCCGGCGCGGTCTCCACATCGACCCTGTTGTGGCAGCGGCTCATCCCCGACACCACGAACCCCTATTTCATCTTTCTCGCCCTCGTCGGCTACTTTGGAGATGGCGGAAGCAAGAAAACGATCCCTGAACGCCTCTACGACGAAGCCATGGCACAGCTGCCGGACCTGATGAAGAAAAACGCTTCCCGTTACAAGAAAGGCGACTTCTACTATGAGATCGAAAAGTATGTCTCAGACCTCAACACAGGCAAGCGCATGCATTGGAGCGGTGATCTTCCGCTCGAGATGCTCAAGAACATCAAGCATCAGGACCTCTATGTGAACAAGGTCCACCCCATCGCCAATGAACTGGCAGAGTACAAGCTGAAACTGCGTTCGCTCTACCGGATGAAAGTCGACCTGAAGGATCTCAGACACATCCGGTATGGTGTGATCGCGAGCAACAGGAACATCCAGGGGGTCCTCTGCGCGAGATACATGGATGATAAGCCCGTCATGATCATGAACCGCTTCAACGGCAAGGTCATCGGTTCCATGAGGGTCCCGGACAACAACGCTTTTGATGCTGGGAAGTTTCTCGACAGCTTCAATGGCCAGATAGATTCCTTTCTTGGAGGGGGTCATGAGAAGGCAGGCGGCTTTACCGTGGCATCTGATCAGCTGGACAGCTTCTTGAGGTTGTTGGATAAGAACGGCTGATGGTTGTTGCATCTCGCCGCTCTTGTCTTGTCAGGAGTCTCTCTCTGTCTCTTCCTGCCTTGTTTTCCTTTACGCTTTCGCTGCCATGTGTTCCACGTGTTTCAGCGACGTTTCAGCCACCCCCTCGAAGAGCGTCTGCAATCCCAGCTTCAGGCTCGCCTTCTCGGTTACCTGATCATGGACCTTCGGCCTGATGATCCATCGGGTGTCTCCGTCGGCAAAGGGATTCACGAAATAGACAGAAAGGGAGGGATACGCGGTCAAGACGCTCCAGCTGCCGATCAGCTGTTGGAGGTTCTCTTTGGTGTTGTAGCAGGCGATGCCATAGTTCCCTTTCTTGTCCTGTGCCTTGCTGAGAAAGGTCTCTGGTTCCAGCGAAGGCATGATGAAGAACGAGACGGTCTTGTCTTTGTAGATGATGTCCAGGCCCTGTTCTGTATCTTTGATATCCCTGATGTTGTGCAGATAGAGGTTCCGGTTCTCGAAATATTTCCTCGTCCAGGAAGCAAGATGCTCCTTTGCCGTGGCCATGATTCTGTTGCTCTTCCTGTGTTGATATAAAAATATTGTGCAAAGCATACAAGAAATTGCCCGGTCCTACTCATCCTGCGAAGGCATATTGAGCTGTTTTCTGACTTCCTGCACCCAGAGGAGCCCGATCCGTATGAGTTCCTTGTTGAGCCGGTCTGAGATCTTGTAGGTCTTCTTGTAGAGATCATAGTAGATGAGCCCCATGCTCTTCATCGGGGTGATGATCCGATCATAGAACTGCCGCTTATTGTAGCTGAGCTTGACTTTCTTCCCTTTGAAAGGCGGTTCATCGATCTCTGCTATAAGCTCTCCCTCATGCAATGTGGTGGCGAAGAAGCTCATCTCTGTCTTGTTGAACTCTCCTCCTTTCGCTGCCATGTTCTGGATAAGGAGTTTGGCGACAATCTTCTGCTGTTTTGTAGCGAAGATTATCTCATAGATGTCTTCCGGCAGATTGAATCGATCGAATAGTATTACCACAGCTTACCCCCCACGACGGAGGTAATCCTTTTCCTATTTAAATGTTACCCTTCTGTATATTGGTATATTGCTCTCATGCTCGGGTAGCAGGTTATCGATACAGGTTTCATCCATGGTAAATAATATAAGTGTCAGCGCGTTCCTTACACATCATCTTGTGTTTTCCTCTGTCGGAAACGCAACATATGGTGGAAACCATGCGATGTCCATACTGCAGCCATGAAGCCCTGAAGGTCGTGGACAAGCGGGACACAGAAGACAATATCGCCATCAGACGACGACGAGAGTGTCTCAAATGCCAGAAGCGGTTCACGACCTATGAACGGATAGAACTCCTCAATATCCACGTCATCAAGAGGGACGGCTCTAAACAGGGATTCGACCGGGAGAAGATCAGGCGCGGCCTGCTCATCGCGACCCAGAAACGGGACATCTCCCTTGACAGGATAGAGGACATGGTCGACTCCATCGAGGCCAGCATCCGGTCCAAGAACCAGAAGGAGATCAACAGCTCGACCATCGGTGAGCTGGTCCTGAAGAAGCTCAAACGGCTCGATAAGGTTGCCTATATACGCTTTGCAGCGGTCTACCGTTCTTTCACTGACCTTGATTCTTTCCGTCAGGAACTCGAGAAGCTCGAGAAGAGATGATGATTCGTGCGAGGGTTTCATGCCCTTTACTTTTTACAGCGCCCATCCTGACAAAAGATTTATAATCTCTTTGCTGTTGATGGGATTCCATGATTGTGGGGCTGACAGGACCGAATGCGGCAGGAAAGGGGGAGGCGGCCGCTTTCTTCAGGAAGAGAGGGTTCACCTATCTCTCGCTATCAGACATCATCCGGGAAGAGGCCACCCGGCGAGGTATCGAGCATTCCCGGACCAATCTCATCCTGATAGGCAATGAACTCAGGCACACGTCCGGTTTCGGGGTACTCGCGTCCAGGACCAATGAGAAGATCAGGGAACTCCCGGGCGATGTTGTCGTGGACAGCATCCGTTCGCCCTACGAGGTCGAGGAGCTCAGGAAGAATGAGCATTTTTTTCTGCTCGGCATCGATGCTCCTGTAGACCTCCGTTTTCAGCGGGCCCGTCTTCGCGGCAGGATAGAGAATGCCCTGTCTCTGGAAGAGTTCAGGATGATGGAGGCCAAAGAGAACACTCAGACCAAGGGGAATCAGCAGCTCTCTGCAACATTTGCTCTGGCGGACAGGGTGATCATGAACGATGGTTCTCTCGAGGATTTCCACCGAAAGCTTGATAAGTTCCTTGCCGGTCTGACAACGAATCATGACCCCTTGCAGGCTCCGGGAGCCCAGGGGAAAACAGAAGGTCCAGAGCACACAGACCAGCAATCAAAGGACACAGACGCGGAGGAGTAAGATGACCGAAAGAGTATCGTGGGAACAGTATTTCATGAACATCGCCAAGGAAGTCGCCACCCGGGCGACCTGCGACCGTAAGCATGTGGGCGCGGTCATCGTCAGGGACAAGACCATCCTCTCGACCGGCTACAACGGCTCCATCAGGGGGCTTCCCCATTGTGATGTGGCAGGCCATGAGATGGAGAACAGCCATTGTGTCCGGACCATACATGCAGAGGCCAATGCCATCGTCCAGGCGGCGAAGAACGGCATCGCCATCGACAAGGGAGAGATTTTCATCACCGCATCCCCCTGCTATAACTGCTTCAAGCTGATAGCCAACGCAGGCATCAGAGCAATCTATTTTGGAGAGTTCTATCGGGACGACCGCATCGCTTCGTTGGCCAGCACACTGGGCATAACCCTAGTGGATATGAGCAAGAAGGATCAGGATATGAGCAAGAAGGATCAGGATTCTTGAGGTGGGATACATGGACATGGAGAAACTGAAGAAGATCAACGAGCTCACTGCAGAACTCAAGAAGCACCGGGCGATCCTGCCTTCCGACGACCTCGTCGGCCAGGCAGAGGAGATGGTCATCGATAAGGATGATTCTGGCCTGCCGACCACGCACACTTCCCATGAGGATCCGAGCAAGGGAAACCAATCAGGCGAAGCCCTCCGGGATACGGCACAGCCGCAGCAGGATGCTTCTGTCCGTGCGGCAGAGCTCATCGTCAAGGAAGCCAACAAGGCCGTCCGTGCCGAGCTGGACCTCCTTCGGAAGGGGCTCCTGCAGCTGAATGACGAGTTCAAGGCGTTCAGGAAGGACCTGCAGGGCGAACTGAGTTCCTTGCACAGGGCCATCGCCCAGGCGGCAGAGGCTTCTGCAGCCAAGGAAACAGCCGTCCAGAAAGGCATGTCCGTCGAGAAGGCACCAACTGAAAATATCGCTGCCGGGAAGAAAGAAGAGAAAAAAGACGACAGGTCCATCGACCGTAACGGCTATGCCCCTTCAGATGTCTCTGTGGATAAGATGTTCTACTTCGGCAAGAAATGAAGAACAGGTGTGGACGCAGAAGGGAACAACAAATCCCTTTCTTTTCTTCCTTTTTCCCCTTCTTCCTCTTGGGTCTGTCTCGGTCTATCTTTTCAGGCAAAGGCAAGATAGCTCTGGAGGATGATGTCTTTGTAGGTGGTGACGTTGCTCAGGACATAGCTCTCTGCCAATGCGCCAAGGACAAGCACGACGACCGCGAGGAGGAAAAGCATGAAGTTGTAGAAGAACACCTCTTTGAACCGTTGTGATTCGAACTTCTCGAGAAGCACATCCTTTGAGATGACCCCTCCTGATATGGCTGCCATGATGTATGACAGTATCTCCAGGAATGCATGGGGAAGGACGATGAGCAGGACCAGGAAGAGATAGAAGAACGGGCTGGTGTTCGCGTAGAGCGCCGCATCCCGTGCCGTCACTCCGAAGATGGTCCCCCAGAGCGACGCGTTCCAGGTGATGAGGAAGATGGCGCCGTCTCCGGTCATGAGCGAAAGGACAAAGCAGGCGAAGAGCACCCACCAGTTGTTGATCAGGATGCTCTGGAACAGTCCCTGTTCAAAGATGGCTCCCCCGCTCGCCCCTCTCATCTCCAGCTGTTCCCGGAACAGTTGGCTGACCTGGAACGAAGGAAGCACGATGGAAGCGAGGGAATAGACCAGAAAGATGCCCAGGGCAAGGAAGAGGTACACCCTGATGAATTCTTTGTTGTCCTGATACAGGTTCTTGAGCGAGAAGACCCGTTCTTTCTTCTCGGTGTGCTCTTCGATGGAGAACAGCTTATAGAGCGAGGGGAGCAGGAAGATCGAGGTGAAAGCCACTGCGACCAGGGCAGGATCCTTGGGGAACAGCATCTTCGAGAGGGTGATGCCAAGGATGGAATAGGCGATGCCAAGCAGAAACGCGTATCTCGCTTTCTTCTCGAGCCAGTTCTCTGGAAAAAGATGCTCAAGGACCATGGGTGTCTCCTTGCCCAAGAGATATATAAACCTTTTTGTAGGTGTGGAGAAAATCACGGCCGATACTGGAAAGAGATCAGAAAAATAAGAAAAAAGGACCGTTGAGGGAACGAGGGAAGCGACCTTTAACGATAGCTCTTCTGCCGTTTTGCTCTGGCCTGCCCGTGGCTGTTGGGTTTTGACGACTCTTTCCGTCGTACGTCGGCCACAAGGAGCTGTCGGTCATATTCCAGGAGGGTCTTCTCGAGCATCTTGTCCTTGGCATAGAATCGGACCAGCGCCCGGGAGATGGCCAGGCGCGCGGCTCCGGCCTGGGACGACTGACCTCCACCCATGATGTTCACCGAGATGTCCACCTTGTCTGCCAGATCCCCGGCGATGATCAGAGGTTCCTTGAGCTTTGCCCTGGCCAGCGCCGGTTCATAGTGTTCGAGAAGGATCGCATTGACCCTGATCTTTCCTTTGCCCGGCTTGATGGTGGCCCGTGCTACCGCTCTTTTCCGTTTTCCTGAGACATGGATGGCTTTGCTTGTGTTGCTCATAGGTTTCCACCGAGTTCTTTGCAGATCTTTTCGACCGTCCCGAAGCTCAGGGTCCTGAGCTTCTTCGTAGAGTGCTTCTCCAGGTCCAGGCGTTCTTTGCCTTCATATTCTTTTGGAGCGTCCTTGAAGCATCGGATCCTTCTTAACGCAGCCAGTCCCTTGGCCTGCTTGTAGGGAAGCATGCCCCGTATGGTCCTTTTCACGAACCGTTCAGGTGTCCTCGGCTGGAAGGGTCCTTTGCTGGGCGTCCCTCTCTTCGAGGCTGTCCTGTACTTGTCCATGACTCCGCTCTTCGTTCCGGTGACGATGGCTTTCCCTGCGTTGATGACCCTGACCTCTTCTCCGAGCAGAGCGTTCTTGGCCGCCGTGGTGGCAAGCCGTCCCAATACGATGTCTGTGGCGTCTATGATTATCATGTTCATCCCATTATCCTGAGGTTCTTGCCTTTCGGGTTTTTGGTCATGGCATCCTGGATGCTCATGCCGACGGATTCTGATTCTCTGATCTTCGCGAGGGCGGTCTGAGAGAACTGGTAGGCCGCGATGGTGATCCTGTGAGGCAGGTCTCCTGATGCGAGCACCTTTCCCGGGACGATGATCTGCTCGTTGTCCTTCGTGTGCAACGCTACCTTGGAGAGGTTGATGATCCTTCTTTGCCTCGTCGGCTTCTCGAGATCGTCAGCTATCCGTTTCCATATCCTTACGTTCTCCTTCCTTGACAGCTTCCTGAGATCCTCTATGAGCCTTCTCAGGTGCTCGTTGGTCGGTCCGGTTCGTTTCATGGTCTTCTTTTCTGTCTCTGTTGGTATGAAGGGTGGATGCGGGGGACGTGATTCGAACACGCGCACCCACTAAGGGACTAGGCCCTCAACCTAGCGCATTTGACCAGGCTCTGCCACCCCCGCATGAGCGTGGGTTGTTCCTACAATGCCTTGACGATCTTGTCGAAGGCATCAAGCTCTTGGTTGAAGATGTCCATCGCTGTGGTCGCGATGTCCTGCAGGGACAGGGCGCCCCAGGTCTCCATCCTGAGGATGAAGGCATGTTCGTCATATTCAACCTTGACGATGTCATCGTTGACACCATCGACCGCATCGACGAGATCATTGTCGATGATGAGATTCTTGTCGATCTTTCCGTTCTTGTCGAAGATCTTCGATGAATACTTGTTCTTGAACGCTTCAAAGTGCGATGATCTGTTGTTCACGGTTATCTTCGGGACGAAGGAATGGATGAAGAGCCCTGTCGACCATTTGGCGTGTTCTTTTGCCGTCCCGAGTATTGCCGTCGCCACGAACTCGACTTCCTGGTCCTTGAGGAGCTTGACGATGGGGGTCTTCGGGTGGATAGGCTTGATCTTCGGGTCCTTGCTCTTGAGGTCGCTCGCATAGACCATGCCCGGTCCCTTTGTCTTGAGTGTCATCTGGACGCGGCATTTTGCAGGAAGGTCTTCCAGGTCTTTCACGCCTTCGGGAGGCAGCTCATAGCTCTTGAGGTCGGTGTTCAGGACGAGCAGGCCGAGCCGGTGCGCGACGATCTCATCGTAGAGGATAGAGCTGTTCTGCTTGAACTCCACAGTCTCGATGGCCATGGTCGGGACCTCATCCATCATGTAGCGTCGCAGGGCGTTCACATAGGCGTAGGTGACTCCCTTGATGCGGACCGATGCTTTCGTGCCGTTCTTGCTCTTATCAATAAGGGTCATGTCCATGTGCTTACACCCGTCGTCCTCTCTTTCCTCCCTTCTTCCTGCAGCCGTCGTGGGGGATGGGAGTGACATCTTCGATGATGCCGATCTTCAGGCCCATCCTGGACAGGGCCCTGATGGCTGCCTGCGCTCCGGGTCCTGGATTGGTGGGTCCGTTATGCCCGCCCGGAGCCCTTATCTTGACATGGATGGCGCTGATGCCTTTCTCGAAGGCGATCTCTGCCGCTTTTTTCGAGGCGTTCATCGCAGCTATCGGAGAGCTCTCCATACGGTGGCTCTTCACGACCTGGCCTCCCGATGTCCTGGCGATGGTCTCGGTGCCGGAAAGGTCGGTGATGTGTATGATTGTGTTGTTGTAGGAAGAGAAGATGTGGGCGACGCCCCACCGATCCTTTCTTGTGCGATAATCTGCCATGTTCATGCCTCCTCTACGACCGTCTTCTCCTGTTTTTCTTGCTTCGGCCGTTCTGGATGGTCGATATCATTGAAGTTTGATGTCTCGTGGAAAGCGATGCTCAGCTCTTCCTCTTTGGTGAGGAGCGCTCCTGGTGCGGAGATCTTCCTGTCTTTGACGGTGATGTGAAGATGGGTGATCATCTGTCTTGCCTGTTTGATGGTCCTGGAGAGGCCCTTGCGGAAGACCAGGGTCTGGAGCCTGCGTTCCATGATGGCTTCGATGGTGAGCCCCAGGATGTCGTCCAGTGTCGCGCTGCTGTCGAGCAGGCCGAGCCGCCGGACCCGCTGGAGCAGCTGTTCCTTCTCTTTCTCTGCCTGGACTGTCCTTGCTGCGATGTACCGCTTCGCCTGGGCTTTGAGGTTTCGCAGCACTGACGTCATCTTCTGGATCTCCTGCTTGTTGCTCAGGCCATAATCCTGCTTGAGCACCGACTCTGCTTCGATCCGTTCCTTCTCCCATGGATGGTGAGGGGTCTTGTATTTTTTTCTCGCTTTTCGTGGATCTCCCATGATGGCACCTTGTGATCATCTGATCATTTCTTGTTGGTCTTCTTCTTCACACCGAGCGATCCTTTGCCCTTGTTCCTTCTGAAGTTAGATTTTGTCCTCTGGCCCCGCAGCGGAAGATGGAGTATGTGTCGCACTCCCCTGTTGGTCTTGATCATCTTGAGCCGCTTGATGTCGTTGTCGTTGACGAAGCGGAGCTCTGCGGTGAGCAGGTGGTAGTCTCCCCCGCTTTCGTAGTCCTTCCTTCGGTTGTAGAGCCAGGAAGGGATGTTGAATTTTGCAGGGTTGTCGAGAACGTCATTGAGCCGGGCGATCTCGTCGTTGTCCAGGGTCCCGGTCTTCTTGGTGTGGTCTATCTTGGCCACGTTGAGGACGGTGTTCGCGAACATGTAGCCGACTCCCTTTATCTTCTTCATGGCTATCATGATCTGCTTCTTGCCGTCGAGGTCGGTATTAGCGATTCGAAGGATGTATTTGAAGTCCTTGTCCTCCCTGGAAGCGGCAGGAGCAGGCTTTGCTTGCGGTTTCTGTTCAGCCATTTTGATGGTGATGGTGTTTCTTGTCCCTATCTGCATGGTATCTTACATGTAATTATCCTGTGTGTAATCGCAGCGAGAATCCGTTGTCGAACCCTAGGCGCTCTCTCGAACTCGGGCTGCGTAACACAGCAGAGACCCCGTTCCCTTTATAAAGCTTGTCTTTGGTATCCTGTTATAAGTTCTTTGCTATATTGTAAATAA
>JAADFO010000044.1 GCA_013152815.1 Nanobdellati archaeon
TTCTCTTTCCCGATCGTTAAGATAAAGCCCGCCAGCTTCGGTCCCTTCTCCTTGTTGATCAGCACCCGGTATGCTGCCGTATAGAAATCCCTGGGTGACAGGTTGTTCCTGTTGATGATCGCATAGGTCGCGTCGAACAGCTCCTGCTCTTCCCAGTCCTTCTCTGCCAGTGTCTTGGCGAGCTCCTTCAACGCTTTCTTGACAGGCTCGCTGATCACGATGCCTTCTGCCACCTTGTCCTGGACCGTGAACCTGAACTGCTCGTCAGCATGGGTGTCTATCCAGTGCTTCGCAAACCTCAGTCTCTCCTGGATGTACGCTTCGCCTGCAGCGTCGAGCTTTTGCGGTATCTGGCCGTATTTCTGCAGCAGGGAGATGGCCTTCTCAATATTTCCCAAGGCAGCCTGGATCACCACAGAGCAGGAGAGGAACGGCACCTGCGGAGGCATCTTAGAAGGAACCTTTCCCACGTTGGACAGCTCATAGATGCGTCGGTGCTTCTGCACCTCATGCTCGTTCTCAGGCTGTTCCTTGCCGAAATAGATGCGCTCTGTCCTGTCGAACCGTTCATAGAGCAGGATGAGGTCGTTCTTGCCCACGGGGTCGAAGTCGATGACCGCGTGGGGCCTGGTGGCGATGAGCAGATAGCGGAGCATCTCTGCAGGAGCATAGTCTGTCGATTCTGCAAACCCGATGCCTCTGCCCTGGGAGGTGGACATCTTCTTGCCGCCGATGTTGAAGAACTCATAGCCTTTCCCTGTCTTCTTCCGGGTGGACGGCCAGGGAGGAGGGAAGTCATAGACTGCATCGGCGATGGCGATGGATACCTCTCTTGAACCAGAATGGGAGAAGTGGTCCTTGCCTGCCCATTCGCAGACGACGCCGAAGACCGGCCACTTGGCTGCCCATTCGACCTTCCAGGGAAGCTTGCCTCCTCCTTTGTAGGGGCTTCGCTCTCCTTCATGGCCGCAGCCTTTGGCCCATTTGACCAGGTTTTCCTCGCACCTGTATCTTACCATCTCTTTTTCAGGATCCCAGGAGATGGCTCTCGTCGTGCCGATCCTGCCGCACTTTTCGCAGACCGGGTTGAACGGCAATTTCTTTGGAGCAGAGCCATAGATACGTTCATACACAGCATCTATTTTCGCTGATTCGTCCAATGCCTTCTTGATGGCCCGGTCGAAGTCTCCGTCGATATAGTGCCTGGCCGTGCTGTCCAGCTCTGCCTCGATGCCGAACTCCTTGAACTTGTCGGTGCTCTGCCTGAAGTAGTAGTCGGCAAAGCTCTCATACCCCTCGACAGGGGAAGGGATGTCCCTGAAGGGCATGCCCATGTACTTCTCATATGCGGGGGGAAGGTCTGCGTTCATCTTGTCGAAGGGGTCGAAGTCATCGGCAGAGAGGATGAACCGTCCCTTCAATCCTCTAGCCCGCAACGCCTTGGCGATGGCATCATGGATGATCCAGCCCCTTCCTGAGCCGATATGGATCTTTCCAGAGGGGGTCTTCTCGTCCAGGACGATGTATCCTTTCTCCTTCACGATGCGCTGGAGATCTGGTTCCCTTGCGACCCGTTCCTCGACCTCCTTGGCTATCTGGTCAGCCCAGTGGATGCCCTGATTTTCCATGACCGGGAAGGTGCACAGGACCTTTTTAAAGCTTTGTGCCTGCTTCCGGGGCGTGCTGGGCGGACCATAACAAAAAATTATTAAACCCGACCTCGCATTCTGTCTCGTCAGTCGAGGTTACAGGATGGCAAAAGAGACGAAGACAGAGAAGACCCTCATCGGTGTGGTCGAGGATGTGGTCATCAACGGCGACAAGGAGCGGCAGAGGACGCTCTATGCCCGTATCGACACCGGGGCCTCCAAGAGCTCCATGGACTCGAAACTGGCTGCAGAGCTCCATATCGGTCCCATCAAGCGCACCAAGATGGTCAAGAGCGCATCGGGAAACCGGCTGCGTCCCATCGTCGACGCGGTCGTCATCCTGGCGGGGAAGAAGATCCGTTCGGAGTTCACCCTGGCGGACCGTTCCCATATGCGTTTTCCGATCCTCATCGGCAGGGACATCCTGAGCCACCATGGATTTCTCATCGATCCTGACAGGGAGGCGAAGAGATGAAAGCTGCCATCATATCCCAGGGAAGCACCTCTTCTCAGTGGACCGCCAAGGCCATGAGCAAGTATTTCGACGAGGTCGATGAGGTCAGCATCAACCGCATCGAGATAAACCTGGGCGGCAAGGACACCGAAGTGCTCTATGAGGGGAAGCCTCTTCCTGACTATGACTGCATCTATGCCAAGGGTTCGTTCCGCTATGGCCCCCTCTCCCGCGCCCTGACCGCTGCGCTCTGTAAGAAGAGCTATATGCCCATCAAGGCCTCAGCCTTTACCATCGGCCACGACAAGCTTCTCACCCAGCTCAAGCTCGACCAGTTCAAGATAGCGACTCCGAGGACCTATCTCTCCGCCTCCATCGAGGCCGGGAAGAAGATCCTGGAGAAGATCAACTACCCCATCGTCATGAAGTTTCCCGACGGCACCCAGGGGAAGGGCGTGATGTTCGCCGACTCCCTCTCATCGGCGAGCTCGTTCCTCGATGCGCTCACCGTCCTCAAGCAGCCCTTCATCATCCAGGAGTACGTGGATACCGACGGCGTGGACATCCGGGTCATCGTCGTGGGCGACCGTTGCGTGGCTTCCATGAAGCGCAAGGCCGTCAAGGGCGAGAAACGTTCAAACATCCATGCAGGAGGGACAGGAGAGCCCTTTGTCATCGACGAGAAGCTGCGGAAGATATCCCTCGCGACAGCAAAGGCGCTGGGGGCGGAGATCTGCGCCGTCGACATCATGGAGGGAGCGAAAGGCTATCTGGTCATCGAAGTCAACCTGTCTCCTGGCCTGCAGGGCATCACCAAGGTCACCAAGATCGATGTGGCCGACAGGATAGCGCAGTTCCTCGCAGCCAAGACCAAAGCGCTCAAGGAAGGCAGCAAGGAAGAGGACACGAAGAAGATCCTGGAAGAGGTCGGCATCGACAAGGACGGTTCGTTCAAGGAGGTCATCACCAACCTCGATTTCCGCGGCCCCAGGATACTCCTGCCTGCAGAGGTCTCCAGGGTCATGAAACTCAACGAGAAGGATGAGGTCATCCTCAAGGCAGAACGGGGCAGGCTCGAGATCCGAAAGATGGACATCGGCGAGTGAAGGGCCATATCGGTCGGCTGTTTCTCTCTGAACAAAAGATTTATTATCTCTCTGTCATCCTATGCTTCCATGAGCATCCTCAAAGGCATAGGTATCGGCCTGATGATCGGAGGACTCTGGAGCTATCTGGGCGTCATCCCTGTCCTGGGCGGCTATCTGGTGTCCAACGCGACCCCGGTCATGGTGGTCCTCGGGCTTGTCCTCTTTTTCGTGGGCCAACGCTAATCAATCAGGGCAGCGGATCGACCGGAAGATGCGGTATGGTCCAGGTCCGGCAGGGCTGCAGCGATATTCTGCCCGGCCTTCTTCTCAGCAGGAAGTATCCCGGGATGTCCTGTCGACAGATCCTTTTCCACGTCGCTTCTCTGCAAGTCGGTGGAGCTTCTTGCCCCAGGGCGTAGGATACTTGCCCGTTACGCAGGCAAGGCAGAGGTCGTTCTTCGGCAGACCGATGGCCTTGACCAGGCCGCTGACCGTCTGGTATCTGAGCGAATCGGCTCCGATGTCCTTCGCCATCGTCCTGAGCGTCTCCTGGGGCAGGGCATTCATGCCGAGCCTGTCGGAGAATTTCCTGGCGAAGAGCTCGCTGACGGTCGACATGTCGATGCCATAGAAGCAGGGAGCGATGATGGGCGGGCAGGAGACCCGGACGTGGACCTCCTTGGCTTCTCCTTCTTCCTTGAGGTATTTGACGATGTTCTTGGTCGTGGTGCCCCTGACGACAGAATCGTCGACGATGATGATCCTCTTGTCCTTGACCACTTCCCTGAGGACGGCGAACTTGTTCTTGACCTTCTCGAACCTTCCCCTCCCTTCGATGAAGGTCCTGCCGACATAGCGGTTCCTGATGAGCCCTTCGACCGACGGCAGCCCCAGGGCGTAGGCATAGGCGTCCCCTGCCGGCTTGGCGCTGTCCGGCACCGGGATGACCAGCGTATCCTTGTCGAGCTTCAGGGTCTCCTGCTTGGCGAGCTCCTTTCCCAGGCGTTCCCTGACGAGATAGACAGACTTCTCCTCCATGACCGAGCTGACGCTGGCGAAATAGACCCACTCGAACATGCAATGGGCCGGCTTTGCCCTGGCGAATCTGCATATCCGCGGCTTTTTTCCGTTGATGTAGAGCATGCATCCCGGGGGGACGGTCTTGATGGTCTTGACTCCGACATTGGAGAGTGCGTTCGATTCAGACGCCACGAACGTGATGCCGTCCTTCTCCCCGTAGACCAGCGGACGTATGCCGCTGGGGTCCCTTGCGGCCACCATCTCTCCGCGGGCGTTGAGATAGGTGAGCGACCATGAGCCGTCGAACACATCGGCAAGGTTGCGGAAGACCTCGACGAGGTCAGGTGCCCTGGAGTGCTTGCCGAGCTCCCTGGACAGATAATGCATGATGATCTCGGTGTCGACGTTCTGCACCAGATGATAGTCTGATTTCTTCAGGAGCTTCTCCCGCAGCTCTGAGAAGTTGGCGATGTTGCCGTTGAAGCCGAAGGAGAACCATTTCCATTTCCGGCCGTGATGCCGCTCGAAGGGCTGGGCGAAAGATTTGTCGTCCTTTCCGCAGGTCGCATATCGCACGTGGCCGATGCCCTTGTTGGCTGCGTATCGCTTGAAGATCCTCGCAGACAGGAGAGGGAAGGAGGTCTTGAACACCTCATTGACCATGCCCAGGTCCTTGTAGGTGTCGATGAGCTGGGTCCTTTTCGGATTATAGGTGGTGATGCCTGCGCTCAGCTGGCCTCTGCCCTGCATGTTGAGAAGGAGCTTGTAGAGGTACTTGACGACGTTTCCTTCTTCAGGATGGCCGTCGGGTATGTTGACGAGAGCAACTCCGCAGTTGTCGTGGATGTCGTCAAGTCCCATGATGATGGGCTTGTTCTCCACAATATATAAATATTTCTATGCTCCTGGCGGTTCCTGACAGTCCGTCTGCCCGAAGAAAAAAGGAAAAGCACAAGCCATTTATACCGGTAACCTCTTCATTCTGCCGGGCGGCCGGCAGGGGAGGCTGCTCGAAGCATCAGCTGTCCGGAAAAGCGCCAAGGGGGGATACTATGGGGGGTACTATGGATGAAACAGTCAAGGTTCTTCTTATCGGAAATGGAGCGAGGGAGCATGTCCTGGCGAAGACGTTCATGAGGGCTCCTGAAAAGGTCGCACTCTACGGGGTCATGGCCGCTAAGAATCCGGGCATCGGAGAGTTGTGTGAGGAAAGCTTCATCACGCCGCTGGACGATCTCGCTTCCATAGTCGCCTTTGCCAAGCGTTCAGGCGTCGACTTCGCCGTCATCGGGCCGGAGAAGCCTCTCGCAGACGGCATCGTGGATGCGCTTGCAGAAGAAGGCATCCCCTCTGTCGGACCGACCAGGGAGCTCGCCCAGCTGGAATCCTCCAAGGGTTTCACCCGTTCCCTGATGGAGCGCTACGGTGTTCCGGGCCTGCCCCGATTCATGATCCTCAAGACCGAGGAGAACCTCCAGAAGTTCATCGACGGGCTGGAACAGATCGTGGTGAAGCCCGACGGGCTCACCGGCGGCAAAGGCGTACAGGTCCAGGGCGACCACTTCCAGACCAAGGAGGAAGGTCTCGCCTACGCGAAGAAGCTCATCGAACAGGACGGCAAGGTCGTCATCGAGGAGAAGCTCGTTGGAGAGGAGTTCTCGCTCATGACCCTGACGGACGGACGGACCATCCGAGACTGTCCTCTTGTCCAGGACCACAAACGGGCTTTTGTCATGGACAAAGGACCGAACACCGGCGGCATGGGTTCCTACTCTGAAGCCGACCATTCGCTCCCGTTCCTCACTGCTGCCGATGTGCGGAAGGCCCGCAGGATAAACGAGAAGATGGTCGAGGTCCTCTACCGGGAGACCGGGAAGTATTTCAAAGGTGTCCTCTACGGCGGGTTCATCGCCACCAAGGACGATGTGAAGCTCATCGAATACAATGTCCGTTTCGGAGACCCTGAAGCCATGAACGTGCTTCCCTTGCTCAGGACGAGTCTCGTATCGGTCTGCCGGGCCATCATCGACGGGACGCTCAGGGACCTGGAAGTGGAGTTCGACCATCGGGCGACGGTCTGCAAATACATCGTTCCCGAGGGCTATCCAGAACACCCGGTCAAGGGCGAGACCGTCACCATCGGTCCCCATGATGCAGACCTTTACTTCGCGAGCGTGGAGAAGAAGGACGGTCATCTTGTGATGCTCGGCAGCAGGGCGCTCGCCTTCGTGGGGGTAGGTGCGACGCTCGAAGAGGCCGAGAGGATCGCGCAGGCCAGTGTCGAAGGCGTGAAAGGGAAGGTCTTCTTCCGGCAAGACATCGGCACCCAGAAACTGATCGACCGCAGGATAGCTCATATGCAGGAATTACGGGGGGAATGATGAAACAGCGTTTACGGAACGCATCGCGGCAGCGTCGCATCAGACGGTCGCGGCAGCAGCTGGTGCAGTTCAGCCGTGCCATCTGTCATCGTCTGGAGGCTCTCCCTCTCTATGCCGATGCCACAAGCGTGTTGTTCTATGCCTCCAAGGAGGATGAGGTCCAGACCCATGAACTCATCCGTCGGGCATCGACGAGCAAGCAGGTCCTGCTGCCCCGTGTCCTGGGAAAGCACGGTCTGAGCATCCACAGGATATCCTCCTTCGACGATCTCACTCCCGGAAGGTTCGGTATCCTCGAGCCTCCCTCCATCGGGAAGGTCTCTCCGAAAAGCATCGGTCTCGCGCTCATTCCGGGGTTTGCCTTCGACCGGGAGGGCCACAGGATAGGCTACGGGCTCGGCTATTATGACCGCCTTCTTCGGCAGTTCAAGGGGACCACCATCGGACTCTGTTTCGAGGCCGACTTGCATAGGCGCGTCCCCTGTCAGGAGCATGATGTGCCGGTCGACCTGGTGGTCACCGAGGAAAGGGTGATATGGACCGGCAAGAAGAAGAGACCCGGCAAAGGACAGGACCGGGCAAAGGACGGCTCTGGTCCAGGAGCATAGGACAAACAAGAGCATGCATATGAAAGCATTATATCGATGAGGTGGTAAGGAGTGGTTGCGCTCAAGGATGCTGATAAGGAAGTTGTGGAGATCATCGAACAGGAACGGCTTCGTCAGGAGTCTTCTTTGGAGATGATCCCTTCAGAGAATTTCACCAGCCGTGCGGTGATGGAAGCGAGCGGCTCGGTGCTCACCAACAAATATTCAGAAGGCTATGCCCACAGACGCTACTACGGCGGCAACGAGCATATCGACGAGGTGGAGGACCTGGCCATCGCCAGGGCAAAGGAACTCTTCAGGGTCGAGCATGTCAATGTGCAGCCCTATTCAGGCAGTCCGGCAAACCTTGCGGTCTATCTGGCCACCTGTAAGCCGGGCGATGCATTCATGGGCCTCAACCTCCTTGATGGAGGCCATCTCACCCATGGATGGAAGGTCTCTGCCTCTGCCCTGTTCTATCATTCTGTCCCTTATCATGTCCGGCCTGACGGCTATCTGGACATGGAGGAGGTCAGACGTCTTGCGCTGGAGCATCGGCCGAAGCTCATCTGGTGCGGCATCACCGCCTATACGCGTGAAGTGCCCTTTGCAGAGTTCGCGAAGATTGCCGATGAGGTCGGTGCCTACCTCGTTGCCGACATCGCCCACATCTCCGGATTGGTGGCGACCGGTGCCCATCCTTCGCCTGTTCCCCATGTCCATCTTGTAACGACGACGAGCCATAAGACCCTGCGCGGTCCCCGTGGCGGCATGATCATGGTCACTAAGAAAGGGCTTGAGAAGGATCCTGACCTGGCCAAGAAGGTCGATCGGGCGGTGTTTCCCGGGCTTCAGGGCGGTCCTCATGACCATACGACGGCAGCGTTGGCCGTGGCCCTCAAGGAAGCGCTACAGCCGGATTTCAAGGTCTATATCGCGCAGGTGGTGAAGAACTGTCAGGCGCTCGGAATGGCGATGGCTGCCAAGGGCATTACGTTGGTGACCGGCGGCTCGGACAACCACATGCAGCTCATCGACCTCACTCCCTTCGGCAAAGGAAAGGGCCTGTATGTGCAGGAAGCCCTGGACATCGCAGGCATCACCGTCAACAAGAATACGGTCCCTGGAGAGCCTTCTTCACCGTTCTATCCCAGCGGCATACGTCTGGGGACTCCTGCCCTGACGACCAGGGGCATGAAGGAGCAGGAGATGGAACAGATAGGCGGGTGGATCGCAGAGGTCATCGGGCTTGTCAAGGATTTCGGGATGCCGGACGACAAGGCAGAACGAACAGAGGCCATCACGCATTTCCGGAAGTGGCTGGAGGGGGATGCTCGTATCAGGGAGATCCGTGAAGAGGTGAGAGCGTTGGCAGGTCGTTTTCCGCTCTATCCCGGCCTGACCTACCGGTGAGGGCGATCGGCGATCTTGCCTTTGCGGGTTCATCCTCTCTGCACGGCTGTTATGTCCTGTGATATATAATGTCCTGTGATATATATCTTCTGAGATATAAATATTTATACAGATATCTCCGTATGAACACCGGAACAGAGAGAACGTTCGGCTGTGTGTTAAGGGACCTGCTCTTCCGGTAGGGAAAGCAGAGAAAAAGCAGTGATGCACATAGTGATAAGTGATGACGCCAAACTGGAATATTGACAGTAAAGACCCCTTAGTTCTTTCTCCTGCAGATATGCCTCCTCTTGAGCATCTTGTCAAGAACATGGAGACCTATGGCTTCCAGTCCCCTGATTCTGGTCCGCCTATCGGAGGAGACCCTCTCAAAGGAGACCGTTTCACCAGCAAAGCGATCTATAACCTTCACGAGCTCCTCAATCTTCTCGACGGAAAATACCAGACCCATGACAGCACCCTGCTATCCCAGGCCATCATCAAAGAGGATCCCCCTGATAGGACGCAGGAGAGCGAGCGGCTCCTCTCCTATATCCTGCGCCCTCAGCAGATCTTTGACCATCCGGATGACCATGACCTTCTTGTCATCAAAAGAAAGACAAGCGGTGACAAGACCTGCTTCCTCATAGCCTATGACCGTCAGGCAGAGCCCTCCTCTGCTACGTCGATGGCACCACCTCCTTTCTTCAAGACAAACTATGCGATCTTCCAGAACGGAAGCTTCATCCAGGTCCTTCTGAAAGAGCTGGAAAAGAGCCCCTCTGGTGGAGAAAGCAGATACAGCCTCATCGTCATGCACGATCAGGAAAAGATTTATGACGATCAGTTGGTCATGTCCAATCCGCAGGCCACGGCCTTCATCCCTCTGCTTTTCCGTCAATATGTGGTCTCTTCAGCGACCACAGACAATCAGGCGTTCCTAAACACATATATATTGCCCGCACTCTCTCAGACCCATGCCAGCAGAACTTCTTGAAGGGAAGATCGTCGCAGAGAAGGTCCTCCGGGAGCTTTCCACAGCCCTTTCTTCATTGGTGCAGAGACCAGGGCTGGCCATCATCCAGGTCGGTGAGGATCCTGCATCCCTGATCTATGTGCGGAAGAAGGTCGAGGCCTGCGCCCGGTGGGGGCTGAAGGCGGAACGCATAGGTTTCCCCCTCGACGTGACCATCAGGACTCTGCAGGCGAAGATAGAAGAGCTTAACGCCCGGGAGGACGTCGACGGCATCATCGTGCAGCTTCCCCTGCCTCTCCATCTCGATGTGGAGGCCATCGTCAGGGTCATCAGTCCGGACAAGGATGTCGACGGCTTCCATCCTCTCAACATCGGTCTCCTGACCAGGAAAACGCCACGCTTCATCCCCGGGACGCCTCTCGGCATTCTCCATATGCTCAAGCACCATCATATCCCTGTCGCAGGAAAACATGCGGTCATCGTGGGACGGAGCAACATCGTCGGCAGGCCCCTGGCCCAGCTTCTCCTCAACCATGATGCGACGGTCACGGTCTGCCATTCAAAGACAAAAGAGCTTGCCTCCCTGACTGTCCAGGCCGACATACTCATCTCTGCAGTAGGGAAGCCCGGTCTCATCACCTCTGCAATGGTGAAGCAGGATGCCGTTGTCATCGATGTGGGGACCTCACGGGTTGACGGAAAGCTTCGGGGTGACGTGGATTTTGAAGAGGTCAGAAAAAAGGCCTCTTTCATCACTCCTGTTCCCGGAGGCGTCGGTCCCATGACCGTGGCCATGCTCATGAAGAACACCGTCGATGCCTATCGAAGACGGCATTGAACGCTTTTTCTGTTCGTTCTGTCCTGCAGAAAACACTGTCAAGACACTATCGATACGCATATGCACATCACGAGAAAACAGAAGAACAGGGATCTGGAACCTGTTCAGTCTTTCTTTTCTTTCTTGTCGTCGGGCTTTGCATCCTTGGCAGGGGATTTCTCTTCCTTCCCGGCAGGAGGTGAAGTTTCCTTGTCTTTCTTCTCTTCCTGCTTCTGGACCTTATCTTCTTTTTTCTTTTCTTCTTTTTTCGGCCCTTCTTTCTTTTCCGCTGCCTGCCCTTTGGTCTCTTCCTTGGTCTGTTCCTTGGGCTCTTCGGCAGGTTTCTCTTCGAGGGGAGCCTTACCTACCTTGACGACCTTGAGGTTCACCTGCGCAGTCTTGGTGTAGATCTGGTTCCCTGCGACGGTCTTCCGCTGCTTTATCCCCTTGTCTTTCCGCTTGAGACCGATGCCCTCGACAGCGAGGATCTGTTTCTTCTGGTTGCCGTCCACATCCCATCTCATGGGGAATCCGGCAGCATCAGAACCGCCGGTGATCAGGAACTCATAGCCCTCCAGTCCGAAGGCATCCCCTTTGACCGTCTCCTTGATCTTCTTGCCGTAGAGAGACCTGCTCTGGGTCTCGTCCAGGACCTTCTGATGGCTCTTTCCGGTCTTGGGATCGCTGATGATGATTTTCAGTTCTGCCATATTATGCACCCTCCGAGTATGTCGATGGTTCCTGAAATCCTGTTCCATTTAAAAAGGTTTGCTTCCCGTGCAGGGCCATCGGGAAAGAAGCATTTATATATGGACTGCTCTGCTCCATTCCCCATGAACTTCCAGGATCTCCAACGGGTCGAGACCTTCCAGACCTATCTGGACCTTGCCCTTCGGAAAGGGCGAGAGTCTCGTGCAGGCATGAAACGGCCAGGACGGAAAGTGGCTCCCATCGACGTCATCAAGAACAAGGAGCTGCTGCGTCTTTCTACCGTCAACAAGACCATCAGCCGCGCTTTGAACAGGATATTGACCCGGTTCCCGACCCTCGACCACCTCCCTCCCTTCTATCTGAGCCTCCTCAAGGCGACGCTGGAATACTCCCAGGTGAAGAAGAGCCTGGGGGCGTTGAACTGGGCGGTGGGGAAGGTCAACACGTTCACGACGCTCTACACGGTGAAGCTGAAGAAGGCGCGTGAGCTTTCCCTTGTCCATCATCTGCCCAAAGAGTATGTGGGCAGGATATCGTCGGTGATGCGTCAGATAGCAGATCCTCTGATCTATCTGGAAGAGGTCAGGAAGGTCATGAAACGCTATCCTGCGATAAAGACCGAGCTTCCCACGGTGGCCATCTACGGCTTCCCGAACGTCGGCAAGACCACCCTGCTGACGAAGCTCACCCGGTCGACGCCGGAGATCAATTCCTATGCATTCACCACGCGAAACATCAACGTGGGCAACATCAGAATGGAGAACAGGACGATACAGGTGGTGGACACGCCGGGAATTCTTGACAGGGAGAAAAAGATGAACAGCATCGAGATGCAGGCAGAGCTCGTCCTCAAGCACGTTGCCAATGTCATCGTCTATGTCTATGACCTCACTGAACCCTATCCTCTGAAGGACCAGAAGAAGCTCTATGCACGGGTGCGCAAGCAATATCCTGCCCTCCCGATCATCCCCTATCTGAGCAAGGTCGATATCCTCGAAGCAGGCAAGATAGCAGCTTCAGGATTGAAATGCCTTACCGATTATAAGATGGTAGAAAAAGAGATTCTCAGGCGGCTGCGCGTTCGATGACCTGGCAGGCGCAGGGAAGCTTGTAGGCTGCCTTCTTGAGCGCCTGCTTGGCGAGATTGATGTTGCTCTTGTCCACCGACGCTGTGAAGAGCACCTGTCCTTCCTTGACCCTGGCTGCCGAGCCTATGGGCTTGCCGAAGCTCATCTTCATCCCGGTGCTCATACGGTCTGCTCCTGCTCCTGATGCCAGCGGGTTCTCACGGAGGATATGATGAGGATAGATCCTGATGCGAAGGTTGAAGCCGACCTTGCTGACAGCCCCTTCAAGCACCCTGTTGGCTGCGAGCCTTGCCGATTCGATGGCGTTGTGCCGTATCTGCAGGCTATCCTTGGACACCAGGTCGATGGTGTGAGCGAATCTCTTGGAGAGGTTGCCCATGTCATAGCGGACTACCTTGCTGTTGGGCATCGCCTTGATGTAGGACTTCTCACGGAACTTGGATCTCCTGGTATAGGGCCGTTCGATGCTCCTGTAGGCGCATGCTTTCCTCAGTTTTGCCATCTTCTCGAGTGATTATGAGCTGTTTATAAAACTTTCTTTTTGCTTCCCAAAGCAGAAACAAAAGGCCAAAAACAAAAGGTTTATAAAGAAAAAGTTCCAAGGAATATCTAGATTAGTCACAAGTTGGTTATGAAATCCGTATCCTGTGAAAAGAGGTGTTGATGCAATGGTTCACTCTATCTGGAAAAAAGGTTCATTGAATCTTTCTATAGAAGCTATCGTCATCCTCATCATGGCCATCACCATGCTGGGCCTTGGCTTGGGTTTTATCCGGGACAAGTTCGGGAACGCGGGCAATCTCATAAGCGATGTGCAGCAGAAGGTCCGTGAGGATGTCCAACGGGACCTCTCCAATTCCAACAAGAAGGTCTCCTTCCCGAAGACCGAGTTCAAGCTTGCGTCAGGAGACTCTGAGGTTGCCCTGGTCGGCATCAAGAACGATGGAGACGCGAAGCAGGATTTCTTTGTTTCCATCGAGATGCAGGATAGCAGTGGAGACATGGTTTCCTGGGATAACCCGTCCCTTGGAACGCCTCTGCCTGGTGATTTCACCTTCTCTTCAACCTATGACCAGATCGCTCCTGGAGCTATCCAACTGATACCCATAAAGATAAGAGCCAATCCCAATCCTGCCACAACAAAAGCATCTTACATATACAAGCTTTCCTTGTGCACTGGAGATCCATGTGGCACATCCAACAGCAAGGTTTTTGCCACTAAGAATTTCTTTCTGAAGATAATCTAAGGTGATCCCATGAAACGAACCATCCACCGGAAAAGAAGGAAGAAAGCATCCCTCAACATCGCGATCAATGCCATCGTCATCCTCGTCATGGCCATCACCATGCTAGGCCTTGGCCTGGGTTTCATCCGGGACAAGTTCGGCAGTGCAGGCGACCTTCTCGACGATGTGCAGCAGAAGGTGAAAGAAGGCATCATCGAGGATTTCTCCTCAGGACCATCCATAATCTCCTTTCCTAAATCGACCTTCAAGATTTCCGCAGGGGATTCTCTTGTGATTGCAGCAGGCATAAAAAATCAGGAAGAGACAGCGAAAAACTTCGGTGTCGAACTTATCGCTTTAAATCAGGATACAGTTGATGCAGCAGGAGTAAGTAATGCTGGTGACCCCATCGATTCTGATGCTGATCAGGCATTGAGTTTCCAGTATATCTATGGTTATGATGATATCGCTCCCAATGATTATCGCATCGTACCCATAAAGATCATGACCAAAACAGGAACCGCTGTTCTGAATAAAGGCCAAACATTCTTTGTCCGTTTCCGGGTCTGTGATGAAGGCGCTGCGACTACTGGTGTGCCTGCTGAACAATGCAGCAAATCTGGTTCCTATACGACCTATGCACAGAAGGAATTTTTCATCGAGATAATATGATACGAGGGATACGAGGTGTTTAATCATGGCTAAAATGAAGAAGAGGCTCACACAAAGCGAAGAGTTCGAGATCATGAAGCTGGTCCTGGACAAGTTCCTCTGGCTCGGCTTCGCCATCATGACCTATGGGTTGTGGGCGATGATCTCTGACAATGTCACCCATGGCATCATGCGGGGATTGTCCTTCATGATCGCGGGCGCCATCGTCCTGATACTGTTCATGATGCTCCTGGTCAAGGAGTATGAGATCCTCAAATGAGCGGTCTTTTTTTCTTTTTCCATAACTTTTCTTTTTCCCATAACTTTTATATATGAGCGTGCCTGATCTTCATCCATGCTGAGGGACCATCCAAGAAACCATAGAAAAGGTGATAGAGGATCAGACGTCTGCTATTAATTCTCATCGTCTTGTCGCTTGTTGCAGCCATCGTGCTGACCGCCTGTTCGTCTCCCCAGTGCGAGGCCGACAGCGGCTGCAATGACCAGAACGCCTGCACCATAGATAAATGCAATGCAGAGGGGCTCTGCGCCCACCGGAAGATCGCCGGCTGCACCTGCGGCGACCAGACCTGTGACCCGAAGATAAACGAGAACAGCTGCACCTGCCCTACTGACTGCGGTCCCTGCACCGGTGCAGAGAATCCCTATGTGGAGAAGTACTGCGCCGACGTCAACGGCAAGCAAACCTGTGTCTCTGGTGTTCCTCCCTCGAAGATCGATCAGAAGAGCATCTCTGACAAGATAGACACACGGAAGTTCGTCATGACCGCAACCTACTACTACGACAATCCCTTCGACGTCTCCCGCGCGGTCTTCAACGTGCACATCGTGCTCGACAAGCTCAACACCGGCGTCAAGCAGCCGAAGATCACAAAGATCAAGGTCCTGGAGAAGCTGGACCGGAGAGGACGGGAGCTCAACATCCTGGGCGAGAAAGAGGTCGATAAGGTCCTCTGGAGCAAGGATACCACCATCGACGAGGACATCATCCTCGACAAGGTCTCGGCCAACATGACCCCTGCCGAAAAGAGCCTGACCGTCAAGATGTCCTATGAATACCTGACGACCGTCCGGGGAGAGGACGTGGTGAACACCGGCGACTATGAGAAGCAGCTCTCTGACCCCATCACCCTGCTCGGCTCAGGACCCCCGAGCGTCTGTCCGTCGAGCTGTGATGACCAGAACTCCTGCACCCGGGACTACTGCCAGGCATCGACCGACTATTTCTGCGCCCATGACCTGCTGAACAGGGCATGCTGCGGGAACAACGTCTGTGACGCAGGGGAGAACACCTGTCTCTGTCCAGAGGACTGCGGCTCCTGCGACCAGCTGGTCGGCGAGTATGTGGAATACGCCTGCGTCGACGATGCCTGCGTCACCAGGCTCCGTGATGCTGCGGTGGTCGAACCCATCACCCTCATCGACTCCAACCTGTGGAGCGACTTCAAGATCGACACCAAGACGACCTTCAACAAGCCTTTCAGCATCAAGGACGATGTCTTCACCATCGGTTTCGAGCTCATCAACAAGAAAGAAGGTGTCCGGGACATCCTCATAAAGAAGGCCCAGATGACCGACGGCAACGAGCTTCTCGGTGAGATAACCTTTGCCAAGGCCATGGATACGGTGGGGACGATCCAGATAGTAAAACTGCCCATGAACTTTGTCAAGAACATCGCTGACGAAGAAGAGAAGAACCTCCGGCTCAAGATCTACTATGACTATCAGCCGCCTCCGAACAGCAAAGGAGAATACGGTCCCAAGCGCATCAACCAGATCTACACCATCAGCTACAGCAAGGTCATCTTCGTCAATCCCGAGGTCTGAAGATGCAGAAGAAGGCAGCCATCGAGCTCTCCATCAACTTCATCGTCATCATCGTCATGTCGGTGGTCATCTTCGCCGGCGGCATCTTCATCGCGCAGAAGATGTTCAGCGGCGCCGACGATGTACTCAACGACCTTGACCAGCAGTCTGTGGCTCGGATAGAGTCCCTTCTCGACGATGGCGCACGAGTGGCCATCCCCTTCAAGACCAGGCAGGCTTCCCGGGGCGAGTCTGCGGTGTTCGGCATCGGCATACTGAACATACTAAAGACGCCCACTGATTTCACCATCGAGGTGGAATTCGACAGCGCCTACGACGGAGACACTCTTCTCTGCGACAGCAGCAGCAATCCGACAGGCTGCACTCCTGCTGCAACATCATGGAACACTCCTGACGATTGGCCCATCTATGATACCCAGCCGCACACGCTGAAGACCAACCAGAAGGATGTCTATCGCATACTCGTCAAAGTTCCTGACGATGCCACGAGCGGGACCTATATCTTCAATGTCAAAGTAACTTATGAAGATTCCCCCGGTAATCCCATCTCCTACGACCCGCTAAGAAAGCTTCTCGTCAATGTGCCCTAAAGACGGCACAACGCCGCAAACTGTTCAGGATCCAATGATGCCCCGCCTACCAGGAAGCCGTCCACATGCTCCTGTGCAAGCAGGTCCTTTCCATTGTCGGGCTTCGCGCTCCCTCCATAGAGCACAGGAACCTGCTTGCTGAAACGTTCAGCAAGCCACGTCTTGATCCTCTTCTGCACCTGCTCAGCATCGGCAGGCTGGGAACATCTTCCTGTCCCGATGGCCCAGACCGGTTCGTAGGCGATCATGAGCCTGTCTGCATCCTTGACCTGGTCAAGCCCTCTCTCCAGCTGCGTCCTCACCACATCCCAGGTCTTCCCTGCTTCATGTTCCTTGAGCTGTTCGCCGACGCAGAGGACGACATGGAAACCTTGCCCGAGACCTGCGAGGACTTTCCTGTTGATCAGCCTGTCATCCTCGCCGAAGAGATGCCTCCGTTCAGAATGGCCTGCCAGGACATGGGTGCATCCCAGTTCCCGGAGCATCGGCAGGGAGATCTCGCCGGTAAACGCCCCTTTCTCCTCTGGATGGAAGTTCTCTGCCCCGAAGGTGTAGCCTGCATCGGTGAACACATCCAGGACGGTGTAGGGGACGAAGAAGATGATGTCAGCACTTCCCTTGTCCTGTCGTGCGAACGCTTCCAGATACGCGCGTGCGTCCTTCCGGGTCTTGTGCATCTTCCAGTTCGCTGCGATGATGGTCATGGGATGCATCCGCTTATCAGAACTTATATACTTTTCTGTTCAGGCGATCCCCGACGCTGCGTCGCTATCCTTCTCGATGGCTGCTCCTTCCATCGACGAGAAAATAGAAAAGTATTTAAACTTCCGGGCTCCATTCCTCGACGACAGGTCTACAGAGACCCGCACATCTTAACAACAAAAGAGGGGGTAACCCACCATGGCTGAGAAAGTAGCAAAAGTTGGAATTAAAAAAGAGGGCGGAAAGCTCTACTTCGTCGATAAGCACGGTGACATCTCATCTGCCACCATGGCACGAGGCGGTGGAAAGGCCAAGAGAGGCGCCAAGAAGGTCGCCAAGGTCGGCATCAAGAAGGTCAAGGGCTATCTGTATTTCGTCGACAAGAAGGGAGACATCTCCAGGGCCAAGATGGCCAGGGGCGGTCGGAAGAAGAAGGCCAAGAAGAAAGCGAAGAAGAAGGTCGTGAAGAAGAAGGCCAAGAAGAAAGCGAAGAAGAAGGTCGTGAAGAAGAAGGCCAAGAAGAAGGTCGTGAAGAAGAAGGCCAAGAAGAAGCGACGATAATCCTTTTTTTCTTTTCTTTCTTTTCTTTCTTTTTTTTCTATTCTCTTTGCTGTTGCTGGTTACCGTGATGTTGATGCTGTCCTAGTTCTGGTCGGATCATGCTCAGTGAGATCAGTGAGAAGGAGCAATCTTCGTCTTGTACGCATCGATCCTATCGGTCGTGGTGGGGTCGGTGTGGTACCTGAGAGCGAGCCAGTAGCTCACCCAGTCGCCGATGGCGATCGCGGTGAAGAGCTTCTGGAACCTGCTCCTGCCCCGTATGTTGATCTCGGCCACGAGGACTCCCTGCTCCTTGAGCACCTGTTTGGTCGCCTCCATGGCCTTCTGGACAGGCCGTTCCTCTTCGTCGTCCCGGAGGATGATGCAGTAGGTAGCGGCGTTCGCATTGGTGAAACCGTTGATGCCATTATGGCAGAATTCAGGCAGGGTGTTCACACAGGCAGGGGTGTCGGCGTTCTCGTTGAGGTTGATCTTCCACTTGTAGGCTGCTGCCGAGAGCCGCGAGGATGAGAGGATGAGCGGGATCCTTCCATGGAGCTTGTTCGCGAATATCTGGCCTAGTTCTTCATGCTCTTTCTTCTTCAGGTTCTTGACAAGGTCAGGTATGTCCTGGGAGAAATCCTCGATGAGATTGAGGTTCCTGAGGATGATGAGCAAGGGAAGCGTCAGGTAGGTGTAGGCCATCCTCGGCGGAAGATAGGGAGGCAGCAGGATGTGCGGAGTCTTGTTCATGCGGCATATCTCCTGCAGTTTTCCTCCGGAAGAGACCGATATCAAGGTCTCGTTGATCTTGTATGCCTGACGGTACATGGCCAGGGTCTCCTCGGTATCGCCGGAGTAGGAGACCACAAAGACCAGCGAATGTCGCGACAGGCTGGGCGGTATGCTGAAGTCCCGTTGGACGATGATGGGTATCTTGCTCCGGGACAGGCAGCCGATGATGCTGCCGGGGATGGCGCTCCCTCCCATGCCCATGATGATGATCTGGTCGGGCCTTCCTCCTATCTTGAGGTCCTTACCAAGCTTCATCGCCTTCTCGTAGGAGTCGGGGAGTCCCTTGAGGACGGCATACATGTCCTTGCGGTCGAACTCCTTCTTCAGTTCCTCATAGTCGATCTCGTCTTCCATGCTGTTCCTCTGCGGTGTCTGTGTGATGCAGGTGCTGGCACAATATTTATGTCTTTCCACTGTCCTGTTCAACAACGCTCCTTTGATGCCGACTTAGCGGGCTAAGTCAAGTTAAGTGGGACTGCGTCATCCGTCATCAGGATCAGCGTTTGCAGATGCAAACCTGATCGACGATGACAAGGCGGGGGTCCCTGCGGGGTGCCTTGTAGCAGTCTCATCATCACAAACTTGACTTAGTCGACTTAGCAAAAGCTTTTTAAATGACTCCTGGTCACCGGGATTCGACGGAGATGTGGGCCTGGCTTGCCTGAATCCGTCCTGGAAGAAGAACAACGGAGGCTAACACCATGGGACTCTATAAGTATCAGAGAAAATTGTACCAGCAGCCCAAGAAGAATCTTGGGGAGATCTGGAAAGAACGTCTTGTCCGCTGGAGACAGGAGCCTGTTTCTGTGAAGATCGATCGTCCTACCCGTCTTGACCGGGCTCGTTCGCTGGGCTACAAGGCCAAGCAGGGCATCATCATGGTCCGTCAGCGGGTCATACGCGGAGGTCGGATGCGGCCCAAGGCATCCATGGGAAGACGACGGCCGAAAACGTCCCGTCGCACCCTCATCCTGGATAAGAGCTACCAGCAGGTCGCTGAGGAGCGCGCCCAGAGGAACTACAAGAACCTGAACGTCCTCAATTCCTACGAGATAATGAAGGATGGAAGATATTACTGGTTTGAGGTCATCCTTTTCGACCCTTCCCATCCGTCGATCAAGAAGGATAAGCAGCTGGGCAGGCTCTGCACATCCAAGCACACCGGACGGGTCTTTCGAGGTCTTACTGCTTCAGGCCGAAGGAGTCGCGGTCTCCTGAAGAAAGGGAAAGGTGCTGAAAAGATCAGGAAACATCATTGATTTTTTTAATCTTTTTTAATCTTTTTTTTACTGTTCTGAAAAGAGCAGCCTGCAGAGCTCTCTGAGGATTCTTCAGGGCCTGCATTGAAACGCGAACATTCGTAAATTTTATAAAGGACCGTCTTCCGTATAGCATCATGACAAAGTTCGTCTGTAAAGGCTGCGGGTACAAGGTCGACAAGGAGAAGGCTCCTGCACGATGCTCCTATTGCGGCAAGGACGGTTCACTGATCCGGGAGAAATCTGCTCAGGACATCCTCGATGAGGTGTCGAAGAACTCTGCAGACTTCGACTGACGGCGTGTTCTCTTCTCTTATGCTCTTTCTGTCTTTCTCTGTCTTTTCTTCTGGAGAAAGAAGGATAGCCTTTCCTGGTCTGCGTTGAAGATCTCTTCGATATCGATGCCGAGAAGGGTGAGCACATCGTCGAGCTGTGGCAGGATCTGGTTGTAGAGATAATACTGCAGGTCGATGTCGTACTTCTCCCGCGGAAGCCGGACACGGCTGCTGATCCTGTCTTTGCCCGGGCTGATGAAGAACCGTATCTCCATCCCTTTCTTGACCGCGTGGCCCTGCTGCTTCATCCGGAGGGCTGCAGCCACATGGGGCGGCGTCGATTCATATTGGTCGAGCTCTTTCTGGAGACGGGCATGGAAGACGAGGTCCTCTTCAGGGATCCTGCCATCGGTCAGGTCCTCCAGATGCTTGAGCAACGCGATCCTGATGGCATTGGGGGATTCTCCCCTGACTGCCCGTTCCACGATGTCCTTGATGACCCGGTCAGAATAGTTCGCGAAGAGGGTGTTGGGCAGGCCGAAGCGCTTCGCGACCAGTCGGCCGTCCTTGAGGAATGCGTATTTCCTCCTCTTCCTGCCGCGGTAGTCTTCCGTCGCTATGAAGATGACCCGGTCGTAGGGACCGGTAAGGTGCAGGTCGAGCCGATGGCCCAGGAGCCGGTTGATGGTCTCTTCGGTCTCCTCCCGGGAGCGTTCAGGTTCCTGGTCTGAGAAGAAAAGATGTTGCTGGTCAGCCATGATGAGCTCGATGCCGCTCTGAAGAGCCCCTCCTGACATGCGTCGTAGCTCTCTCCTGATGATGTCCTTGAGGACCTCTGCGCAGACCAGGCTCGCATAGCGTTTCTTCTTCGCTGAGAGATACGTGAGGAAGCGGTCGGTGAGGAGGTTGAGGGCCTTGAACCTGGCCTCGAGCTTGGTCAGCTCCTTCTCTTCTGTCTTGATGCTCCGTATGCGTTCCATACGCTGGATCAGGTCGCCATAGATGCGTGGCATGATTCCTTTCTTCTGCCTGCAGAACCAGATGGGATAGGGGATGCTCGGGACGTCGATCTTGGTCGCGCTGTCACGGCAGCAGGAGCACCAGAGGGTCTCTTTGGAGATGTTGTGCTCATCCATGATGCGACGGATGAGCGGGGCAAGGTCGGTGAGATACACCGTCTGTTTCAGGCAGCTCTTGTTGAGTTCATAGAGCGGCCGGTCCTCTATGCCTGCGATGGTCTGGGATGCCTGGCGGGTGGGGACGATCCAGGCCGGATCGGTCTCTCTCATGATGTGATGGTCCAGGAATCTCGACCTGGGGACCCGGGTCAGCTCATGGATGAAGAGTCCGGTTATCTTGCTCAGTTGCCGAAGTATGGGCAGGATGAGCGGTGTCAATGTCGCCAGTTGGTCTATGGGCTCCGGTGTCTGCTTGTCACCAAGGGTCATGGCATAGAGCTCTTTCAAGGAGAATGATGGTTCCCGGAAGACCTTGTTCATGACGTTCATGAGATCGACATGGGGTATGCCGGTGATGTCTGCCGAGAGCTCCCGGTATTTTCCCAGCCTGAGCGGTGAATGGTCGAGTCCCATGTCGATGGTCTGCCCTGTCTCCTGGGCGATGCTCTCGAGCAGGGGAAACCCCTCGAAATCCGTCCTCCAGCCGACCAGAAGGTCAGGCTTCCAGGAGGTGATGGTCTCCTTTATCCTGTCGACGACCATGGCCTGGTCGTCGCAGAGTATCTGTTCTGTGTAGGACCCTGTTTCTGCTTCGGTGGATATGAGCACCCTATCCTTGCTCCGCCGTAGCCATGCTCGTCTGATGCCTGACGGTCCATTGTCCTGCGCACCAGGCACCGAACCGGCGACGGGTTCGATGATAAGATAGGCGATCTCCAGCTGCTCCTGTTCATCCGCTTCATAGGTCCGGACGGTCTTGGCCTGGATGACCGATACCCTGCTCCTGAAATTGATGTACTCTCCCTTGATGAGGAGCGGGCTGTAGGGCCTTAGCCGGTGGGTAAGCGCATAGTGCTGTTCAAAATTGATATCTCCCTCGAAGACGTTCTCGACCAGGGGGATGTTCTGCAGATGCCTGGCCATGGCATAGGTCCCCCAGGGGTCTTCAAAGATCACCTTCAGAAGCCTCATTGGCTTTCCAAAGAAGGATTTCTCGACTTCCTGCACGGTGACGACCCGGTTGGTGCGCTCATGCTCGGTGAGCGTCACCTCTCCAAGGTATTGTGCAGCCTTCCCCATATCCCCTTTCGGAAGCACATAACAGAAAGGCCGGAAGCTCCTGTCCACAGCACAGATGACCCTTCCTTCCTTGTTCTTTCCGTAGATGAGGATGATGGGGCCTTCCCGCGTCTGCTTGAAACTGATATAACGGGGATAGAGAATGATCTCGACCATGCAGGAGATAATGGTTCTGGCGTATATAAAGATGTCGGGAATCCTTCTAAAATCCTGCCCGGGATGGTCTCCTGAGAGCATAGATTGAGAGCATAGGGCTAAGTCAAGTTAAGTGGGACTGCGTCATCCGTCATCAGGATCAGCGTTTGCAGATGAAAACCTGATCGACGATGACAAGGCGGGGGTCGCCCCCTGCGGGGTGCCTTGTAGCAGTCCCACCACCACAAACTTGACTTAGCCAGAGCATAGAAAGTTTTAAAAATGCCGTGGCGCCACAAAGGGGAATGGCAAAGGTAATGCTCTTGGACGGGCAGGGAAAGGCACGGGAGACTGCCTATGCCGACTACAAAAAGCTCCCCAAGAACAGTCTCTCCTGGACCCATCTGGTCTCCTCTGAGGAGAAAGCCGTCGATTTTGTGCTTGACGAGCTTGGGCAGGACGAAGAGTTTGAAGAAGACATCCTGGAAGACCAGCGTCCCCGTCTCAGTGCAGAGCATTCCTATGATATCATCGTCCTGACCGTGCCCATAAAGAAGATAGCCAAGGCCCATGAGAGCGAGGATGCGCTGCTCCAGCTCTCTTTCATCGCTTTTCAGCATCGTCTCATCACCGTCGCTGACATGAAAGCTCCCATCATCGACCAGATATTCACCCAACTTGGCAAGAAGGGGCTGGAGACGCCGTCGGTCTCTTCCCTGTTCAATTTCATCGTCAGCGGTGTCGTGGAGAACAGCATCGACGCCATGGAGCTTGTCGAGAAACGGATCGACCAGATACAATCGACCATCATCCAGGGAAAGACCCTCCAGGAGATGCTGACCCTCTCTGAACAGATCAAGGAGACCCTCTACTACAGCACCAAGCTTCTGCGGGCCGATCTCGAGGTCTTCTGGGAGATCCTCGCGGGCAAAGCTATTTCAATCAAGGCAGAGCTGTTCTATGAGCACATCGAAGATCGTGTCCTCTATCTCATCGACCTGTCTGAGGGTCTTCGTGAGAGCCTCCAGAACATCCTCAACCTGTACCTGGCTGCCCTGTCGAACCGTATGAACCAACATATCTACCGGCTTACCAACATAGGGGCGTTCTTTCTTATCCCGACGATGATCGCGAGCATCTGGGGCATGAACGTGGAGCTTCCTTTCCATAACTTCTGGTCCATCCTGTTGGTCTCTTTCGGAGTTTCCTTCATCTTTGCCATTTATCTCTGGCTCATCAAGCGATGAAGCGATGAATAAGGCACGACCTTTTATGGAGACGACATCCTTTGTATCGGACACTCAATCCCTGGGAAGAAGAACTGGACAAGTATTCGTCTGGAAGCGGCAAGGAGAGCGAGCTCTATCATGCGGACGACGATGCTTCCCCGGGTGATTCCTACCATGCCCGTCCTGACCATCTTCCTGGCGACCCTCTTTCCGAGTCCTATCACCATCAGGACAGGGAAGAGGAGAAGGATGACAAGAGCGACAAGAGTGACAAGAGTGAGGATGACATCTTTGCCGAAGAGGGAGCGGCAGGAAACTACCAGGCTGACGACAAAGCGGTGAAAGAAGACCGGTCCTCAGACAACACAGGCAAGGAACTCACCCTGGACCAGATCAAAGAGACCCTGGAGCGTCCTGCTCCTCTCGTTCCTCAGGAAGATACACAGTCACAGTCCCTCAAGGATGTGGAATCGCTGCTCGATGACCTTTCACGAAAGCAGAATCGTCGTGAACTCATCAATCTCGACAAGAGATGATGGCTGATGGACGCTCTCTGTTCGCTGCTGCCTGATGACCGATAGTTATAAAAAGGATGCCGGTGAGAATGAACAGGGGGATTAGCGTGAAAGGACAAAAAAGACCAGCACTCGTCATCTTCGGCAGCCAGAGCGATGCATCAATCTATGAGCGTGTCATCGCACGTCTCCATGCGGAAGCGGTCTCTTCGGTGTTCCGGATATGCAGCGCCCATCGGTCTCCTGGCTACCTTTCTGAGATTCTCAAGAACGAGGAATACGGTCTGGTCATCGCCGGAGCAGGACTTGCAGCACATCTTCCTGGTGTGGTCGCCTCGCAGACCATCCGGCCTGTCATCGGTGTTCCTGTCTCTTCATCGCTGGGCGGCCTTGATGCGCTGCTTTCCATCATCCAGATGCCTCCGGGCATCCCTGTCCTCTCTGTCGGCATCGATGCGGCAGAGGAGGCAGCACGTCACGCAGCCCTGATGTCCAGGTCTTACGATGAGATATGCATCGTCACCAATGGCCTGCTCATGGAGCGTTTCGAGAAGGCCCGCGTGTGGCTTCAGGAACGTAACATCCCTCATGTGTTCTCTGATGAGCCGTTGAAGGAGAAAGTCAACGTGCTCGCCTTTTCGCTTTCCCGGCCCGCCTCTTTTCCTGGTGAACTCTTCATCATCCGCGTTCCTGTGCTTTCTGAGGGGACGCCTGAGGATGCCCTGCTCCTTGCCCGGACGACATCCGAAGGGCTTTTCGTGGGTCTCAACAGGGTCGAGAACGCAGTCATCGCAGCTGCCCAGATACTCAGCATGGACGGTTCTTTCGACGACCAGCACCATCAGTATCGGAAGGACATGGAAAAGGCCATACGACTGCTCTGAGCGCCGGGACATTGGCCTGCCGATTATGATGAGCGGTCTCGTGCAGGAAAAAGACGGGTACGAAAAAATGAAGGGAACAGACGAGCATCATGTTTCTCCATCTTCTGGCCAGGATGAGAAACAATCGGGCCTGGATGAGAAACAAGTCTTGGAGAACATCGATAATACGCTGAAGGATACCGATTTTCCCATAGGCAAGCAGTATAAGGGAAAGGTGCGTGACAATTACCTGCTGGGAGACCGGCGTCTGATCGTGGCGACCGACCGGCTGTCTGCCTTCGACAGGATCATCACTGCCCTTCCTTTCAAGGGGCAGATGCTGAGCCAGATGTCAAACTATTGGTTCGGCAGGACCAGGCACATCATCAGGAACCATCTCCTCGACATCCCTGACCCCAACGTTGTTGTCGTCCATGAATGCAAGCCACTCCCGGTCGAGATGGTGGTGAGAGGGTATCTGACCGGTTCGCTCTGGAGAGCCTATGCTGAAGGACAGCGCTTCCTCTACGGCATGAAATTCAATGCCGATCTGCGGAAGGACCAGGCCTTTGACCATCCGCTGATAACTCCCACCACCAAGGCTGCCTATGGCACCCATGACACTCCCATCTCCAGGGAGAAGATCATCTCTGAAGGTCTTGTCGAGAAGAACGTCTATGAGCAGATGGAGGAGGTCTCCCTCAAGCTTTTCTCCTTCGCGACCAGGGAGCTGGAGAAGAACGGTCTCCTTCTGGTGGACACCAAATATGAGTTCGGCATCCATGAGGGACAGCTCATGCTGATGGACGAGATCCATACTTCCGACTCTTCCCGTTTCTGGGAAGAAGAGTTCTATGAGCGACGTTTCGAGGCAGGCCAGGACCAGGAAGCGCTGGACAAGGAATATGTGCGTCAATGGCTGCTCTCCCAGGGCTTCAAGGGCGATGGTGAGCCGCCGACCCTCCCGACAGAGGTCATCGTCAAGGCGGTGCTGAAATACCACACTGCCCTCGAACGCATCACCGGAGAGCCTCTTGCGGTCCGGCAGGGAGACGTGCTCGAACGGATAACAACGAATCTGAAGAACAAGGGCTATCTCCCATGATCAGGGCGGTCTTCTTCGATTTCGACGGTGTCCTGGTGGATTCCTTCTCCTTCTGGTATGGGCTCTTCAACGATGCCCTGCATCGGTTCCAGAGAAAGCCCATGTCTGAAGAGGAGTTCCGCAGGCTGGCCTGGGGAATCTCATCGCGCGACAATCGGGAGAGGTTCTTCAAAGGGACCTCTTTCGAGGAGCTTGTCGCACTCTACAGGAAGACCTATGCAGGGTTCCTCGACAGGATACGCATCATGCCCCACGCGAAAGAGGTGCTTGCCTCCCTGAAACAGCAGGGTCTCAAGATAGCGCTCATCACCAACAGCCATGACTACATGCTCCCTCAGATCCTGAAGGGTCTCGGTCTCTTCTCCTATTTTGACCATATCGAGAGCTTCCGGCAGGGGATAGAGCCGAAACCACATCCCATGATGCTCAACAATGCCCTCTCCCGGCTGGGGATCGGCAAGGAAGAAGCTATCTTCATCGGCGACACCAAAGTCGATGCCGAGGCAGGGCGGCGGGCAGGCATCTTCACCCTCTGTATCGGCTTTCCCTGTGATGGAAAGATTGATAAATTGGAAGACATCCTACCGATCGTTGAGGAGAAAGGGCAGACAGGCCCTTGAACGGTGACCTATACGATGGACATCTTCGACAATATCAACCCTATGGACTTCCGCTATTATGGGCGGAATCCTGACCTCTTCTCGAAACTCCAGCCATATCTCTCCGAGTCTGCCACCATCAGATATATGGCTCGCGTAGAACTTGCTCTGGTGAATGCCCTCGCCAGACGGAAGATCTGCAGCAAGGACGACCTGAAGGAGATCATAACAGCCATCGAGAAGGTCAGGGCAGGGAACGTCTATGAAGAGGAGGACAGGATAAAGCATAATGTCCGCGCCCTCGTCAATCTCATCAGGAAGAATGTTTCGGACAGAGCAAAACCCTTTGTTCATTTCACCGCGACCTCCCATGACATCATCTGCACAGCAGATGCGCTACGTCTCAAAGAGGTGAGCGAGAAGGTAGTCCTGCCGCTCATGAAGACGCTCATGGTGGATCTCATCGACCTTGCCATGAAAGAGAAGGACACCGTCCAGATAGGCCGTACCCACGGCCAGCATGCCGATCCCATCACCTTCGGATTCACCATGACAGAGTATGTGTCACGTCTCGGCCGGCGTATCCTGAGGGTCAAACACGCTGCAGGCAACTTTCGGGGCAAGCTCTCCGGTGCGGTCGGAGCGTATAATGCCCAATCCCTGTTCTTCGATGATCCTATGAAATTCGAGAAAGAGGTGCTCAGGGACCTCGGCCTCAAGCCTTCCACCCATTCGACGCAGATCGTCGAGCCGGAATTCGTCCTGGACTATCTCCATGCCATCATCTCCACCTTCGGCATCCTGGCCAACATGGCCGACGACCTCCGTCATCTGCAACGGAGCGAGATAGCAGAGATATCAGAGGCGTTCGCCAAGAAACAGGTGGGCTCATCGACCATGCCGCACAAGCGGAATCCCATCAACTTCGAGAACGTGAAGAGCATGTGGAAAGCTTATATGCCCCGCATGACCACCCAATACATGGACCAGATATCCGAGCACCAGCGTGACCTGACCAACTCGGCATCCCAACGATATGTTCCTGAGACCATCGCTGCCCTCTGCTCGGTCATGATGCGGCTGGACAAGGCCATCAAGAACCTGGTGGTGGACAAGGAGAACCTCAGGAAGAACTTCAACATCACCAAGGACATGATCGCTGCCGAGCCGCTCTACATACTCCTGGCTTCCTATAACCATCCGGATGCCCACGAGAAGGTGCGAGAGCTCACCCTGCTCGCCGAAAAATCAGGCAACAGGCTCCTCGACATCGCGTTCCGTGACGATTCCTTGCAGCCTTACTTCAAGAAGATGACCAAACGGCAACAGGACATCCTCAAGAATCTGGAGCAGTATACCGGCATGGCGTCCAAGAAGACCGAGGACTGCTGCAAATTCTGGAAGAAGAAGCTCAAGTTATGAAAGTCAAGTTAGGAAGCTCAAGTTATGTTCCCTGCGTGTTTTCCGCTCCGCAACGTCTTAGTCCTGTCCGCTCCCCTGCGGAACTTCCACATCGCTTTCCATTCGACGAGGGGCTTGAGCAGCGCCGGGATGATGCCTGTCATCACCAGTCTGCCCCAGACGAAGATGCCCTGTCTCTTGCCCATGCTGATGACCATCGGTCTCTTTTTCGGCCTGTACGCCATGAGCTTCTCTTGCTGTCCCTGCTCAAGCAGCCTGATGTTCTTACAGATGATTTCTGCATGCTGCTCTGCGCTCTGGGCAAGCTTTTCCTCTTTGATGTCGGTGATGTCCCCGCCTGCGAACATATGAGCCTGTCCTCTGACCTGCAGATGCTCATCCACCTTTACCCTGCCTTGTCCATCAAGGATGTCAGCGAGATGTTTTCGCAGGGCTCTGCTGTTGGGCCTGATGCCGGTGCAGAGGAACGCCACGTCTGCTGGTATGTTGTTCCCTGTTCGTGTGTAGAACCCTTCGTCTTTCTGTTCAGTGACGTATTCGTTGAGGATGATCTTCACCCCGCTCTTCTGCAGGACATGGAGCGCATACTCCCTCGCCTTTTCCGGCAGGCGGGGCATGAGGCGGTTCCCTCCATGACAGAGCGTGATCTTTCTGTCCTGGTAATGGTCGCAGAGCTCTCCGGTCATCTCGATGCCGACGATGCCGCCACCGATGACCAGCAAGGTGTTTGCCTCCTCGCAGCGTTGATGAGCCTTCTGGAGGTTCTTTGCTCGGGAAGAGAGGATGACATCCTGCTCCTTGAAAGGCGCTTCATAGGACGATCCCAAAGAGATGACCAGATAATCGAAGCTGAACGCCCTTCCGTCGACATTGACCTGGCTTGAGGTAACATCGCGTACCGTCCCTTTCACGAATCGGGCATGGTCGATGATCCTCTCATAGGGCGCCTGCAGCTTCTGCGCATGGCTCGGCTCGACGATGCTTCGGAGTATCCCCGGAGTGAACTCGAAGAAGTCCTTGCTGTCGATGAGGGTGACAGAAAAATCGTCGGCAAGCTCCCTCGCGACCTTGGTGCCGCAGAATCCTCCTCCCAGGATGATGACTCTCTTCTTGCCTGGGGCATGCTCCCTGTCCGTGCCTGCGTCGACCATGGTCATTTCTTTCTTCCTCGTCGCTATTTAAACCTTTTCCCAATTCATCTGCAGGACGTCCTCTCTGGAGGCTACCCCTGACCAATGGCTGTTATGAGACCCTGCAAGAACATGCCAAATGCATGACCTACTCCATCGACGATGCTCAGCAACAAGTTGCTGGCACCAAAGGGAACCGTATACGTTGCATACGAACCTCGTCGATTACGTCTGGCCAGCCATCATTGTCCTCCTTTCAGTCGGAAATGCTGACATTGATGGCGCAGACGATCATGCATTTGGCAAAAAAGCAGAGGATTTCATAATGGCCCTGACCAAGGAAATCTTTTTATACTCTGCCAGAGAATGTGGGATCATGGATGGACCAAACGCATCGCCTGTATCGTACGCATCACGCCAGGCTGCGGACGCAGCTGCCTCGGCATGGCTGCTGGAGCGGCTCGAACGCATCCTTGCAGAGAAGGATCATGCGGTCTTCGGGGTCGTCGGAGGAAGGAGCGTGTCAGGCATCCTTTCCCTGCTGGTCCAGGAACAGCTCCCCTGGGAGCAGGTCCATGTCTTCCTCCTGGACGAGCGCCTTGTCGAGAAAGGAAGCGCAGAGAGCAATGCCACAGCCATCGCCCCGCTCTTCAGCAGAGCACGGTTCCATCCTTTCCTGGTCGACGGTACCGAGCAGGCATCTCCTCTCCCTGCGTTACATCGCTATGAAGCCGAGCTTGCCCAGGTCGGCAGACGCTTCGACCTTATCCTCCTGAGCGCAGGGGAAGACGGGCACATCGCTTCGCTCTTTCCACGGCATCCTGCACTCTCTGATCAGCATCAGGGGTTCATCCTCGTCGAGCATGCGCCGAAGCAGCCTCCAGAGCGCATGTCTGCCTCTAAAAGCCTGATCGCATCGGCGACCGGAGGGCTGCTGCTTTTCTATGGTGAAGGGAAACGTCATGCCCTGGAGATGTTTGAGGATCCTTCGGTGCCGGAAGACGACTGTCCGGCAAAGATCGTCCTTTCCCTGCCCTGCCGCAGGGTGGTCACCGACCTTCAGGAAAGAAACTGAAAAACACGTCCATTCAAAGAGCGGGCTGTGAGCTGTCTTCTGTTTCTGTGGATGTTCTTTGTGGATGAGAACTATATCTTCTCTATGATGCCGTAGCCGATGAGCCTGAACCGGTTGCCTATCCGTCGGGAGATGGTGACACGGTCGCCGACATCTGCACAGATGGGCAGCTGCAGCGTCGCATCGAACTCGTCCTTGCCGAGCTTCTGGATGATGCCCACCGTCGCGGCCGCGTTCACGTTGAGCATGAGCGTCTCCCCTTTCTTCAGAGGGTCGACGACCAGGTTGTCCTTGGTCCCGACGACCCGTTCCAGGAGCTCTATCTTGAGCCGTAGCCTTGACCAGACAGGAGGCAGCTTTCCAGGATGGCCGACGATGTTGCCCGAGAGCTTGTCGGATTTCACGATGGACGGATCGAGCAGGGTCATGACCCCGATGGAGCCTCCTGGCCCCAGCTCCTTGGCAGGGACGCTTCCGCTCATGAGGTTGACGATCCTCGTCGTGATGGGCTTTGCCACCAGCTGGTTCTGTTCCTCGATGATGTGTCCTGGCCGTATCTCGATGTCCTCACCCTCCTTGAACTTCCCCTGTTTCAGCGTGCCGCCGAGGACCCCTCCCCGGAAATCCTTGAAGTCGGTTCCGGGCTTGTTGATGTCGAAGGAGCGTGCCACGAACATCAGCGGTTCGAGTTTTGGATCGCGTTTCGGCGTGGGCATCTGCTCCTGGATGGCCGTCAGGAGGACGTCCACATTGACGCCGTACTGGGCTGACATGGGGATGATGGGTGCGTCCTCGAAATCCGTCCCTTTGAGGAACTCCTTGACCTGTTCCCTGTTCTTCTGGGCTTTCTCGTCGCTGACCACGTCTATCTTGTTCTGGATGATGATGATCTTCTTGATGCCGATGATGGACAGGGCCATGAGATGCTCCCGCGTCTGAGGCTGGGGGCAGGATTCGTTGGCGGCGATCATCAGCAGGGCGCCGTCCATGATGGTGGCGCCGGAGAGCATGGTGGCCATGAGCGATTCGTGTCCCGGGGCGTCCACCAGGCTGATCTTCCGGACGAGCTTTCCTTCCCCTTCCCATTTGTCTGATTTCTCGGTCGTCGCGTAGGGGAAATCATCCTTGCATTTGGGTGACGTATAGATGGAGAAGTCTGCATAGCCGAGACGTATGGTGATCCCTCGCTTAAGCTCCTCTGAATGGGTGTCTGTCCATTTCCCGGACAGGGCCTTGACCAGCGTCGTCTTGCCGTGGTCGACGTGGCCGACCAGTCCGATGTTCATCTCTGGTTGCACATATTTCTCAGTCATTGGTCTCACTCCAAGGAGAGGTTCAGTTCCCTTCGTTCGATGTTCTCTCTGACACGCGTAATGAACGTGTCTATATCTACGCCATAGGTGACCTTGCCGTCCGGCGTACGGACAGCGAGGGTGTTGGAGGTCTTCTCCTTATCGCCGATGGTCAGCATGAGCGGCACCTTGTCGAGCTGTGCCTGTCTGACCTTCTTCTGGATGGACTCTGCCTTGACGTCATAGTCGACCCTGATGCCTGCCTCTTTGAGCCTGTTGCCTATGCTCTCTGCGAAATCGATGAGCGAATCGTTCATGGTGAGCATCCGTACCTGTCGTGGAGCTATCCAGAGCGGGAACTTTCCGGCGAAGTGCTCGATAAGGATGCCGATGAACCGTTCGAAGGATCCGAGGATGGCCCGGTGTATCATGACCGGCCGGTGCTTGTTCTCTCCGTCCTTTCCCATGTAGAGCAGGTTGAAACGCTCTGGCATGGAAAAATCGACCTGGATGGTGGCGCACTGCCAGGTCCTGCCGAGACAGTCCTTGATGTGGAAATCGATCTTCGGTCCATAGAACGCACCGTCGCCTTCGTTGACGGTATACGGTTGTTTCTGCTGGTCCAGGGCGTTCTTGAGTGCTGTCTCTGCATGGTCCCATACCTCTTTGGATCCCATGGCCTTCTCCGGCCGGGTGGACAGTTCGATGTGATAGGAGAATCCGAACCTGCGGTAGACCACATCGACCAGGTCGATGCAGCCGATGATCTCCTGCTCGAGCTGTTCAGAGGTGCAGAAGATGTGGGCATCATCCTGGGTGAACTTCCTGACCCTGAAGAGTCCGTTGAGCACGCCTGACATCTCATGCCGGTGGACCATGCCAAATTCGGCCATCCGGAGAGGAAGCTCCCGGTAGCTCCTGACCTTTGAGCTGTAGATGAGCGCATGGCCAGGACAGTTCATGGGCTTGATGGCATATTCCTGGTCATCGATGGTGATGAAATACATGTTCTCCTTGTAATGGTCCCAATGCCCTGACTTGAGCCAGAGCTCCTTGTTCATGATGAGCGGGGTCTTGACCTCAAGATACTGCCTCTTCTGGAGCTCTTCACGCAGGAAGCCTTCTATCGCATTCCAGATGATGGTCCCCTTGTCTGAGAAGAAGGGCATGCCCGGCGCTTCGGGAAAGAGGTTGAACAGCTCCATATCCTGTCCTACCTTCCTATGGTTGCGTTTCTCTGCCTCTTCGAGGATCCTCAGATGCTCTTTCAGCTGCTCCTTGTCCGGGAAGCTGATGCCGTAGATCCTCTGGAGCTGTTTTCTGGAGGCGTCTGCCCGCCAGTAGGCTCCTGCGATCTTGGTGAGCTTGAAGGCCTTGAGCATCCCGGTGTTGGGAACATGGGGTCCTCTGCAGAGGTCGGTGAAATCACCCTGTGAATAGACTGAGATCTCCTGGCCCTCGAATTCATCGATGAGCTCCTGTTTGTAGGGATTGTCCTTGAACAGCGCCTTTGCCTTCTCTTTGGAGAGCACCTCTCTGCTGATGGGCAGCCTCTTCTTCATGAGCTCGTGCATCTTCTTCTCGATGCGCAGCAGATCCTCGGGATGGATGGTCTGGGGGATGTCAAAATCATAGTAGAATCCTTCTTCGACCACCGGGCCTATGGTCGGTTTGGCCTCTGGAAACAATGCCATGACCGCCTGGGCCATGAGATGGGCTGAGCTGTGCCGGAAGATATCCCTGCCTTCTTCATCATCGAAAGTGAGGAAGATGACCTTTGCGTCCTTCGTGAGGGTCGTGGAGAGGTCTTTCGGGATGCCATCCACCTTCATCCCAAGGACAGCGGAACGGTCCTTCCTGTCTGACTGTTTGAGGAGTTCGAATCCTGAGACAGATTTCTCTGCTTTGGCCTTCTGCCCGTCTGCCAGCTCTACGGTTATCATGGGGTCCGATGAAAGGAATCGGCTTTATAAAGATTGTGGTGGCCTGTATCCGAAGAAATCGTCTTTTTCCGAGGAGGATCCGCTGCTTTTCTGCTCTGAGAAGGGCTTACTTTTCTACGGTGAGCAGGGTCTTCATGGCCCTGATGGCCACCTCTATCTGGTCATCATCCGGCCGGGCAGTGGTAAGGTTCTGCATCCAGATGCCCGGAAGGATCAATGCCTTGAACAGCATGTTATGGCGGTATCGGAAACTCAGCTTGAGCAGCTCGTAGGCGATGCCTGCGATGGGGAGAAGCAGGGGGATCCTGAGCGCAAGCAGGAGCAGGAACGGCAGGTCGATGGGCACCACCGAGAAGATGAGGATGGCTATGATGAGCGTGATGAAGATGAAGGAGGTGCCGCATCGGGGATGCTGGGGAGGATACTTCCTGACGTTCTTGAGGGTCAGAGGAAGGTTGTCCTCATAGGCATAGACCGTCATGTGCTCTGCACCATGGTACTGGAAGAGCCGTTTCACATCCGGTGTCAATGAGATGAGCAGGATATAGCCGACGAAGATGAGGATGCGGATGATGCCGTCCACCAGGTTGAACAGCAGTTGGTTTGCCTTGAAGAACGGCAGCGAGAAGAGGAGTTTCGTCGCTCCCAACGGGATGAACTTGAAGAGCAGGAAGGCGAAGAGGAGAGAGATGATGATGGTGATGGTCATGGTCGAGGAGCTTATCTGCTCCTGTTCTGCCTCATCTGCCTGCTGGTTCGCAGACCAGATGAGGCCTCTCATGCCGAGCACGAGCATCTCGTAGAGGATGATGGGTCCGCGAATCAGCGGAAGGCCCCATATCTTCGATCGTCTGGTGCGTGACGGCGCATCGATGATGTCGGTGACGATCTTCCTGTCCGGCTGGCGGACCGCTATGCCGATATGCTCTCTTCCCTTGATCATGACCCCTTCGATGACCGCCTGTCCACCCACGAGCCGTTGTTCTTTCGGCGCTTTCCGGTGTAGTCGTCGCTTCGGGTGTTTGGGCTTTGGCATGAACAGGATCCTCCTAGGGACCGCCGCAGGGCATGTTTGAGATGTTCAGTCGAGAACTTCCGATGCCGGGGTTTGGTTTTCCCGTTATCTTGGAGATATTAATAAGGTTTCCGTTTTTGTCTTCGAAGTAGATGCAGAAGTCGCTCGTGAGGCCGAGCATGTTCTTGATGTCTGTATAAGAAAGGTTGGCGAAGGCATGCAGCCGGGCCGTATCCACCTTGTTGTCGATGATGAAGATGACCCTGGAGTTCTCTCCATCGCCTGAGATGAGTTTCAGAGGGAGGAGGTTGCTCTCCTCTTTCAGGTTTTTTAGGTTGGTATCTGACGAGCCGGTCCCGAGGATATAATAGAATACGGCGAAGGTGAGCAGGAACAGTCCTGCTGCGAGAAGGAGGTCGGTGGACCATGTCTGGCCTGTGCGAGTGCGATGCAGCTTTTGTTGTCGTTTCATGCCCTGCCGCATGGTCTTCCCTCCACTTGCATCCTCGGGCTTCCGATGCCGTAGTTCGGAGAGCCGATGACCTGGGTGAGGTTGATGAGATTGCCATCCTTGTCCTCGAATATGATGCAGAAATCGTTGGTCACTCCGATGGCGTTCTTGATGCTGGTGTAGCCTCGGTTGCTGAGCTCCTTCAGCTTTGTGGTGTCTACCACATTGTCTACGATGATGGCAAGGGTGTCGTTGTCTCCGGTCATGACAAGCCTTGTCGGGATGAGGACAGACTCGGCCTCCAGCCTTCCGGTCCTCTTCGATTCTGATACTGAGAGGAAATTGAAGAAGATGATGAAAGTGAGAAGGAAGATGCCTATGGCGAAGAGCAGGTCGCTGAGATAGGTCTGGGCTTTTTTTTCCATGCTAAGGACAGCTCACGGTGTTGATGCATATGGTGTTCTCGCGTTTGGTGAGATTATTGAATCCCGGGGTGACATTGCCTTTCACCTCCCGGGGAAGGTTGAGCGAGTAAGGTACCGTCTGGTTCAACGCGTTGGTGTAGAATATCTGGATGGTGCTCTTGTTCCTGGTGGCGTCGGCCGGATAGATGACCGTGCCGAAGGTGTATCCTTCGATGTTGTAGGGGATCCAGAAGCGCCTGCTGAACCCGTCATGCATGGTGTCGGCCAGCTGGATCTCTGAGGCGATGAGCCCTCCGAGCTGGGTCAGCCGGTTCCAGTTCTTCTCGTCCTGCAGTTCCAGTGTCTTGTTCAGGATGACGACCGAGAAGACCGTGAGGATGAGGAACATGATGGTGAGCACTCCGATGAACTCTGCAGATACCTGCCCCTTTGTAGGTTCCATGGTGCTATGATGTCCAGTTGAGCCAGATGTTGCCCTGTTCGCCGGCGACTGCCCTGACCTTTTTCAGTCCTGGCGTGCGGGCCCGATCCAGATCAGAAGAGTTGATGACGATGTTGGTGGTGCAGCTGATGTATTGTTTCATGCCCTGCCTTGACACGGTGAACCGTATCTCTGTGCAGAGGGTGCAACCGCCCGCCGGGTCGTTCCTCGCTATGGTGATGTTCCGTATGCCTTTGGGGAATGTGAATTCCTTGGTCTGTCTGGCAGGGAACCCCATGTAGTACACCGACTCGGACATGTCCACGACGTCGTGGCATATCTGCTGGAGCTGTGCGTCAGTGATGTCATCGAAGGTTTCCGAGCCGTACTTCCCCAGAAGGGTGATGGTCATGACCAGGGCAAAGAAGACGAAGCCTGCGATGATGATGTACTCTGTGGCGGCCTGTCCCTTCCTGCCTCGAGATAGAGCTTTCCCTAGCATGGCCTATGAACAGACGTCACCATTTAAAAAGATTTATCCCTACTTGCTGGTAAAGGAACAGGGTAACCTGATGCAGAAGAGATGAACAAAAGGAAAGAAAAAAGAAATCAGCCTCACTCGACATCGGTGAGGAGGGGTCCCTGTCATCGAATGGACAAAATTTGACTGGAGGTCTGTATACACCAGATCCATGCTCCCTTTGAGCCTTGCGCCTTGTTGTGCTGTCATGCCTGAACAGGATAATGTGATTGTCGCTTCTGATCCTGCAAATAGTGTTACGGGAGTAAATGACGCATTATTATTGTTACAATCTGCCAGACCATTGTCTGAAGTGAAATTCAGGTTGGTTATCTTTATATCATTGCCCAATCCATTGCTCAGTTTCAGTTTTAATTGCGCCGGACTTGCGGTGAGCGAGTGATCTGCACACACGATGCCCTGCGAGAAGACGCATTTCCTCGGAAGGAACTGCTGCGGGTTGAGGACTCCGATGCTAAAGCTCCGATGACGATGAGGACGACGAGAATTGCCCAGCCATAGGTCATCAAGAATTCCATGGCGGCCTGTCCTTTCTTCTGATTGACCATTGTGTGACCTCCTCTTTTTCATGTACACATATATTAGGATGAACGGGTTTATGGATTCTTATGGACTCATATACATGAATGATTATCAATTATGAATGCTGTGCTATTTAAATCTTTCGCTTGCTTCAGCTCTGGAGAAAGTATGGTCAGCATCCTTTGCGAGGCCTTACCCTGCTCAGGCGCGGAAGAGTTCCGGGGCTGGAACGACTGAAGCAGTGTCCTTGCATGTTCCACTTGTCGTAAAAACAATTATAAAGTGCATCCATCTACATCGCTGCATGAGAAAAAAGGGGTATTTCTTCACCATAGATGCGTTCATCGCGATGGGCATCCTCTCCATAGGATTGTTGCTCGTCATCAGCTTCCGGACCGACACCTCTGCGGATCTGCAGACCACCTTCTATTCCAACGACATCAACAACCTCTTCACTTCCACTGAACTCTACACGCTCAACAACCGTTACATCGACCGGCTCCACGATGATGGCAACATCACCAACATGCGATATACAGTCCTGGAGCAGGTGGGCGAGTTCTGGTTCAGGAACAAGACCGACCTCGGAAGGACGCTCATCGTGAACCTCTCCTACGGCAATGTCGGTAAGGCCTTCTCCTTCGCTGTTCTCATCGAGAACGAGACCATCTACAATTCCAGCGATGATTCAGCCACGGCGGCAGACCTGTTCTCTTCCAAGAAGATCATCTCCGGTGTCTACAATGACACCGTCCTTTGGGGTCCCTATAAAGCAGAGGTGCGTGTATGGCGTTAGGGAAGAAGGGGATATTCTTCACCATCATGGCCTTCTTCTTCCTGGGGCTCCTTCTGCTCTATTTCTTCAACCAGCAGCCCGTCCAGATCAGGAAAGCCATCAGCGGAGCAGGGAAATCGTCGGTCAAGACCCGCATCATCCTGCTCAATGACCATGTGAAGAATCTCGACGAGAGTCTTCTTACCAGGGCCCTGCGGGTGAGCGGAAAGGCAGCGATGCTCTCTCTCATGGATGATGCTGTCCGGAAAGACAGCTATGTCGTGGACCTGAACCGTTCTTTCACCGAGATCCTCCGCAACGGCACGATCAATGGCATCGACCTCACCACTGAGGGCATATTCTACATGGTCAACAACACCTTCGACCAGCATATCAGGGACATCATCAATGCCACCAATGGATTCCTCAATGTGCAGAGCGATGTTTCCATAGGAAAGGTCTGGCTCTTCCAGGACAACGATACCGGGCCCTGGCAGTACGGGATCATGGTCGACATCAGCTACTGGCTCCGTGACGATACCGCCTCCTGGAACTACACCCGGCCCATACTGGTCGCTGAAGACATCCTCGGCTTCCATGACCTTCCCTACCGTCTCGAGCTCAGCTCCAACCGGAGCATCACCAAGACCAACATCACCTCCTGGAACGTGAACGAGACCAGAGCGTTCATCGGGCAACGCTCCTTCAGGTCAGAGGAGCAGGCGCCATCGTTCCTCATGCGGCTCAGCGGACAGGCCAACAGCTCGTCCTGCTGCGGCATCGAATCGCTCGTGCCTCCAAATACGCCGCTGGAGAAGAACATGAGCTATGTGGACTATTGCTATTTCTTCGAGAGCTGCCCTGGTTCGACCATCACCGGCAACTACAGCCTCTACAATGTCACCTCCATCACCAACAGCAGCTACCATTTCCTCCTGGAACCGTATCACATATCCCTGGAGAGGTATAATGTGTCTGCCTACGCCTATTCCTGGCGTTGAGCCACTCTCCAGGACGAGCAAACCTTTAAATATCACCGATGCGAAAGAGGCTACAGATGGAAAAAAAAGAGGAAACCATCACTACGGTAGTTGATGCTCTAGTTTCTTTAGTGCGTAATAGGAAGCGCATATCCTTCGATGATGCGGCCAAGTCCCTGAAGATACCGGTCAAGACCATCGAATCCTGGGCCACTTTCCTCGAGGAGGAAGGTGAACTGAGCGTCGAATACAAGTTCACCACTCCTTTCCTTGTGAACAAGAGTTCTCTGGTCAAGGGCATGGTCGAAGAGGAATCCTCGCTCACCGATAGGCTGATGACGCTCAGCCAGCTTCTTGAACAGGCCGACGCTCATCTGAAGAACAGCAGGTTCTCCGCAGCAGAGGTCGTCTATGGCAAGATACTGGAAGCGGCCCTGCGGCTCTTCCAGGAGCTGAAGAAGGACCGCAAGGACGAACGGCCCTTTGAGGACCAGGACATCGATTTCAAGCTCAAGGAGCTCGGTGATTATATCAGCAAGGCAAAGGATGCCCTTGCCCAGAATGCCATGGCAGATACCAAGACGCTCTACGCCCAGATCCGGGAGAAGACAAAGCTCTTGCATAGCAAGTTCCAGGAGATGTCCGGGCTGGTGCCGGTCTCTCCCAAAAAGAAGTTCAAGGCGCTTCCCAAGCGCAATTATGATACCATCACTGAGGTCGATGTCCTGCTCAAGGAGGCCTACGACAATATGCGTGCAGGAAATTTCGACACGGCCAACAGGATATATCAACGCATAAATCGCATCTACGAACAGCTCCCCACCGAATATCATCAGAAGAAGAACGCCCTGAAGACCGACATCGTGAAACTGAACCGTGACCTCACCGTCAACCTCAAGGAGAACTTCCGTATCCGCATCAACGATGCCCTCAAAAGGGTCGATGAGCTCGTGCATCTCATCAACCGTTCTCTTTCCCGGGCAGATTTCGAGACCGCCGAGGCCATCATAAAGAACATGAACCGTCTCTACAACAGGCTTCCTGAAGGATTCCTGGAGGAACGTATCCTCATCCGCGAGAAGATCCTGAAAGCCCATGAACAGTTCATCGAGATGAAGAAACAGTCCCTCAAACAGAAGACCGCGTCCATGGAAGGTGAGATGAAGCGTCTTCTCTCTCAATTGGACAAGGCATTGAAAGAGAAGCATCACCGCATGGCAGAGACCCTCTATGAACAGGTCAATGCGCTCTTCAAGAGGCTGCCGCCCGGTTTCATGCTCGAGGATGATAAGCTCGAGGACCTGCTTATCGATCGCTACCGGAATCTTCTGCGGCTCCGGGAAGCCACCAACAAATCAGACCTGAAAGAGAAGACAAGACAGATAGGCGATTGCATCGCCAGGAGCCGTGGACATCTCGGCAAGAACCTGGACCTGGAGGCTGCCATCGCCGCCTACAATGATGCGAAGAAGGTCTACGGTGCCTTGCCTGCCGGCTTCCTCGAACAGACATCCGCCCTGCAGGAGGACATCCTTCGCCTCAACGAGGAGATCCTCCTGAAACAGCGGGAGTATCACAAGACCGCCTTCGGAGAGATGGCGAACACCATCGACGCGTTGCTGGAAAAGATACGCAAGTATCTCAAAGCTGACCAGGTTGACCTGGCGAACGAGCTTTTCATGGAGATCGAGGACCATTTCAACAGGCTGCCTCCCGGATTCCTCCATGAGAAGACCAAGATCCACAAGCGCATCATCGAAGAATACAAGAACATGATGATGAAAAGTGACTGGTCGCTCCTGGAGCATGAGACCAAGGATGTCAAGAAGCAGTACAACGACCTCATAAAGCTCATCATCCAGATCCATGTCCACCTTGAGCGGGAGGAGTTCAACCTCCTCGAGCCCAACCATGCCTATGTGAAGAAGATCTTCAATGAACTTCCCCACGGTCTTGTCATGCAGAACATCCGCATACGGAAAGAGATCGACAATCTGGATGCCATGGTGATGCTCTACCGTCTCATGAAGGAGCAGGAGAAGCTCAAAGGCAGAAGGATCTCAGCACCCAAGCTCCATGAAGCAAGGAAACTCATCGATCTCCTCTCCAGGGTGTCTCCCCAGTCTTTCAGGCTTGTCAGGAGTGCACGATCGCTCCTGTTCGGCGAGACAGAGGATATACACGCTCTTTCCAACATGGCAGCCCCCTCCCTGCTGGCACCGGCCCCTCCGCCGATGGACATGGAGCGAACAAGGCAGGCTCCGCTTTCCCACGAGGCGAAGATGGACGCCCTGAAAGAGATATCGAAAGAACATCTGCAGGGGGACCGCTATTCCATCTTCCAGAAGCTGGAGAATTTCGGCCATGAGACCCATGCAAAAGACCTTCACCTGAAGGCTATCCTCGTCCAGAAAGGGCGGGAAGCGGCCAATCTCCTGAGGACCAAGAGAGATATCATGGGGGCACTGAGGAAGGTCGAGGAGATCCTTGGCTACCAGCCGGACCATCCTGCTGCATTGCAGCTCAAGGAGAAGCTCGAGAACCTCTCCCTGAAGATGCTTCCTCGCCCGCAAAAGACCGCCCGGGAACATTCCTCGGGAAAAGCCAGAGAGGCCCGTTACCATGGCCTGCTCAATGAGGCCCTTTTGCTGATACAGGAAAAGCGGCTTGATAAGGCCATGGAAATGCTCAACGAGGCACGTTCCCTGAATCCCAATCCAAAGATAAGAAGGATCATCGAGAATCTTAGCCATACCCTGGCCCATGCTCCATGATGGTACGCTCTCCGAGATGTGGAAAGCAGGGGAAAGGTCCGGCCCGATGGTCTGATGTTTGAATGTTTTGGAACCGTTTTGACGATGGCACAGACAGGAACTATCCCTCTCGACTCGTACAAGATAACGATAGAGAACGAGATCATCGACATAGACATCTATAGGGATGCCCTGGGCTATGCGCACTACGACATCTCGGTCCGCAATATATCCAAGCACACCAACATCATCCTCCGGAAGATACGTGAAGAGTTCATCTCTGACATCAACATCACCGATATAGCGGTCACCGACAGCGGCAAGTCAGAATCGATAAAGAGCCGTTTCAAGAAAGAGATCCTTGTCCTCATCAAGAAGTACTTTCCCAATACCGATGCCAGGACCTCTGATCTTCTGGTCAACGAGCTCATCAGGCAGAACATAGGGCTGGGGGATATCGAGATCCTGCTTCTGGATGATTATCTGGAAGAGATCGTGCAGAATTCTGCAAAGCATCCCATATTCGTCTACCACAAGAAATATGGGTGGCTCAAGACGAATATCTTCATCCCCAACGAGGCGAAGACGAGACATTATTCCACCATGATAGGCAGGGACATCGGCAAAGAGATAACCCTCCTCAAGCCGCTCATGGACGCCCATCTCCTGACAGGGGACCGGGTCAATGCCACCCTCTCTCCCATCTCTTCGGAAGGCAATACCATCACCATCAGGAAATTCTCAAAGAAGCCCTGGACCATCACCGACCTGATACTCAACGGCACCATCTCCTATGAGGCTGCAGCCATCATCTGGTTCGCCGTGGAGTTTGAACTCTCCATCCTCATCTCCGGCGGGACGGGCTCGGGAAAGACCTCCATGCTCAATGTGGTCGCGTCCTTCATCCCCATCAACCAACGCATCATCTCCATCGAGGATACCCGTGAGATCACCCTGCCCGACGAGCTCCATTGGGTTCCCATGGAGACGCGTCTCGCCAATCCTGAAGGCAAGGGCGAGATCACCATGCTCGACCTGGTCATCAACTCCCTCCGCATGCGTCCTGACCGGATCATCATGGGAGAGATCAGACGCAAACGGGAGGCAGAGGTCCTTTTTGAGGCGATGCATACCGGCCATTCCGTCTATTCGACCCTCCATGCGAACAATGTCAAGGAGACCTTCCATCGCCTGACCAATCCTCCCATCGACATCGCCAAGCCGTTGCTCAGCGCCATATCCTTGATCCTCGTCCAGAACAGGAACCGGAGGACCGGCCAGAGGAGGACACTTGAACTTGCCCAGGTGCTGCCGGACGGGACCCCGGACACGTTCATGTCCTACGATGTGAAGACCGACACGCTCAGGCAGCTGAAGGAACCGACCCAGCTCTATGAGACCATCAACCAGTACGCCGGCATGGATAAGGATGAGATCCTCAAGGATCTCGATGAGAAGGTGAAGCTCATCAAATACATGGTCAACAACAATATACGGGACATCACCGATGTCGGGAACCTGATGCGCAGATATTACATCCAGCATCTCTCTTTGAACAATACCTGAGCTCATACCTGACCCCATACTCGACGCTCTAGCGCAAGAGGCACCATGATAAATGTACCCTATCTCCTGCTACGGAAGTTCCCTCAGCTGAAGGCGAACATCATCAAGGCAAGGGTGAAAGAGTCCCCTGAATTCTTTATCCGCCGCAGCATCAATCTCGCGTTCTATCTCTCGGTGGGTCTCACCATCCTGGTCTTCTTCGTCATCAGCAAGGCCGGAAAATCTCTTCTGTTGCTTCTTCCTGTGTTTCTTGTCCTTCTCTCCCTTTCACTCCTGTTCTGGTTGAACTCTCCGAAGGGCATCATCAGGAAAAGGGAGCGGGAGATCAACAAGGAGGTCCTTTTCGCAGGAAGGTATCTTCTGGTCAAGCTCGAGAGCGGAGCGCCGCTGTTCAATGCGCTCATCGACGCATCAAAAAGCTATGGCATCTCGGCAAAATATTTCAAGGAGATAACCGATGACATCAATCTCGGGACCCCCATCGAGATCGCTCTGGTGAATGCCCGTGAATACGCGTCCTCTGAGAAGTTCAAGCTCATCCTCTCTGAACTGGTGACGTCGCTCAAGACCGGTGCCGACGTGGTCCCCTCCCTGAAAGAAGTGCTTGCGCAGATCACCAAGGAGCAGCTCATCGAGATAAAGACCTATGGGAAGCGGCTGAATGCAGTGATGATGATGTACCTCATCTTTGCGACCGTCATCCCTTCTTTGGGCATGACCATGTTCACGGTGATTGCGGGTTTCATCTCCATCCAGGTGACGCCCGTTCTCATCATCCTGGCCATCTCTTTCCTGGTCATCATCCAGCTCTCCTTCATCATGATCTTCAAGTCCATACGGCCCATGGTGAACCTATGAGACTCAACGTCGTCCTGCTGGAGGAGTTCGGGAAGGCCTTCGTCCCTAAACGGTTCAGGCCTTATATGAGAAAATATTTCCTGAAGGCGGGGATCAACAAGGTACCTTACAACCTCTTCGGGAGCCTCTTCTATCTGACCATCTTCCTCACCGGCTTCATCTATGTCAGCTTCATCTATCCTCTGCTCATCAAGAGCCAGGTCAATGTCATCATCTTTCTCCTGACGACCTTTTTCCTCTGGGCAGGCATCCAGCTCTCCCTCGCGGTGGTCTTTATGCTGCTGATCTACAGCTATCTGGACCAGCGTGTCTACCGGAGGACCAAGAACCTGGAGACGGTGCTCCAGGACTTTCTCCGCTATGTCTCAGAGAACCTCAAAGGCGGCATGAGTTTCGAACGTGCGCTATGGGATGCCATCCGTCCGAAATTCGGCGTCCTCGCAAGCGAGATACGCCTCGCTGCGAAGCGGGTCATGACCGGGCAGGACGTGGACAAGGCGCTCACCGAGTTCACCGAGAAATATCAGAGTCCCATGCTCAAGAGGACGTTCAATCTCATCGTGGAAGGGATGAAAGGCGGTGATGAGATAGCAGAGCTGATCGACAGGATAGAGAGCAACCTTCGGCAGACCAAGGAGCTCAAGGACGAGATCCAGGCGACGAACTCGACCTATGTCATCTTCCTTTCCATCATAGCGACGGTCATCGCTCCTGGTCTTTTCGGCCTCTCCTACAATCTCCTGATCATCCTCAACAGCCTTTCCGGGAAGCTCGGCGCGGCAGGAAGCTCGGCCGCCCTGCCCCTGTCGATAAATTCATTGAGCGTCAGTCCGGAAAATTTCGCTACATTCACTGTCTACGCCATCCTCGTCACTTCCTTATTCTCCTCATTGATCATCTCCATCATCCGCTACGGCAACATGAGGCAGGGCATCAAATATGTCCCTTTCTACATGGGCATCTCGGTCCTGGTCTATTTCATCGTCCGTTACGGCCTGCAATCGGTCTTCGGCGGCATCATCACCTGAGCTGTTCTCCTGCCTTCTTCTTCATGATGCGATACATTTATAAACGGGTCATTGTTCCTGAGGTTCCATGGCTGTAGCACAAGGAAGGCCGCGGCGGACTGCGACCGGCGGACGCTATAAGGACTATCGGAAGAAGAGGGACCATGAGACTGGAAATGTCCCCGCCCTGACCAAATTAGGTCCTGTCCGGAAGAAGAATGTGCGCATGCGTGGCGGCCATGAAAAGAAAATCCTTCTGAGTGTAGAGGCACTCAACCTCTTTGATCCAAAGACCAAGAAGGCCAGCAGGGCCATCATCAAGAACATCGTCGAGAACCCTGCCAATCGGCATTTCGTCCGAAGAAACATCATCACAAAGGGAACGATTGTCGAGACAGACAAGGGCAAGGCCAAGATAACGAACAGACCTGGTCAGGAAGGGACGGTCAACGGTGTGCTCATTTAAGGATTCTCTTTTAAATGAAGATGCTCTTCAACCCATTTCTTTATAAATCATCCAGATTAGTGTCACCTTGTAGTAGTGTAAATGAGAAAACTATTTAAACGCTGTGTTCATTGTTTATTCATGGTCCGGAAAAACCCTGAAGACCTGGATGATTTTTCCAAAGGTAATATTTTTCTTTTCAAGAGACCTCCCCGGAGAAAGGAGAAAGATATCGTTCCTGACAAGGAATACTTCGAGAAGCATGCAGATCTGTTTGACAAACTGATGGGAGCCGGTTCTGGATCACCATCCGCAGATGCTCCTGCAGGTTCACCGGACGGGTCTGTGGGCGGGTTGACCATCATCACGCCAAGGATGCGGGGGAGATTCGTGGAGCAGAAGGAGCATGCTCTCGATTATCTTTCTGATAACGTCGTCGCGAAACAGATCCATCGTGAGCATGACATGCTCCTGGTATCCACAGGCAAAGACGTGGACTATGCTCTCATCCCCTTTGTCCATCAGAGCGAGCTGGACATCATGGTGCCGAAGGATGCGACCCTGTTCGATGCCAGAGGACGACACATCAAAGCGTTGGGTTCTGCCCTTGAGGAGCGGATGGCCGACTACAACAGCAGAGGGCTTTCTCCTGTCTTCCTCTTCCGGAGAGCGAAACTTGTCAGCGGGAGATATGACGGTCCCTTCGGAAGGAAAAAACGGGCATCGGTCCTCGACCCTGAACCGTCCAACAACAAGATCATCCTTACTGACCTGGAACTGGCTGTGGAGGAACTCATCCGCAGGGCAAGCCATAATGCAGGAAGGAATGTCCTCCGCAATTTTCAGGAATACCGTCCTTCATTGACGTATCTCATCGATGATAAGAGGGGAAAGCTGCAGGTCTTCTACACGAGATCAGCGCTTTCCGGAAGAGACTATGCCTTTGATGACTGCCCTGTCTGCGCAAGACCGGAAGGGATGGACCATGGCGTCTGCAAGAAGGAGAAACCCTATCAGGAGATGGCCTGGAAACGGGATGAGGTGCGGGCAAGCAGGCTGTTCACCATCGTCAAAGAGAGGAAGCAGCGCAGGGAAGGACACGCTTCAGGAACCTATGGGGGGATCCGCCTGGTCCGCTCTGTACTCCAGGATAAACAGGAATCAGGAAGGACAGGGGATATCACCTATACGCTCGGTCTTGTCAGGTAAGGGGTCGGGCAAGGTGGTTGGTCCTTGCCTCTCTGTCTCTCTTTCTGCTTGGAAAGGCCAGGATGCCCCTCATGAGAATTCCCTGAGGACGACATGGCCGATGCGATTGTCTGCAATCTTCAGATAGCCGGTCTTCCTGTTGAACCGGTCGATGACGCCAAGGGGAAGCGTGGTGACGAACTTTATCTTTGTCGCATCATGCCTCTGTTGGTTGATCTCGTGCAGGGGGACAGCATCCAATCTTCTGGTCTCCTTGTCGATGATGAACTGTCCTGGAACGTGGAGGTGAGAGCTGATGACCAGAATGTTCTTTTTGGAGGCCATAAGGATCTCGAGGAACGGCTCGACATTGCGCGCGAACATCCCCGATGAGAAGCTGGAATAGGCCAGCCTGCGGAAGATCTTTCCTTTCTGCAGCACCATCGATGCATGAGGGTCTCTGCTGAAGAACGGCGGGCAATGGAGGAAGAGGACGATCTGTCGCTCCCTGCTGTCCTGGAGCTCTTTCCGGAGATAGGCAAGTTGCTTATCCTGAAGGCCGTAGGACGGCGTCGAAAGGACATGCCGGATAATGGGCCAGTATTTAGGGTTGAAGAAGATTTCCGGCCGGGAGAAGGCATCTGGTCCTGTGCTGAGAAACAGGAGCCTTCTTCTGTCGAGCGTGACAGCATAGTCCTTCTGGAGGAATTGGCTCGACACCTTGTCATCCTTCTTGAGAAAAAGGTTTATGGAACGCAATTCATCGAACCATCGGAAACGATGGAACCCGAACCTTTTCCTGAAGCGCAGGCGTGTCGCTCTGCTGATGTTCACATGATGGAGTCCGTAGAAGGAGAAGTTATAGGCAAATGACCTGAAATCATGGTTTCCCACATTGATATACGTCAAGCCATCGAATCGCGAGAGGATATCGTCTGCATAGTCCAGGTTCTTCTTGGCAGAGGGCCCATAGTCCGCGTAATGATAGTCGACGAGGTCACCGTTGATGATCAGGGCATCATCCTCCGTGAGGATGCGCATCATCTTCTGGAGCTGACCGTTGGGGTTGAGGAACCCAATCTCCTTCGGCAGGACCTTCGCTATCTTGTTCCATATCCTGGCCACATGCACATCACTGATGACGACAAGGTTTTTCGGCATTCGTCCACCACGGGATCATTCTTCGTGTTCAGGTACAGCAGGATCTCCTACAGTCATCCTCTGCTTAAAAAATCTACCTTTCAGAGGTCCACGAAAGACAGGATATCGTCAGAAAGTTTCCCGAAGGATGACAATGCATATGGTACATGCATAGGTGGGGGTTCTCATCAGCTATGCTCGACCTTATGGTCCCTCTCGGGCGGAGCGGGTTTATGTTCGAGAGAATCCAATGCTTCCTGGGACGGGGTCACAAGACCGACACCTCTCTTGTTCTTGTCGATATTGATGACCTTGATCTCGAAGTTCCGGAGAGGTGCGATCTTTGCCATCCTGCCTCGGAGGAGTTTCTGTACCTTGTTGAAGATGATGTCCTTGAAGACGTTCTCCAGCGTCAGCTTAGAGAAGATCGCCGAGATGAGGTCGGTGGATGACTTCCGAAGTGCAGACTGGGTGGATTTGTTGACCTTGAAACGGGTGATGAGAATGAACTTCACACGGACCGTTATGCCGTCGTTGGTCCTGCAGAGGAAGCTATGGTCGACCCGGTCCCTGTTCCGTCTCACGAGCCGCTTGAAATGTGCAGGGATGATCTCGTACTTGAAGACCTGGGTCTCTGCTGTGGTACCGACAATCTTGTCTATCTTGAAGGTGATGTTGACATGTTGGCCTCTTGGGTCGTTGGTGAGGTTCATGAGGTTGACCTTGACGGCCCGACCGGGAAGGTTGCTCGCCTCGAAGGCAGAGGTCTCGCCGATGGATACGGCATTGAAGCCTTTCGGCGATATGATGGAGAACCAGAGCTTCTTCTTCGCTCTGGAGCTTTTCTTGCCTTTGGATGTCTTCTTAGGATTTGGAGCCATATTCTCGATAGTGGCAGTGAACCCTTTAAAAAGATTTCCATTTGCCCGGCTTTGTAGAAAGTTACGCTTACGCGTGGTCAGCATCAGGCTCGGCCACCGCGACGACTCCTGCTTCTGCCGTTCCAGCCCCGCGGGGGCCCACCCCCGGAACTCTTCCGCTCCTGAGCAGGGTAAGGCCTCGCAAAGGATGCTGACCTCACTTTCTACAAAACCCATTTGCCCGGCTATCATGGAACCCTCTGCTTTTTTGCCAGATGCATGACCGTCTGTGCCATCACGGTAAGCATTTCCGAATGAAAGGAGGACGAAGGAGGAAGATGATGGCGTGGGCCAGGCGGCATCGACGGGGTTCCCATGCATCTATGCATCGTAGAGGGTCCTCCTCGATGGAGCAGGGCAGGCATCTGGCATCTCTCTGCAGGAGTTCATACTAGCTGCATACTAGCCGCAGATACCCTTTAAAGCGCCCTGATTCTCTTTCCCTGAAGTAACCTTTATAAATGGTTCTTGCTTGCTGAAGGACCATGGTGCTCGACAAGCTCTCGGATTCACTGAAGAACACGCTGAAGAAGATAGCAGGCTCGATGTTCGTCGATGAGAGACTCGTCAATGAGCTCGTCAAAGACATCCAACGGGCATTGCTCCAGGCAGATGTCAATGTCCAGCTCGTCTTCTCGCTGACGAAGAAGATAAAGGAAAGGGCATTGAAAGAGGATGCTCCGGCAGGCCTCAGCAAACGTGAATTTCTCATCAACATCGTCTATGAAGAGCTTGTCGCCTTCCTCGGCGGAGAACCCGCCAGGATACAGCCTGACAGGAAGCCCTATATCATCATGCTCGTCGGTCTTTTCGGTTCAGGGAAGACGACCACCTCGGGAAAACTGGCGAAGTTCTTCACCAAGCGGGGGAAGAAGGTGGCCCTTCTGGGCCTTGACGTCCATCGGCCTGCAGCCATGGACCAGATCAAACAGGTAGGGGATGCGCTTGGCGTTCCTGTCTTCATCGACAAGACAGGGAAGGATCCCTCGGCAATATACGACCATCACAAAGAGACGCTCAAAGGCTTTGATGTGGTCATCGTCGATACGGCAGGGAGAGATGCGCTCTCGGAGGACCTGATAACCGAGATACGCGACCTCACCGAGCTCATCAGGCCGCACCAGAGGTTCCTCGTCATCTCTGCCGACATCGGACAGGCTGCACAGACGCAGGCAGAAGAATTCCACCGGAGCTGCCAGATAACAGGGGTCATCGCCACCAAGATGGACGGGACGGCCAAGGCAGGAGGCGCACTGACCGCCTGCGCTGCAACGGACACCCATATCATCTTCCTGGGAACAGGAGAGAAACCAGACGATCTCGAGGAATTCAACCCCAAGGGGTTTGTCTCACGGTTGCTCGGGATGGGAGACCTGGAGCTTCTTCTGGAAAAAGCGAAGGATGCCATGGAAGGGCAGGATACGGAATTATTGTCCAAAAAACTCATGAAGGGCGAATTCTCCCTGAGCGACCTCTATGAACAGATGGCAGCCATGAGAAAGATGGGGCCGCTCAACAAGATCATGGAGATGGTCCCTGGTTTCGGGCAGATAAAACTCCCCAAGGAGGCGCTTCGTGTCCAGGAAGGCAAGCTGGACACCTGGAAGATCCTCATGGACTCCATGACCGTCGAGGAGAAAGAACATCCTGACATCATCACGGTCGACCGCATCGACCGCATCGCCAAAGGATCCGGCAAGAAAGCGTCTGATATCCGGGAGCTTCTCAAACAGTATAGGCAGAGCAAGAAGATGATAAAGATGCTCAAACCCGGGAAGGCGAAGAACATGGAAGGGATGCTCAGGAAGATGAAAGGGTTCTCCGGCATGAAACTCAAATAGCGAATGTTTAATAGCGAATGTTTAAAACCCTTCTTTCCCCTCAATCTCTCTCAGCTCCACCGTCCAGGGGGAGGGGGTAAGATGCTTGCAGAAGGTGACCGACCATGTCCCTCGATTCCGTACAAAGATACCAACTGAAGAGCTTCGTCAGAAGCCTGAAAGATTATCGTGGCAGACATACCGAGCTGGTGTCGGTCTATATCCCTGCCGGCTATGAGCTGAACAAGATCATCAACCACCTGGCCCAGGAACAGGGGACCGCATCCAACATCAAGTCCAGCCAGACAAGGAAGAATGTGCAGGATGCCCTCGAACGCATGATCCAGCATCTCAAGCTCTACACGAAAACACCGGAGAATGGACTTGCCGTCTTTTCGGGGAACGTCGCCGAGCGGGAAGGCCAGAGTGATGTAGAAGTCTGGAGCATCGAACCGCCGGTGCCTCTCAAGACCCGTCTCTACCGCTGCGATAAGCAATTCCAGCTCGAACTCCTTTCGGACATGATGGAGATCAAGGAAGTCTATGGTCTCGTGGTCATGGACAGGAGAGACGCCCACATAGCCTTGCTCAAGGGAAAGGCCATCATTCCGCTGCTGAGCGCCTCCTCAAATGTCCCGGGGAAGACCCGGGCAGGAGGCCAGTCGGCAGCCAGATATATGCGGCTGCGGGAAGATGCGGCGAAGGACTTCTACAAGAAGATAGGCGAGATGATGAAAGATCAATACCTTCATCTGGAATCGCTCAAAGGCATCATCGTCGGCGGACCAGGTCCCACCAAATACGATTTTGTCGAAGGAGGGTACATCACCGCAGATGTCAAGAACAAGATCATCGCCATAAAAGACCTGTCGTACACAGGCGAATTCGGCCTCCAGGAGCTCCTCGACAAGTCCCAGGACGTGCTCGCCAAGGAAGAGGTGGCCGAAGAGAAGAAGATCCTCCAGAGATTCCTCTCTGTGCTCGCGACGAAACCAGACCTCATCGCCTATGGCGACGATGCCACCATGAAAGCGTTGACCATGGGAGCTGTCGATATCCTGCTTCTCAGTGAGAGCCTGGAAGACCCTGTCATCCGCCGCTATGAAGAAGAGGCCGAGAAGGTGGGCACAGACATCCGTATCATCTCGGTGGAGACACGGGAAGGCACACAGCTCAGGGAGCTCGGCAAGGTCGGAGCCCTGCTGCGCTATCCTGTCAGGACCTGACGAAGTACCTGACGATAGCGTCTTTGTTTCATGATGCAACCCGCAACTCCCTTCTTTGGAGCTTCATGCTTCCTATCGCGTTCCAACGGAGCATAAACCCGTTGCACCGTTGCAGGGCCGGAACGGTAGAAGCAGCGTCATCGTGGTCATTGCCGTGGCCAGGCCTGATGACGGCCACGCGTCAGCGTGACTTTTCACAGGACCAGGGAACCTAACATTTTTAAATGGCCCGGACTTCTGGCCGTCCATGCTCCGACAGCCCATCGTCACTGTCGTCGGTCATATCGACCATGGAAAGACTTCGCTCCTCGACAATATCCGGAGGACCGCTCTTATAGCGGCAGAGGCGGGCGGCATCACCCAATGCATCTCCTGTTCTGCCGTGCCTTTGCCGACCATCAAGAAGATCTGCGGTCCCATGCTCTCGAGCCTGAAGATGGACTTCACCGTTCCAGGGTTGCTTTTCATCGACACGCCGGGCCATGCCGCCTTCAACAACCTGCGCAAAAGAGGAGGGAATCTCGCCGACATCGCCATCCTTGTCGTCGACGTCAACGAGGGGTTCATGCCTCAGTCATTGGAATCCATCGAGGTCCTCAAGAGCTACAGGACTCCTTTTATCGTCGCCGCCAACAAGATCGATCTGGTTCCCGGATTCCGGGCCGAGGGCAATGATGTGCTTCCTGCAATAAAGAGCCAGCCGGATGCGGTCAGGCAGGAGATCGACAGGAGGATCTATGGACTGGTGGGCAGCCTCCACGAGAAGGGCTTCCCTTCAGAACGTTTCGACCGTGTCTCTGACTACACCAAAGAGATCGCCATCGTCCCGCTTTCAGCAAAGACAGGCATGGGGATAAATTCATTGCTCATGGTCCTGATGGGCCTCGCCCAGCGTTTTCTCGAGTCTGACCTGGTCTACGACGCCCATGGCCCTGCCCGCGGGACCGTCCTGGAGGTGAAAGAGCAGAAAGGTCTCGGTATCACCATGGACGCCATCATCTATGACGGCAGGCTTGCCGTGAATGACACGCTGATCATCGGCGGGCCCGACCGTCCCATACGGACGAAAGTGCGGGCGTTGTTCGAACCGTCGCCCGAGAAGGACATCACCGACAGGAAAGCCAACTTCTCAAGCGTCCGGGAAGTCTATGCAGCGACAGGCGTGCGCATCTCTGCTCCTGACATCGACCAGGTGATATCAGGGGTCCCCCTGAGGGTGGCACCGCCGGGCAAAGAAGAGGAGATCGAGCGTTCGATAAAAAAAGAGGTCGATGAGGTCATGATCGAGACCGAGCATCAGGGTATCGTGGTGAAGGCCGACTCACTGGGCTCTCTTGAGGCCCTGGTCAATATCCTGAGAGGGAAGGGCTTTCATATCAAACGCGCGTCGGTCGGGAACATCTCGAAGAAGGACATCAATGAGGCGTCCGCATCCCTCGAACACCATCCGGAGGACGCGGTCATCCTCGGATTCAATTCCTTCCTTGAACATGATGTGGACCCCGGCATGGTGAAGGTCATATCCGACAGCATCATCTATAAGCTGGTGGAATCCCTGGAAGCTTTCCTCTCAGAACAGAAAAAGAGACGGGCTGCCGAGGGTCTGGACAACCTCGTCCGGCCCTGCAAGATAGAGGTGCTCAGGGGGTATGTGTTCCGTCAGAACAATCCTGCCGTCTGCGGCGTCGAGGTGCTTGCGGGCACGCTTCGGACGAACACCCCTCTCATGAAAGACGGCAAGCGGCTCACCCGTGTCAAGAGCATGCAGCTCGAGAAGGAGACGGTGCAGAAAGCAGGACGGGGGAAACAGCTGGCCGTCTCCCTGCCTGATGTCACCATCGGTCGGCAGATCCAGGAGGGGGACATCCTGCTCAGCGCGATACCTGCCGAGGACTTCAAGAGGCTCAAGGCATTCAAGGACGTGCTCTCTGTGGAAGAGAAGGGTGTGATGAGAGAGATAGCGGCCATGATGAGGAAGAGCAATCCTGTCTGGGGGATCTGAGGAAGCATGGTACAAAAGCTCGACCTGCAGAACAGCCGTGAGATCAAGAAGATAAAGAGGATGCTGGAAGATCAGTTCGGATTCTCCGGCCCCCTCGACTACGCATTCCTGAAGAACCATCAGCAGAAGCTCTTCATCATCAATCCGGAAGTCTTCAGGCTGAATCTGGACGATCTTCGTGTCGACAAGATAGGGCTCTACTTCGGTGAGGTGAAGGATGACACCCTCCGTCTGTCCATAGAAGGGAGCCAGCTTGTCGGACCCCATGCATCGAAGAACATCGTCGTGCTCGATGACCCTGCGGTCAGGCAATGGATGGCCGGTGAGACGGTCGAGCGGGCCATCCCTGGCAATCCCTATGTCCTGATCAGGAACAGCAGAGGCGATTTCCTCGGCTGCGGCAAGGCTTCAAAAAGAGGAATACTCAACTTCTTCCCGAAGACGCGGCGGATAAGCTTCTCGAGCTCTTCATAGGCACTTAATGTTGGCCTGCTGTCTAGGGCTGTTCCACCGGTTCTTAGACCTAGACCTTTCCTGCCGGGTCACCTTCCCTTCTTTCTTCCCTTCCTCTTCTTTCTTCTCCTCTTCCTGTTTTCTGGAAGTGGAGGCTGAGCTGGGTGCCTTCCCATGCATAGCGCACAGCGATATAGGTGGAGATGGCTTGGGCAAAGGGTCCCTGCGCTGTCGGAGGCCTGTTCTGGAAGACGTCGAGGATACGTCCCTTCTCCTGGGGCGTGAGATATTGGGCAGCATGTCTCGCCCTGATGGTCTGGTCCCGTATCCAGAGCTCCACCGGTCCGAGGATCGTCTGAAGATCATGGTGCTCCTGGAAATCCACGAGTTCCTGGGGGAACGATGCGTGCTCCAGTGCATAAAGTGCGTCCTGGGCGAAATACTTCTCGACGCTGTCCAACACCCTGGTCATGCTATGTGGTTTTTTCGTGATGTCATGCTGCAGGAGCCTGGTGACCAGGTCTCTGGTCCGTGTCTCTTTCATCGCCAGGTGGGGCGCTTCCACCTTCTCATGATAGAAGCTCAAGGGCGTGTGGATCTGGAGCTCCCGGGGAAGGTTGCCGTCGGGCAGGACGTCCTCGTCCAGGGATATCTTCAGGTCGTAGTAATAATTGCCAGACTCATAGGTCTTCACTTTCTCGAACCGGTCTTTATGGAACATGCTGTCTGTTGAAAAGTTGTCTGTGGAAAACCCCGTCCCCTGAGGACGCTCTTCTTCACTCTCCACGACCCGAAGGTCGAAGGAGGCAGGCAGATGCCTGGCATAATCGATGGCATGGAGGAAGGTCGTGTGTCGTGAGATGTGTTCATGGATCCACCCCCCGGGAAGATCTGCTGCTGATCCCTGCAACTGGTAGGGTTTCATGGCCCGGAACGCAGCCTCATAGTTCTCCTTGGTCACCAACGAGCTGAAAAGCTGTCTGATATCATTGCTGAATTCTAGATAGATCTCCTCCTGCAAGTCATTGGTCTCTTTCCCTTCACCGGACGCATAGTTGATGCCGTCGATAAAGAAGAAGGCGTTCTTGTAGCGCACGATGGCCTTGGGTATTCGGTTGTGTCGGTAGATGTTCGTGGAAAGGAACCGTATCCCTTCCATCTCGCTGTTCTTGAAGTCTATGTGCGGCGGAAAGTAGGTAGGTATTCCTCGCTTCCGCAGGGCATCATCATTCTTGAACTCAGACAGGATGCTCGCATAGAAGCTGTTCGCCTTCTTCTCTTCAGAAAGGAGCATGATTGTCCGTGCAAGGGCGCGGCGGGAGCCAGGGGGCAGGATGTCCGGTGCGTCATTATTCGTCCCTGCCTTCGACCCTGTTCTTTGCTTCCTCTTCGGGTTCCCTGCCTTCTTCCTGTTCGTCCTCTGATGCTCAGAGAAGAGCTTGTATAACGTATCGAAATAGATGCTGACCGGGTAGGTCTCAGGGATCTCGATATCAAAATGACGTTTGATGGTCACCTTCCGTTCAAGGTTCCATGTGACCTGCATGTCTTTCACGGGGAGTCTGTGGTCGGCGTAGCGGTTCATAAGATCGTCGAGGACGAGATGGGCGGTATCTGCCTGGATGCCCTTGATCCCCCTGATCCTGTCATGCTCGTCATAGGTCGCAAACTCCAGACGATGTTCATTCTCTGGCGAGCGGTATATCCTGAGGATCTTATCCCAGATCCTCTGTTTGTTCTTCTCGAAGTCCCTGAAGAGGTTCTGGAAATTATTCTCGAAATCGAAGAGGTCATCATAACACAGGAGGATGTTCTGAAG
>JAADFO010000045.1 GCA_013152815.1 Nanobdellati archaeon
GTTCTTCTTCAATACGTCTGAGCTTCCTCGGTGTCTGGTCACGACCGCTATCTTCTGGACCTCTTCGATCATCTTTGTCGCTTCTTCATGCCCTTTTTCCCGGAGGTACGCCATGCCGAGATCGGGAGAGATCGCATCATGTCCCTTGCACATGCCTTCGATGCCCTTGATGCCAGGAGCCATCTTCCGTCGGTTGATGAGCGCGATTGGTCCATCGGTGAGAATCGCTTTTCGCATCCGTCGATATAGCGCATCAAGATCCTCGGGGTCTCCTGTGTCTGTCCTGAGTCCGTGGCCTTCAAGTGTCTTCTTCAGATCATACCCTTCCATGTATTTTGAGGGGTGGCCTGCGATGGTCACATCATTGTCGTCCAGGAGCAGTTTGATATTGAGGTTGTGGGCGACGGCGAACCTTGCGGACTCTGCGTCGTTGCCTTCCTGCTGTGAACCGTCTGACCCGAAGAGAAGAAACGTCTTGTCCGGGTTTGCGAGCGCCAGCCCGTTCACATGGCCCCAGAGATGGCCCAGGCGACCTGAGCTGAAAGAAATGCCAGGGGTCATGCCCTGTTCAGGATGGCCAGGAAGCTTGCCCTTGTACTCCCTGTACTTGAGGAGCTGTTCTGCAGGAAGGTCTCCATGGAGGACAGCAAGCAGGTATTGGAGCGCCACCCGGTGTCCTGCTTCGTCGAAGTGGACAGGATAGATGTTCTTATCACCGAGCATGAACCCTTCTGCAAGCATGGCTTCCGGGACGATGTCATAGGCCCCTCCTGTATGGCCGCCGGTGCCTTTCTTGGCTGAATAGGATGTGAAGAAGACGATGGCGTCCCTGCAGAGCCGGATGTTCTTCCTGATCTCTTCTTTCTGCTCTTGCGTGAGCTTTTCCTGATGAATGTCCAATGCTACTTTTTTATATGCCGAGAGGTCGATGGGAAATTTCATGGTACAAAAATCAGACCTTCGCTTATTTAAAAGGCTTATGCAAATCATCGGGGTGCAGCCTGGCTATCGCTTTCTTTGCCGAAGCCACTCCCAAAGGATCATGGCCGTGAGGGTGAATGCAGTCCCCAGAAGGAACCAGAGCCAGAGGTTGGGCTCTGCAGGGGTCATGGCCACGGCGCTGCCGATGGTCTGATGGCTCGCATTGACCGCCTCAGGGACAGGAGCAGAAGCAACCATATCCTGGACCGCTTCTTTGGCGACTGCCACTGCCTTGTCTGTCTGGGATGCGACCTGGTTCATGATGGGTGCGCTCTCTGCGGCTATCCGAGTCGCGGTCAACGGGACCGCCTGGCTGAACACTCCGCCCCCGAAGGACAGCTTCTCCCAGAGGAAGACGATGAATGTCGCGGCAAGCCCGAACATCCCGATGGGCAGGAAGTTCTTCATGGCCTGCTTCCAGCTGTTCTCCCTCGATGGCGCGATGATGATGACCTTGTTTGCGAGGCTGTAATGGTTGACCTCCTTGCCCTTCTCTGAATAGTGGAACTCCTCTACCTTGACCAGGCCGGACCTTACCAGCGCCTTCATGTTGTAATGCACGGTCGAGAGCGGAATATTGAGGGCTTTTGCTATCTCGGTCTCTGTCGCGTCTTTCTTGGTCAACAGGTCCAGGACCTTCCGGGAGGTCTCGTTGCTGATGACCTGGGCAAGCTTCTTGGACTTCTCGTCCTTGAGGCTTATGAGGAGATAGTTGTCGTCCTGCATATGATATCAGGAGCGGTCGGACTATATAAACCTTCAGATGGGTTTGATCCGGGTTGAAGCTTTAGCGATGCTTGGCGACAAAGTCCACGTCCTTATCACCTCTGCCGGAGAAGTTCAATATCACGATCTTTCCTTCTGGCTTCATCTTGTAGAGATAGGCAAGGGCATGGGCGGTCTCCAGCGCAGGGATGATCCCTTCTTGCCTGGTCACGTCATGGAATGCTGCCAGCGCCTCTCTGTCGGTCACGGTCACGTACTCTCCCCTCCCTGTCTCGTGCAGATGGCTATGCTCTGGCGACACACCGGGGTAGTCCAGCCCTGAAGCTATGGAATAGACCTCTGACGGGTTGCCGTCCTTGTCCTGCAGGAGCATGCATCTGAATCCGTGGATGACTCCCGGCGAACCCAATGTCAGGGTGGCTGCATGTTTCCCTGTCTTGAGCCCCTTTCCCGCAGGCTCTACGCCGATCAAGCCGACATCCTTGTCATCGATGAAAGCAGACATGATGCCGATGGCATTGCTCCCGCCACCAACACAAGCGATGATCTCGTCAGGGAGTCTTCCTTCCTGCTCCAGGATCTGCTTCTTTGCCTCCTCTCCTATGACCTTCTGGAAATGCCTGACGATCTGGGGGTAAGGGTGCGGTCCGACCTGGCTTCCCAGCAGATAGAAGACCTCAGGATGCTCGATGTAGTGCATCAGTGCCTCATCCACCGCTTCTTTCAATGTCTTGAGTCCTGACTTGACAACCCGCACTTCAGCACCCAGGAGTTCCATCCGATAGACGTTCATCTTCTGTTTATCGACATCGACTTCGCCCATGAAGATGATGCAGTCCATCCCCATGAGCGCTGCTGCGGTGGCCGTCGCAACCCCATGCTGTCCTGCACCTGTTTCAGCGATCAGGGTCTTCCTGCCCATCCTCTTTGCAAGCAATGCCTGTCCTAACGTGTTGTTTATCTTGTGCGCCCCGGTATGGTTCAGGTCCTCCCGCTTGAGATAGATCTTGTTCCCTACCTGTTTACTGAGCCGCTCTGCGAAATACAACGGAGATGGCCTGCCCACATAGTCCTTCAAAAGTTTCGCAAGCTCCTTCTTGAATGCTGCATCCTCTTTGTATCTTAGGAATGCCTGTTCTAGTTCTTGCAGCCGTTCTACCAGCAGGGGAGGAACATATTGTCCGCCGAACTGTCCGAATGTTTGTGCGAGTTTCATTTTTTTTCTCCATAGCGCTGACGCTATTGTTTAATCGTTCGTGGTGTTGTCTAGTATGAACTGGTATTAACTCTTAGAATTTGATGGTCCGCGCCAATGTCCAGAAGAGACAGAGCTCTGCCGGTTGTTCAGGAAAAGGAGCGAACGAAATCTATCGACGAGAGATTCATCTATTGAGAATGGGTTGCCCGTGCCAGCGTGAATCACCGTCTGTCATGATGTGTTTGTCTAATCGAGGCATCTATAAAAAACTTTGCATTTCATCTCTGCATCTTTTTCACCGCAGCAACGAATTGTTGTGCATCTTCCAAGGCAGAAATCGCATCGTCCTTGTCAGGCCGGAAGTCCAGACCATACATCGCTTCATGCCGTTCCACCCGGTGGGTGTTCAAGAGGTTGACCGTCTCTCTTCCCAACGTTCTGCCGTGGTTCTCGCGGAGGAAGACATAAAGTGCATAATGGCTTTTCTCTTGGATGCCTTCCCGGTAAAGGACCGATCTCGCAGCATGGAACATCGCGGTGTAGCTTTCCATGATGCAGAAATCAAAGAACTTCTGGTCAAGCGCCTCTTTCGCCCGTTTGAGACGATTGTCCGCTATCTCGAGCGATCTTGTGCTTTTCAGTCCATCCGGAGGGATCCTTCTGAGCAACCGTGCCTCGAAACAATCCTTCGTCGTCTCTATGTTCATCGTTCTTTCACCAACGGCAGTTCTCCCTCGAGGGGGATACCGTTGATGATGACGTCCTGATAAGAACGCCCTGTCCTGTTTTTGCTTCTTCTTCCACGCTGCCCAGGAAAAGATGTGGTGATTGATGGGCTTTCCTAATTTCTTCTCATAGCTGGAACAGTCGATCGCTTTCTTCTTTCCAATAATGACAAGATCAATATCGCTTTCCTGATTGTCTGTTCCTGTAGCGACAGATCCGAAAAGCACAATCGAGGTCACTGCAGGAATGGTTTCCTTGAGATGGGGAACCAGACCGCTTTCCTGTATGTTCTGCAGGTTTTCTGCTATCTTCAGATGCCTGTATGCCGGATTGCTGTTGTTTGCCCTGAATATGCGTAGATTCGCCTGTTTCCTTTCCACGATCTGGTTGTTTGCCAGGAGCAGATCCGCATACTTCTTTGTGGCAAAAGGACTTATCTTCAGGGTTCTTGCTAATTCTCTGAGATGGATTTCTTTATATGGGTTTTCTAGAAAAAACCGGAGGGTTTTCAAGGCAGTCGAAAGTGTCATAAGTTGTTTTTATTTTTGACATATAAAAAGCTTTTGTATCAACTATGAAAACAACTGTTTTTATTTCTGACACACTTCAGACTTGCATTCGAATCATGCACGACTGAACGTCTTAGACGAACGGTCCTCGCCAAAGAAGAAAGAGCATAAGAACCCGGATCA